>CAMAPN010000004.1 GCA_945860275.1 Bifidobacterium breve
ATGGATATTTCACGAAGTACGGCTTCGGAATACATTCAACGCGCGCGTAAGAAGTACACCAAAGCTGGAATCAATCTGCCGACGAAGACCGACCTCTATCGCCAGGCTCAGCGAGATGGGCTTCTGAAGTAAACTTCCCTCGTGAGCGAGAGCGTTTCTAACCATCCGAGCGTTGTGCGAGTTCGCGCTCGCTTAAGGGAGTTGGCGGTGAGCGGCGAGATCACAATCCTTGAAGATTCCGCCCGCAGCGCTCGGGAAGCGGCCGATGCGCTTGGCGTAGAAGTTGGCCAGATTTGTTCCTCATTAATCTTCGCTGTGAGCAATAAACCGATATTGATTCTTACCTCCGGCAGACATCGAGTTGACACCGAACTTGTCGCCAAGCACCTGGGCGTCTCCAGTCTGGATCGAGCAGATGCTGATTTGGTCCGCTCGGCGACTGGATTTGCCATTGGTGGCGTTGCGCCCATCGCCCACGCCACTGCTATCGATACATATATAGATGGCGCACTCGGTGAGCACTCGATCATTTGGGCTGCCGCCGGCCACCCGCATGCGGTTTTTCCCACATCTTTCACCGAACTGGTTGCAATCACCGGGGGGAAAGTAATCGAGGTGGCAGAGCAGTAACAGGTTGCGAGAGAATCTCCTGGTGACCGTGAAGTTTCAGCGATTCGCTCCTGTTGGCGCTAACGCACCTGCCCAAGGTGCCAGTAGCGGTTCGCGTTCGCCCATCCTTCTTATCCACGGAATGGGCTCTGCAGATACCGTCTGGAAACCAGTCATTCCCGCGCTCCAAGAATTTGGCGAAGTTATCACCTGCCTGCTTCCTGGACATGGTGGCAACCCATTAGATCCACGCGTGGCAATGGATCCACAATCACTGGCCACTCATCTTCGCGAAGAGATGGTTCGCGAAGGTCTTGAACGTGCGCACGTTGTCGGAAATTCTCTCGGAGGTTGGATTGCTCTCGAATTAGCTGGACACTTTCCCCAGAATGTCCAGACAGTCTGCGCACTTGCTCCGGCAGGACTGTGGTTACATCCATTCTTCTTTCGCGTTCCAGGCACCGATGCAGCAAAACGAATTGCTAATCGAACCTCAAAATTCGCGCACGTCGCGCTACGACTCTCTCCCGCGCAGCGCCTTGGATTTTCACGAGTCTCACCTCGTTGGCAAGAGATTGGATATCAGACCATGCTCGATGCAACAATGGCGATGGCTCGGTCCGATGGGTATTACCCAGCATGGGATGCATTTCTTGATAAGAGATTTGATACGCCCATCTCTGAAAACGTTCCGGTCACGGTAATTTTTGGCGATCGAGATCGTGCACTTCCTGCAAAGACATGTCAAGAACGTTCACTCGTACCACCGCATACACGTTGGGTAATTCTCAAAGATACCGGACATGCTCCGATGTGGGATAGCTCGAGCGATGTAGTGGCCGAAATCAAACGACATGTGCACGCATGAAAATTACGCTCTTCATCTGGCGGATCCACACCAGCGCAATCCCTTTCGCAATCCTGCGGATGGCCTTAGATCGAACCTATCTGCGCGCCGTCCACGGTTTAACTTTTTACAAACTCTTGGGAACTGGCAAGGGGCAAAGCTTCACGCCGCGCGATGCTGATCTATGGCAGTGGGGCTTATTAATCGTTGGAGATGAACAGGCCGTAGCACAGATAAAGAGTTCACGATTAATCCAACGCTGGAACAGTAGAGCCAAAGAATGTGCAGCGTTAAATTTACAGACGCTCTCGTCCCACGGAGCGTGGGCAAAGCAAGAACCATTTGTGAAGAGTGAAGCAAAGCCGTCGCTAGAAACGCATAGCCCACTTGCCATCGCAGCAATCACTAGAGCACGCATTAAATGGTCGAAGAACATCACCTTTTGGCGAGCAGTTCCTCCTGTCATCGATGCGCTAGAGCGCGCGCCTGGTTTGATTACCGCCATCGGAATCGGTGAGGCTCCCATCGGATTGCAAGGAACTTTCTCGCTATGGAGCGATGGAAAATCTCTTCGAGACTTCGCGTATAAATCCGATGAACATAACCGTGCGATTGCGGCGACTAAAGAAGTCGGCTGGTATAGCGAAGAGTTATTCGCCAGATTTGCTGTGGAGTCTGCTTCGGGCTCGCTTAATGGAATCGCCCTCGGCAATACGGCAGACTAACGCTGTGTCCATCCGAAATTACACCCCTCGTAGACGTGAGCGACGTGGCCCCAGCCGTTTCGACTCTCTGCTTCTCTGGGGTTCCCTTGCTGTAGCGATCGCCTTTCAAATCTCCTACCCACTCTTAGATGGCGAAGCGCTCAGACTCATCACCATTGGCACTGTGTACGCAGCTGCTTGTGCAACCTTGGTCAATGCGTACCTCTCCCATGGCAGCGTCTATGTCACCCGATATTTTCTGATTACTTTCACATTCGGATTATTGATTGAACAAATTGGTGTCACCACTGGATGGCCCTTTGGTAATTACGCGTACGACATTTCGTTGGGCGCATTTCTTTTTAATGTTCCCTTGGTCGTTCCCTTCGCATGGATGATGCTCACCCATCCATTGCTGATTGCTGCACGTGAACTCTCGCCTCGTTGGACCATCGTCGTCGGAGGTTTTGCACTCATGTCATGGGATCTATTCCTTGATCCCCAGATGGTGAGCGCGGGGCGGTGGACCTGGAGTGACACCACGCCACATGTTCCCTTCCAACCAGAGATTCCACTTTCCAACACATTCGGCTGGCTCCTCTCTGGAATATTACTTATGGCGCTCTTACAACTCTTTCTGCCACGAGAGCGACGGAAGAACGGAGTAAACACAAACGCAGGCGACGCGTTACTCATCTGGACTTGGTTCTCTTGCGTTGTGGGAAATCTCTTCTTCTTCTCTCGCCCGGGTGTAGCGCTTGTTGGTGGATTCTGCTTCTCGCTCTTTCTCTTCCCATATTTACTCAAGCGCTGGATAAATCGTCAGTGACCACAATTCTCTTTGTACTTGGGTTTGCACTTGCCCTCCACTCGATTGTTAACGGTTTACTCCTACGCCGTCCCGGGAATAAAGAAGTCATAAGTGAAAAAGTTTCGATTCTCATCCCTGCCCGCAATGAAGGCAGAAATATTGCGCAATGTTTGGAAACGGTGTTGGCTCAACAAAACCTCGCCGATTTCCAAGTCATCGTGCTCGATGATGCCTCGACAGATGAAACCAACCAGATTGTGAAAAAATTAGCGTCGGGGCATGCCAATCTCACTCTGCTCTATGGACAAGAGCTCCCTGAGGGGTGGACGGGGAAGAATTTCGCCTGCTGGCAATTAGCAAACGCTGCCTCTGACTCGCAATACCTGGTCTTTATCGATGCCGATGTCCGGCTACAACCTGCAGCGGTGGTTCGCTCGATTAACGCTCTCAAGAAATATCGATGGAAATTCATCTCTCCCTATCCACGACAGATTGCAAAGAGCCTCAGTGAATGGTTGATTCAACCGCTACTTCAATGGAGTTGGATTACGACATTACCCCTGCGCATTGCTGAACGCTCATTGAGGCCACAACTTACGGCAGCTAACGGACAATTCTTCATCTTCGATACGAACGCATACTTTAGCGCCGGTGGACACAAGTCGATCCGCGAGGAAGTGCTCGATGACATTCATCTGGCACGTCAAATGAAGCGCAGCGGTTATCATGGAAATGTCATCGATGGCAGCACGATCGCACAATGCCGCATGTATCAATCCTGGAGCGAACTCCGTGAAGGGTATTCAAAGTCGCTTTGGTCGGCTTTTGGTTCGTTCTCGGGTGCGTTACTTGTCATCATCTTCCTGGTCTCGCTCTACATCTTTCCGCTCTTCATCGCTGCTCTTGGGTGGCAATGGGGAATCTTCCTTCTACTTGCGGCTCTCATTTCCCGTTTCATGGCAGCGATTCGAAGTCAATCATCAATAACCAGTGCGCTGCTCCATCCTATTGCTATCGCTCTGCTTTGTTACCTAGTTCTTCGATCGTGGTGGTTGAAACGAAAGAATCGACTGGAATGGAAATCTAGGGCGTTATGAATCCCACCTCTTCTAGCAACAAAGTGATCATCATCGGTGGTGGGCTCGGTGGATTGAGTGCAGCGCTTCGCTTAGCGAAGAAAGGTTTCTCCGTTCAGCTCTTCGAACGCTCAGCGAGGCTTGGTGGTAAGTGTCAGGTTGAGAGTTTCGCCGGATATTCCTTCGATACTGGCCCTTCGCTACTCACCCTCCCAGCGGTCTACCGAGATCTCTTCTTAAAGACGGGTGCACCGCTAGAGGAAGAGGTGACACTCACCCCCGTTGATCCCGCTTTTGATTACCACTTTGCTAGTGGCAAACGGTTAACACTTCCCAATGCCTCTCGCGCTGGCGTCGCAGAAGCAATCGAAAAAACTTTTGGGAAGGAAAGCGCTCAAGAGTGGGTAGCGTTGATGGACCGAGCCGAGGCGATGTGGGATGTTGCTCGAGAGCCCTTCGTCGAATCAGAGCTTCGTGGACTACTTCCTTTATTGCGAAGGCCAGGATTCCTCGCCAGTTTGAAGACGATTTCACCATTTACCTCGCTGCGAAAAATGGCAAAGCGCTACCTAACTACCCCGGAACTCATCACGCTCATTGACCGGTATGCAACATATACCGGCTCTGATCCACGAAAAGCACCAGCAGTACTGCTGACCATTGCCTACATCGAACAGATTTTTGGTGCGTGGCATATTGCAGGTGGTATCGGCCAACTTAGTGCTGCGCTCGAGCGACGAGCAAAAGACCTTGGCGTTGAAGTCCATCTCAATAGTGAGGTTCGTTCAATCACCACAACAGGTAATAAAGCAACAGGCATCATGCTCGCAAATGGTGACCAGTTCGACGCTGACCATGTAATAAGTAATGTTGACGCGCAATTTACTTACAAGCAATTGCTTTCCAATCATCCAAAGGGCGCGCGCGAACGAAGAAAACTTAACCACGCTATCCCATCCTTCTCTGGCTTTTATCTCCTGTTAGGTTTGAAAGGCAGAGATGCCAGCCAGAGTCACCACACCGTTTCATTCCCTGCTGATTACGATGCAGAATTTGATGCCCTCTTCAAGACCCAAACGCCGGTTGCTGATCCAACGCTTTATATTTGCTCGCCGTGGGATCATTCGATGTCACCATCGCCCAATCATGAATCGTGGTTTGTTCTCGTTAATGCTCCACGCCACAGTTCGAGCGGAGATGGATTTGATTGGAACGCTCCAGAAGTTTCGCAACGATATAGCGAGCATTTGGTTGATCTTCTCGTTGCTCGAGGCCTACTCGATAAAGCGCGAATAGAGACTCTTAGCTATCGCTCGCCTGCAGATATCGAAACGCTCTTCAATGCACCCGGCGGTTCTATTTACGGGAAATCGAGTAACGGAGTGAATGCCGCCTTTAATAGAGCGTCGAATCGATCCCCCATTGAAGGTTTATATCTCGTAGGTGGTTCTGCTCATCCAGGAGGCGGCATGCCGCTGGTGGGAATTAGTGGCGAAATCGTCGCTAACGTAATTGCTTCCGCGCCATCGAAATAAATTGAATGAGCGCGATGCTCTGCATTACTAACCAAATCAGCGCAACCCATTGCAATGTGCTGGAGTAGACCAACGATCCCAAGAACCCGAGCGAAACGAGTAAACCTCGCACCGGGCGTTCGCAGATAGTCACCACGCCTAAGAGACCGGAGCTGCCTCCAGCAACATGATGGAGTTTTGCGCGGCCATATTCCTGAGTGGCTACCACAACCCAGATTGATAAGAGGAGCGCAGGTGAGATTCCCGCATAGTAAAGCGCGCCAATCCAAAGCAGCTCGGTCACTCGGTCGACGATGCCATCCCAAACCCCGCCCATCGCAGAGGTTTTACCGCGAATGATTGCTACAGCGCCATCGAATCCATCAACCATGAGCGAACCGAGAATCAGAAGTGCAACTAGAAGTGTGTTCTCTGTGAACAACGCGAGCAAGGCAAGTGCCGGAGCAAACAATGTCACTAAATTCGGTGTGAATTTGATCAAAACAAGTGGTTTAACAAGCGAGTAGTTCACTGCTAAATATGCTCGAGCGATTCCTTGAACTTCAGAGTCGGCAGCAAAGCCATGGAGCGCTGACCACGCTCGTAAGTATTCTCTTCGATTCATCATCTGATTCCCAAATTCGCCACGACTTCACGCGTTGCTGGCGAGCTATTTAACGTGAAGAAATGCAAAGCATCCACTCCGATATCGATCAACTCTTGGCACAGAGTGGTTGCCACTTCAACACCCAATTGCGCAACGGCGACTGGATCATCTGCGACCGCTTCAAATCGCGATCTAATTGCTGGAGGAATTTCTGTTCCAGATAGCTCTGCAAAGCGAATTATTTGTTTGACATTTGTAACCGGCATGATTCCTGGAATCAAAGTCAAGTTAAGTCCAGCGCGCGCAACTTGGTTCATCAAATGTTGCCAAGAATTCACATCGAAGAAGAATTGTGAAATCGCGAAAGTGGCGCCAGCGTCAACTTTTCGCTTGAGCGTAACAAGGTCTTCTGCTCGATCTTTGCTGGCGGGATGGCCATCTGGAAAGACGGCTACGCCAACGTCGAAACCCATCGTTCGTGCTTTCGCTACGAGTTGATCGGCATGATCAAATCCATCTGGCGTGTTCACCCACAGATCACGCGGGCCTTCGGGTGGATCACCGCGCAGCGCAAGCACTCGATGAATGCCAGCGCTCTTATATTGCGTGAGTACCGATTCAAGTTCAGCGCGCGTAGCTCCTACACACGTTAAATGCGCAACAGTTGGAATTCCCGTTCGCGCTGTTATTTCTGAAGTTATCCGAAGCGTGCGATCACGTGTACTTCCGCCGGCTCCGTAGGTGACCGAGAGAAAATCCGGCGCGATGTCGGCAAGGTGGGCGAGGGTATCCCAGAGCCGCGCCTCCCCTGCCCCATCCTTGGGCGGGAAGAACTCAAACGAAAGGCTTGTCGGCTGGTTCACGGCAGTCAGGGTAGCGTTGCTACATGCTTTCCGGCTCTCGTTTGGCGATAGACCGCGCCCTAGAGAACTTTCTGGCTGCCGCCTATAACGAACTAACCACCATCGATTCGCAGCTCACATCTATTGGTGGCGCACTTAGTGAATTCCTGATTGGAGGAAAGCGATTGCGCCCGCTTTTTGCCATTGCAGGTTTCCTTGGCGCTGGCGGCTCCCCCGACGATGAAGGCATCTACAAAGCTGCGGTGAGCTTGGAATTACTCCAGGCCTGCGCGCTAATTCACGACGACATGATGGATGGATCAGATACCAGGCGCGGGGCACCTTCAATGCATCGACGCTTCGAACGCAGCCACCGCGAACGTCACGGTGTTGGCGATAGTGAGAGCTTTGGCCACGCAACTGCGCTCCTAATCGGTGATCTTGCTCTCGTCTGGTCAACTCAAGCGCTCAATCTCTCAGGGCTCTCCCTCACGCAACTTCAGGCAGTCAATCCCATCTTCGACATCATGCGCGTAGAGCTGATGGCTGGCCAGTATCTGGATATGCACGGCGGTAGCCGCAATGAGATGACCATAGATGATGCACTGAAGATTGCAACGTATAAATCTGGTAAGTACACAATTGAGCGTCCGTTACATTTTGGAGCCGCCCTATCTGGCGCCGGTGAGGATTTCCTGCCGATCTATACCGAATATGGAATACCACTTGGAATTGCTTTCCAAATGCGAGATGACTTGCTTGGGGTGTTCGGTGATAGTTCTGTCACAGGTAAACCAGCAGGCGATGATCTGATTGAAGGAAAACGAACGGCTCTAATTGCCTACGCGCAGCAGAATCTTGCTACCAACGAACTGAATGAGTTCGTGAAGCTCTTTGGCCAGAAGAGCCTCACTCTTGATGAGATAAATGCCTTGCGCGAACTGATTCAACGGTCGGGGGCTGTCGATTTCATCGAGAAATTAATTGAAGAGAAAACTATCCTTGCCCTATCGGCAATCAAAGACCCGAAGATTTCACGCTCGGGTCGGGAATTTCTCTCAGAACTTGCGATAAAGGCAACACAAAGGAGCGCGTAATGCGAAAAGTCTCAGGACCTACCGACAAGGTGATTGTCGTTGGCGCCGGACTTGGCGGGTTGAGCGCAGCGCTCCGCTTAGCTGGCGCAGGTCGCGAGGTCACGATCGTGGAACGAGAGTCCGTTCCCGGTGGACGAAATGGCCTCATTGTCGATCAGGGTTATCGCTTCGATACTGGCCCGACCGTTCTCACCATGCCCTCACTTATCGAAGAGGCGCTGGCCTCTGTCGGTGAGAAACTTTCAGATTGGCTAGAGCTGGTGCCGCTGCGCCCGCTCTATCGAGCGTTTTATCACGATGGTTCCCAGCTTGATGTCTTTCCGAACACTGCCGAAATGGAAGAAGAGATCGCGCGTGTTATTGGACCAGATGAAGCGATGGGTTATCGAAAGTATGTTGATTTTGTCACCAAGTTATACAAGTACGAGATGAACGACTTCATCGATCGAAATATTGATTCACCACTTCAGCTGCTCACTCCCAACTTGGCAAAACTAATTGCAATTGGTGGCTTCCGTCGACTCGCGCCAAAAGTCAATCAATACCTAAAGGATCCACGAACTCAGAAGGTTTACTCCTTCCAGGCGATGTATGCCGGAGTAAGTCCGCAGCAAGCTCTTGCAATCTATGCCGTGATTGCATACATGGATAGCGTCAATGGTGTTTTCTTTCCTAAAGGTGGGATGCATGCACTACCTCGAGCGCTTGCAGGGGCGGCCGAAAAACATGGCGTGAAGATTCGGTATTCAACGACGGTTACAAGCGTTGCAATCAAGAACGGTCGTGCTACAGGTGTGCTCACTGATACTGGTGAACATATCCCAGGTGATGTTGTCGTGCTTAATCCAGATCTACCGATTGCCTACAAAGAGTTGCTTGATAGAGAGCCGCTGGATGTGAAACGTTTGAATTACTCGCCTTCATGTGTTGTCATGCTCGTTGGCTCGAATAAGAGCTATGACCACATTGCCCACCACAATATTCATTTTGGTCAATCGTGGGATGGCGTCTTCGAGGAATTAATCAAGAAGAAAACTTTTATGACTGATCCTTCGTTACTTGTGACAGTGCCAACCTATGATGACCCCTCGCTCGCACCAGCGGGCAAGTCCTCGTATTACGTGCTCTTTCCTACGCCGAACCTCAACTCCGCAATCGATTGGTCGAAAGAGCGCAATCGATATCGCGATGAGATGGTGCGCACCCTTGAAGCGCGGGGCTATACCGACTTTGCGTCAGGCATCGAGGTGGAGCACCTCACGACTCCCGTTGAGTGGCGAGCACAAGGGATGGAGGCAGGCGCTCCCTTTGCTAGCGCGCATACCTTCTTCCAAACTGGCCCATTCCGGCCACGTAACCTTGCCCGAGGAATTGAGAATGTGGTCTTCACAGGCTCTGGCACACAACCGGGAGTGGGCGTTCCGATGGTGCTGATCTCTGGCAAATTAGCTGCAGAACGCATCATTGGTCGATGAGTACGCGGGAGTTAGATGCAGCTGGGATCTTCACCCCAGAGCTGCGCGCTTCATACGCCGAATGTAAACGGCTTAACTCACTCCATGGGAAAACGTATTACCTAGCCACCCTCCTGCTCCCACCCGAGAAGCGACCATTTGTGCACGCCCTCTACGGTTTCGCCCGCTACGCCGATGAGATAGTCGATGACCTTGCCTCAACGTTGAGCGCGAAAGAGAAAGAGAGCGCTCTTTCTACCTGGAGTGAACAAATTCTTAACGATCTGGCTAACGGTGTCAGTCATGACCATATCGGTGCAGCGCTCGTGGATACCGTGCAGCGATTCGATATTCCTATCGAACACTTTCGCGCATTTCTCCATTCGATGGCGATGGATATCTCAGTCTCTCGATACGACAGCTACGAAGATTTGTTGGAGTATGTCTACGGTTCTGCTGCAGTTATCGGACTGGAGATGGTGCCGATTTTAGGACCACTCTCGAGCGCGGCATACCCAGCAGCCGAGAAACTCGGTATCGCTTTTCAGCTTGCAAACTTCATTCGTGATGTCGGAGAAGATCTAGAGCGGGGGCGCATATATCTCCCGCTCGATGAATTGCGATCTTTTAATGTGAGCGAAGAGATGCTTATCGAGCGAGTGGTCACTCCACAATTGCGAGCAGCTCTCCGGTTCAATATTGAGCGAGTGCGTCAACTGCAACGTGAAGCGCAACCTGGGATCGCGCTGCTCGCGCCAGAAAGCCGTGCCTGTATCGAAGCAGCCAGTGAACTCTATTGTGGAATCGTGGATGAAGTAGAGAAGATTGATTACCAGATATTTACTAAGCGAGCCAAGACTTCAACTACCCGACGTCTTGCAGTGGCTATTCCTGCGTTCTCCCGCGCTCTTGCTGCACGCCGCGCGCGCCCCAAAATATCCACAAACTAATTACACCAAGAATCAAAGCGAATCCAAAGAGGAGGTCTTCGATTGGCGCGCTTGCTATCCGTAATCCAGTGATAAATTCACCTCGATACATCACGATTTCTCGAGAGGTAAGCCACCAGTTAGTAAGCAACTGAAATGGCAAGATGATTGCATACGAAGTCCAAAATGCGCGGCGCAGAATCATTCGTCGTCGAGTAATGAATAGGTCAAAAAGAATTGCAACAGGAACCGCCATAAGTGCAAGCTGGGTGTAGCTCATCGCTCGTCACCAAACTTCCATTTCTCATTTTTTCGCTTAACCACGCCCACTGCTTCGATAGTCATAATGGCAGCCAATGGCACCACAGTGAAGAAGAGAAATTCCTCGAGCGGAATCCCACCGAATCCGAATATCCCTAAAATTTGCTCAGCATCAAAGTGCCAATGCCCCCTACTAATTGCGTAGAGATCCCAGATAATGAAAATGGATGCAACTGGAAGAATGCTTAAGAGCGCTCGTTTGATTCGTCGCAGGACACCAACCTTGAGGAATATTTCCAGCCAGAACGAACCCAGGATGGTAAAGGTAATCATCGCAAGATAGCCAAACTTAAGCACGTCTAATGCTATCCTCTTACTTGCACGGGAGCCGAAGTACGGCTGAGAGGGTGGCTAGCCACCGACCGTTTTCACCAGTCCGGTAATGCGGATTCGGAAGGAGTAATTGAGATATATGTTTGATTTAATCCTTTTCACAGCATGGAGCTACCAGGTCTCATTGTTGGAGTTCACTGCAGCGGTCACTTCGTTGGTGGCCGTGTACTTGGGAACCACTGGACGTAAAATTATGTGGCCTTGGTGGATTGTGAGCTCGGCGCTCTATGCGATCTGGTTTCTTGATGCCAAGTATTACGCCTCCGTTGCCACGCAACTCATCTTCGTAGCGTTTGGCGTATGGGGTTTACTCGCGTGGAAGAAAACAGGAGCGCAGCCTGCACCACTTTCTCTCAAGGGTCGGATTATCGTGGTGCTTGCCTTCGCCGCTTGTTGGCTAGCTTTTGCTCCTTACTTGAAGTCGGTAGGAGCGGTTGCAATCTGGAGCGATACCTTCGGTTTACTCGGAAGTCTGATTGCACAGGTCATTATGGTTAAAGAGAAGTGGGAGAACTGGGCGCTCTGGTTCGCAGTCGACATCGTGTTAACTATCCAATACTTCCGTGGCGGCGCGTACTTCACCTCACTGGTCTATCTCGTCTTTACGGCAATCGCGATTCTCGGATGGGTACGTTGGTATAAGAATGCAACCCGCGCTATCAGTTAATATCCGCGAACTTCTGAGCGCTAAGAGTGAGAGCTCATCGCCGGTATTCATCGTGATTGATGGTCCTGCCGGAGCTGGCAAGACAACGCTCGCGGCGGAAATTATCGAAACTATTGGACTTGGCGAGGTAATTCACTGCGATGATCTCTATAACGGCTGGGATGACGCACTCACACCCACCCTTGAGCGAACTATCAGAGAACAAATCATCACGCCTATATCCGATAAAGCGCCAATCCATTATCGAAAGTACGACTGGGTTGCAGGAGGTTATGGCCAAATGATCTCACTTGGGCCAACGCCACTGATTATTCTTGAAGGGGTCGGCTGTGCACTGCCGAGCGTTACAAAGTTGGCAGATCTCTCAATTTGGATGGATATTCCTTTTGACCTGGGACTTGAACGGGTAGTCAAACGTGATGGAGCTGGGATTCGAAAGGAGATGTTGGTGTGGATTGCGCGCCAAAATGAGTTTTTTGCTGAGAATAGGAATCGAGAGAATTGCGCAATACACCTTCCCTACGGAGCGCCTGCTCAGCCATAAGGGGCGCTCTTCATAGAATTTCAGAGTGTCGGAGCGAATTGGCGAACTCATTGATGGGCGCTATCAGATAACTAGCGCCATCTCTCGCGGTGGAATGGCCACAGTCTATTCTGCCGTTGATACCCGACTTGATCGAACAGTCGCTGTGAAAATCATGCACGAAAACCTTGCGCGCGATGAGGAATTTGTCTCGCGTTTTATTCGTGAAGCTAAAGCTGCCGCAGGTTTATCTCATCCCAACTTAGTTCAAGTCTACGACCAAGGATGGAATCAAGGTGGGGTTCCTGCAGTCTTCCTGGTCATGGAGTACATACCTGGAGCGACGCTGCGCGACCATCTTTTTGCTGTTGGTCAACTAGGTGCAAAGGAAGCGTTGGAGATCATCAATCAAGTTCTTTCGGCTCTTACCTACGCTCATCATGGCGGAATCATTCATCGCGATATCAAACCTGAGAACATCATGATTACTGCTGATGGCCGGGCAAAACTTGGCGATTTCGGATTAGCTCGGGCAGTCAGCACCGGAAATACCCTCACCGCTGATGCAAATGTTTTGATGGGCACAGTGGCATACCTTGCCCCTGAGCAAGTCCAACGTGGCATCGCTGATGTGAAGAGCGACATCTATTCGCTGGGAATTGTGCTCTTTGAAATGCTCACAGGTAAGAAACCTTACGAAGGTGACTCCCCTATTCAAATTGCATATCGCCACGTCCATGATCGAGTGCCTGCTCCCTCGACACTCAATCACGCAATAACCCGCGATCTCGATTCCTTAGTGCTGCACGCAACAGCTCCAGATCCTGGTTTGCGCTATCAAAGCGCCCGAGAATTCCAAGAAGATATTCGCAAATCTTTGCTCTTGCTCGATCCCAATGAACAGCAATTGAGTTTGCCACTTGGCATCCCGGAGGAGCTGCGGCGGCCAGTACGAACTGCCAAAACTAAGCGCGAGAAATCCCTCGGCGCTAAGGTGAATGCACAAGAGGCCAAGCCAGAGATAAGTCGTCCGCGAATGAGCAATACCAGCGAAATCAGAAGGAGAACTTCTCGGAGAGTGCGCCGTAATCGTCTCATCGCACTGGCGATTGCTGGTGTCATTGGCATCACCGGTTGGTATCAGCTCTTTGGTCCGGGTGCACAGATTGCTATCCCCTCTGTGGTCGGTGGAACGAAGAAAGAGGCTGAACGCACCTTAGAAAAACTTGGCTTTGACATCACAGTTGCTAAATCTGTCTTCGATGAACAGATTCCAAAAGGGAAGATCATAAGCATGTCTCCCCCTGCGGGAAGCAGAGTGTCCGAGGGTGAACGAATTTCGGTAGTGCTCTCTAAGGGAGCGGAGCGATACAAGGTACCTAGCCTCAAAGGTAAGAGCATCTCGCAAGCCACAATTGAATTAGCGAATGTGAAATTGGTGATTGGTTCGGCGCAAAGTCAATTTGATCTCAAGATTCCAAAGGACCAGATAATTTCAACCTCGCCGGCTCCAGGAACCATGGTCAAGAAAAATACCCAGGTCAACCTTCTGGTCAGTAAAGGACCAGAGCTGGTGGCTATCGCCAATTATGTGGGCAAGTCGAGTGAGCAAGCGCTCAACGAGTTAACTGATGCAGGCTTTGATGTTAAGCAGAGCGATGAGTTCAGCGATAAATTCCCAATGGGAATTGTTATCGCACAGAACCCGACTGATCCAGAACTTACCAAGGGAGCGCAGGTCTCGCTCACAATCTCAAAGGGTCCTGAAAAGATAAAAGTTCCATCTGGAATCCTCAAGAGCGAAGAAGGTAAAGCGATCAAGCTTCTCGAGGATTATGGCTTCAGCGTAAAAGTTCTAAAGCCTGCCAAGGTGGCAAAGGGAAAGAAGTTGATTGTCATCAAGGTCAACCCCGCTGAGGGCGCACTTGTGAAGCGTAATTCTGTAATAACCATCGAAGTGAAGTAGCCTTCCTGCATATGGCTACCCAAGTAAAAAACCGAATTGGCGCTCACGTCCCCACTTCTGGCGGATTGGTAAAGCGTGCTTTGGGTTATGCCAAAACAATTGAGGCAGAGACCATTCAAATTTTCGCCTCGAACCCGCGTGGCTGGGCGATGCCCGATGCAAATCCTGCCGCAGATGCAGATTTTCGAGAGAGCGCAGCGGCGATGGATATCACCACCTATGTACACGCGCCATTTCTCATCAATCTTGGATCGCCGACTGAAGGAACGTACGAGAACTCTCTGGCGTCAACCGAGTATGCCCTCCGTCGAAGTCGTGAGCTTGGCGCGCTAGGCGCTGTCATTCATACTGGTTCGGCAGTCAAAGAGGAGTTTGTCGACCAAGCGTGGAAACAAATTCATAATGGAATGATGCCAATTCTTGAAAATCTCAAAGATGAAGATCCTTTTCTCTTACTTGAACCCACTGCAGGACAAGGTCAATCGCTTGTGAAGAAACTTGAAGAGTTGGTCAAATACTTTGAGGCGCTTGAATTCCATCCGAAAGTTGGCATCTGCATCGACACCTGCCATGTTTTCGCTGCAGGACACGACATCACCACGAAGAAGGGTATTGATCTGATGCTCTCCGGATTGCTCGCTCATGTCCCAAGCGACCGAATCAAACTAGTGCACGCTAATGATTCGATGGATATCTGTGGCGCATTGAAAGATCGACATCAGTCGATTGGCGAAGGTCACATCGGTCAGAAGCCTTTTCAAATGTTGATGGAACATCCTGCGATGGCAGGAGTCCCCTTCGTACTCGAAACCCCTGGTGAAGAGCTAGAACATGGCGGCGAAGTGAAAATTCTCAAGAAACTTCGCGGATAGCACTTAAGGAAATATCTAGAGACCATGACAAGAAAAGTTCAGATTTTTGCTCTTATAGCGCTCACTTCCGTCGCTGCTATTTGGGGAGCTTCCTTTGTCCTCATGAAAGATGCCCTCGCTGGGCAGAGCGTCGATGACTTCCTCGCTACCCGATTTATCATCGCCACCTTTGTACTGATCCTTATCCAACCGAAAACATTGACGCAAATCTCCCCTGAAATGTTGAAAAAAGGTTTTGCACTCGGACTCTTCTTGGGATCTGGATATCTATTTCAAACGATTGGACTAAACCTCACAACCGCCGCAACAACTGGATTTCTCACTGGCCTTTATGTTGTTTTCACACCGATACTCGGTGCCCTCTTTCTCAAATCTCATGTAACAAGAAATGAATGGATTGGCGTTGTGATGGCCACGGCTGGACTAGGGCTGCTCTCCTTTAAGGGTTTCGCTATTGGCGTTGGCGAACTATCAGTCTTGCTTAGCGCGCTATTTTTCGCTCTCCATATTCTCGGACTTGGCAGATGGTCTGAGAAATTTGCAACGTATCCACTGACCGTCGTGCAGCTAGGCACGATTGCCATCCTCACCTCGATGCTCGCAATAATTGATAAAGGCTATGAACCCCCCAATACCGATCAGGAGTGGAAGGCGACGATTTTCACGGCAATTCTGGCTACCTCAGTTGCGTTCTTAGTCCAAACCTGGTCGCAATCCAAAATGGATGCCACAGTAGTTGCTGTCGTGCTCACACTCGAAGTCGTCTTTGCTGCGCTATTTGCAGTAATTGCTGGACAAGAATCATTAACGGTAAAAGCAACTATCGGCGGTGCATTGATTTTTGCCGCGATGCTCTTGATGCAAGTGCGACAGAACTCGAAAGTCAGCAGCGCGACTAATCAATAGCTCCCTCATGGCGTAGCAACCAACTTTTTTTGGTGGTGCCATATCCGTAGTTGCCAAGCGTTCCATCGCTGCGCACGATTCGATGACAGGGTGTAAAAGGAGCGATCGCATTACGTCCGCACGCCGTTCCGGCAGCCCGCACTGCTGCAGGTGATCCAGCTTTATTTGCCAGTACTGCATAAGAGATGACTCGCCCCGCAGGAATCTTTCGCATCGCACGCCACGCGCTCTGACTAAAGTCATTGCCCGGCTGTCGAACCGCAAGGCCATTGATTGCCGAGATATCGCCATCAAAGTAATCGGCAATAACTACTTCAATCCACTTCGACTCTCTACTTAACGTTAGTGAGCGTTCTTGCGCGGCAATCGCAAGCTTGCCGCGCAATTCGGCAAACGTCGCAAAGCCCGCTGCTACGAGGGTTCTCCCATCAAGAAGTACATTGAGCGTTCCCAACGGAGTAGCAGAGCTACTTTTAAGAAGCGGTTGCACAAGATGAGAGGTTATCGAGCCTGCAACATTTCAGCAACGAGAAAGGCAAGTTCGAGCGACTGGGTGTGATTCAATCGCGGATCGCAGGCAGTTTCGTAGCGTGATGCTAAATCCTCATGCGAAATCTCGGTGCCACCGCCTACACATTCAGTGACATCGTCGCCGGTCAATTCGATATGTACGCCACCAGGATGCGTGCCCAGTTTCTTATGCACTTCAAAGAATCCGCGCACTTCGTCCATCACATCATCAAACTTGCGAGTCTTATATCCACTCGGCGCTTCATAGGTATTTCCATGCATCGGATCGCAGACCCACAGCACTTCTGCGCCAGATTTACGCACGCCTTCAACGAGAGCTGGGAGCGCTTGGCGAATCACTCCGGCACCCATGCGAGTGATAAGAGTGATGCGTCCTGGCTCACGATCAGGGTCGAGCTTATTGATTAACGCAGTGATCTCTTCGACAGTGGCCTTGGGTCCAACTTTGATGCCAATTGGGTTGCGAATCTTGGAGCAGAAATCCACGTGTGCGCCATCAATCTGTCTAGTGCGTTCACCTATCCAGACGAAATGCGCAGAGACATCGTATGGTTCCCCGGTTCGTGAATCTATTCGGGTTAAGGCCTTTTCATATTCAAGGATGAGCGCTTCGTGGCTCGAGAAGAGGTCTACCGCCCGGAATTGATCAGCGTCTATCCCTGCAGATTTCATAAAAGCCAACGCTCTGCCAATCTCATTGGCCATCTGCTCATAACGTTCGCCAAAAGCAGCATCTCGGATGAAGCCCTTATTCCACTCATGAACTCTCCGTAAATCTGCGAAGCCGCCTTGAGTGAAGGCGCGTACGAGATTCAACGTCATTGCTGAAGTGTGATAAACCTTTACCAAACGCTGTGGATCGGGAGTGCGCGAGCGCTCGTCAAACGCTAAATCATTAACGGCATCACCACGATAAGCAGGAAGCGTTATGCCATCTCGAGTCTCGGTATCTTTACTGCGCGGTTTAGCGAATTGGCCAGCCATGCGTCCAACTTTGATAACTGGAAGGCTCGCACCATATTGCAGCACTGCGGCCATCTGTAAAATTGTCTTGATTCGGTTTCGAATCGAATCTGCTGTTGCGCCGGTGAAAGTTTCAGCACAATCTCCGCCTTGCAACCAGAATGCCTCACCGCGCGCTGCTTGGGCAATTCTGCGCTTTAGCTCATCACACTCGCCAGCAAAAACCAGAGGCGGGAAGGTGCGCAACTCCGCAGTGGCCTGATCAAGAGCTGCAGAATCTGGCCAATTGGGTTGTTGTGCGGCAACCAGCGAAGGGTCAAAGAGATTCTCCAATGATGTGGTCATAGTAAGTGCTCGTCCTTTTCCTGTTGTCCTGGCGCTATCCGAAGAATATTTCTGACTCTGCATAAAGTGCTGGGTCGACCAACTTGAGCTTCTCGGTCGCGCTCGCTAATGGAACGCGAACGATATGTGTTGATTGGAGCGCAACCATGCTGCCCCATGCTCCATCGTGAGCTGCAGTGATGGCGTGCAAGCCAAATCGAGTGGCCAATACACGATCAAATGCAGTCGGTGTGCCACCCCGTTGAATATGCCCCAAGACAGACACGCGCGCTTCTTTGCCGGTTCGCTTCTCGATCTCTTGCGCGAGCCACTCGCCAATACCTGAGAGCTTGACATGGCCGAACGCATCCAGCGTTCCATCTTTGGTAATTGCACTTCCCTCTTGAGGTAGCGCGCCTTCGGCAACGACGATGATTGGTGCGTAGTTATATGTGTAGCGCGATTCTACGTACTCACAGACTTTCTCTATTGAAAAAGGCGCTTCTGGAATCAAAATGCATGATGCGCCACCAGCTAACCCAGAGTGGAGCGCGATCCATCCTGCATGACGCCCCATCACCTCGACAATCAAGGTTCGATGATGAGACTCTGCAGTGGTGTGGAGGCGATCAATCGCTTCAACAGCAATATTCACTGCGGTGTCAAAACCAAAGGTGTAATCAGTAGCGTTCAAATCATTATCAATAGTCTTTGGAACGCCAATGACTTTGACGCCGAGTGAATGGAGTTTCGTTGCAACGCCTAATGTATCTTCGCCACCAATTGCAATTAGTGCATCGATACCCTGCGCTTGCAAATTCTTCTTGATTTGCTCTACGCCGCCTTCGATAGCAAATGGATTGGTTCGTGACGACCCTAGAATCGTTCCACCTCGGGGAAGTAGCCCGCGAGTTCGTTCGATATCTAGCGGGATACTCAAGCCTTCGAGCGGACCTTTCCAGCCATCGCGAAAACCAATGAATTCGTACCCATATTCTTTGACGCCCTTGCGAACAATCGCGCGAATGACAGCATTGAGGCCGGGGCAATCTCCCCCGCCAGTCAACACGCCAACGCGCATGGTTTGCCCCTTAATAATGAGATTTTCGCTAGGCCTAATGGTACCGGGGCAGAGATAGCTCGCGCTCTGGCCTGAACGATTGAGCAATTCCCTGAGATATGCTCGGGATGGTGAGCCTTACGCGACCCGACAGCGCAACGCAGCCACAGCCTGATTCCCGCTATATCGGGTACTACCTTGCAGTAAGCGCCCTGTGGGGCGTGCCCTATCTATTTGTCAGCGTTGCCGTGAAAGAGCTCTCTGTTCCCGTAATTGTCTTTACTCGAGTATTTATTGGTGCGCTGATTCTCATTCCATTGGCACTTCGTGCCGGCGCTCTAAAAGTTCCGCGTGCCAGCATCAAATACATCGCGCTCTACGCGCTCTTTGAAATGTTCATTCCTTGGACTTTGATTTCCGACGGGCAACGTTCGGTGAGTTCAGGATTAGCAGGATTATTGATCGCAACTGTTCCGATTTGGGCAAACCTGCTCGCAGCTCTTGCGGGCGATCGATCAGTGCGGCACCCACGGCAAGCCTTTGGCATTGTGATTGGATTTATCGGCGTCGTAGCGTTGGTAGGCATCGACTCACTGATGGAGAGCCATGACTTAATCGCCATGCTCAAGATCCTCTTCAGCGCCTTTTCCTATGCGTTTGCAACATTCATGGCTGTGCGACACCTCAGCGGCGTCGCGGGCGTCACCGTCAACGGTTTGGCTATGGCGCTCACGGCAATCGTTTTCTTCATTCCAGCGCTACAAACCGCTCCAACGTCAATGCCCTCGTATGAAGCGCTCTTTGCGCTCCTTGCGCTAGGGCTGCTCTGTACGGCGCTGGCCTTTTATCTCTTCTTCACCCTGCTGCGAATGATTGGACCACCCAAGGCATCGACGGTGACCTACCCCAATACCGCGATAGCAATCGCGCTGGGGGTCATTCTTCTCAACGAGCCGATAACTGTTGGGATGCTGCTGGGTTTCCCGATGGTCCTGCTGGGCTCCTACCTAGCAGCCTCGCGCACTACCCGAGGGAAGATTTCAACGAGCGAAAAGTAGCTCCCAGATTTACTCTTGCCAACATGCCCCAAAGCTCTCAGTCACTTCTCAGATGTGGCTGCGGAACCCC
Source organism: Bifidobacterium breve (assembly GCA_945860275.1). Taxonomy (GTDB): domain Bacteria; phylum Actinomycetota; class Actinomycetes; order Nanopelagicales; family Nanopelagicaceae; genus IMCC26077. Next base: position 20,085 of record CAMAPN010000004.1, read on the forward strand.
ATGGAGCATTGCGCCAAATGGAGTGGTGATCTGCCAGAGGTGCCAACGCCCTGCACATCCTGCAATAGCAGCGATGGCAGTGGCAGGAAAAAGCTAGAAACCAAATTTCTCAAGCGCTCGTGGGTTGCCCTGCCACTCTGATTCAACTCCTACGTGCAGAGTGAGGAAGACTTTCTCGCCTCGATATTTCTCGATTGCTTGTCGAGCCTTACTTCCAATCTCTTTGATTCGTTCCCCAGATTTTCCAAGAATAATTTTCTTTTGACTATCTCGCTCGAGAAAAATTTTTGCGTAGATCATCGGTGTCTTCCCGTCGCCACCAACGCCTACTTCTTCAATGGTAACCATCAATGAATGTGGAAGTTCATCGTCTAGCATCTCAAGAGCAGCTTCGCGAATTAATTCGCTGTAGATGTCATCATCGCTCTCCTCGCTGACATACTCCTCAGGATAGAGCGGTGGCCCCTCTGGTAAGTGAGCAATCAGCAGGGAAAGTAGACGATCAACTTGGAAATTCTTCTTTGCAGAAACCGGAATAATTTCTCGCCATGGAGCAAGGGATCCCACGCTCGCCAATTTTTCCATAAGAGTCTGTGGGGCAACTCGATCGCTCTTGGTGACAACTGCGATGAGTGGAATGGAGCCGGAGATATCACCGATGATTCTCTTATCTCCTGGCCCAATCTCTTCATCAGCTGGTAAGCAGCACACAATAAGATCAACGTCGGCAAAAGTTTCCGCAACAAGCGCATTGAGGCGCTGCCCCAGAAGTGTCTTTGGTTTATGTAAACCTGGCGTGTCTACGACAATGACTTGTCCCTCTGGACGATGGACGATGCCACGAATTGCTCGCCGCGTAGTCTGGGGGCGACTTGATGTGATGGCCACTTTCTCACCGACCAACGCATTAAGGAGCGTCGACTTTCCGGTATTTGGGCGTCCAACAAGTGCGACGAAGCCGGAACGAAATTCACTCACCGCCCCATTCTCTCACCTTTGCCGCATTGGCTACTCCGCTGAAATGACATCGCCCTGGTGATCTAATGGCGCGAGAATCTCGAGCGCTTCAGTCGGAGAGGTGACCAACTCTGCTATTCGGTCGCGGATGAGAGCATGCACACCGGCGCTTTGTGGTGAGGTGATTGCGCCAGGGGTAGCCAGCACCGGGCGAAGTAGTTCGGCGCTATCGCGGGCGGTTCTAATTGCGCCGCTTTTGTATGCCGCTTCTACAACTATGGTGCCGATACTGAGCGCTGCAATGAGCCGATTGCGAGCGAGGAAATGTCCTTTTGCCGCGCGCACGCCAGGCGGTTGCTCAGAAATCAGCGCTCCTCGACGAGCAATCTCTGCGAAGAGACCATCATGGCTACGTGGATAGGGCGCATCGAGGCCACCAGCTAGTACCGCAATGCTCACGCCATCGATTAGCAACGCGCCACGATGTGCGTTGTAATCAATCCCGAAGGCGCCACCACTGACAACCGACCAATCGAGCGCGGCAAAATATGTTGCGAAGTCGCGGGCAATTTTCTCGCCATAGTAGGTGCAGTTGCGCGCACCAACGATTGCCACGGTGCGATGTCGCTCTGCTGCTATCTCGGCAAGATTTCGGCCGAGTACAAACAATTCACCTGGCGGTTTTGCCAGAGCATTTAATCGCGTTGGCCACTCGGAACTGTGCGGGGTGATTCGACGAATCTCACTCTTCATAACCGCTCCCGTAAATGAAGAGCCAGCGCTTGCTCGATTGAATTCTCTGATGGGGAGGGCTCTCCTGCTAAGTCGGCGATGCTCCACGCTACTCGTTGAATTCGATGGAGGCCGCGGACTGTTATCTCTTCTGCATCGAGTGCGCGATAGAGAATGCGCAGCGCCCGAGAATCTGGTGCGAATTCAGTGCGGAGCGCAGCGGCGGGAATTTCGGAGTTCATCGACCATGGGTGAGCACGAAATCGTGCGCTCGAGCGCTCGCGAGCGCGGCTGACCCGTGCTCTAATTTCTGCGCTGCTCTCACCACTTCGTAAAAGATCTCCTTGTGAGAGCGGTTCCAATTCGATTCGAAGATCGATCCGATCAAGAATTGGGCCAGATAACTTCTCGCGATAGCGACGACTGGCCAGCGATGAGCAGGTGCATCGTTTTGCTTTGCCAATTGCCCACCCACATGGACATGGATTCGACGCCAAGACAAGAGTAAATCGAGCGGGAAAAGTCGCGCTTCGCCCTAGTCGAGTGAGTGTGATTTCCCCAAGCTCCATCGGCTCCCGAAGCGATTCGATAACTGGACGGGCAATCTCCGGCGCTTCATCGAGAAAGAGAATCCCGCGATGTGCCAACGAACATGCGCCGGGGGAAATACTCGTAGCGCCACCGCCGATTAACCCTGCTCGTGTGATGGTGTGATGAGGAGCAACAAATGGCGGCGTAGTAATAAGAGGTGCGCTGCTACCCGCTGAGATTTTCCCCGCTATTGAGTGGAGTGAGGTCACATCTAATGCATCTCGGTCATCAAGGGTTGGCAGAATCGAGGGAATGCGTGCAGCAAGCATGCTCTTGCCAACTCCAGGAGGCCCAACCATTGCAATGTGATGACCGCCGACGGCGCCAATCTCAAGCGCTGCTTTTGCACGCTCTTGTCCTGCGATATCAGAGAAATCTGATGGAGCGCTATCTGGCTCTGCTCGTTGAGCTGATCTCAGATCAGATGGAGAGTATGCACCCCCTTGAAGCCAGGTGATCACCTCACGCAGATGTCTAAAGTGCAGAATCTCTATTCCAGATACGAGCGAGCCCTCCTGGTAATTGTCAGAGGGAATGATTGCCTGCTTGACTCCATGTAACGATGCTGCGCGAAGTGCCGGAAGAATTCCGGGAACAGATTTGATTCTGCCATCAAGGGTGAGCTCCCCGAGCACGACCGCTTCGCCAAGTCTCTCCAATGTGATCTCTTCTGCCGCAGCGAGCAGGGAGAGTGCAATTGCGCAATCGAATGCCGAACCGCGTTTAGGTAGGGCTGCGGGTGAGAGCGCAAGAGTTATCCGTTTATTGGGCCATTGCGCCGACGAGTTGATGATTGCTGAACGAACCCGATCACGTGCCTCTGAGAGCGCTGCATCGGGAAGGCCAAGGAGCGTAAAGCCTGGAACTCCATTTCCAATATCTGCCTCAACATCGATCAAGTGCCCTGATAATCCCACTAAGGAGATAGCGCGAGTAGTAGCAAGCATTAAGCAATCAGCCCTTTGTGATGGGTGATGTGAAAGCCGCTAGCAGAGCGGAGTAGAGCCAGAACGTCAATGCGCCACAAGGCGCCCGGTTGATAGGTAGATATCCATTCGCGACCCAAAAGGAAAAGCCTTCGATACTTCGTGGAGGTAACTGCTTCAAGCGGTGTGCCACATTGAAGTGATGAACGAGTCTTCACCTCAACCACAACGAACTCGGGATGATGAGATTCGCAGCGCGCAATGATGTCTATCTCACCATGCGCTCCTCGCCAGTTCTGATTGATTATTGAATAGCCAGCGTCAATTAAGTAGGCGACCGCTGCTGCTTCACCAGCCTTACCTAATTGATGTGGACGATATGGAGAGCTGGAGGAATTGACCATGGCGCAAATCTAAGTTTTGCCTCCGACACCGATAGGAGGCTGTACACACCTAGAACGTTCTGCTCTGGCTGTTAATGGCGAAAATCTGAACTTTCGAGTAAGCGTGCAATCGGTGCGAAAGATTTTCTGTGAATTGGTAAGACGCCGTACTTCTCTAATGCGCGTTGATGGAGGGCAGTGCCATAACCTTTGTGTTGGGCAAAGCCATACTCTGGATAGCGATCGTCCCACTCAATCATGATGTGATCTCGATAATTTTTAGCCAGTATTGAAGCTGCACCTACAGATTGACTGACTTGATCACCACGCCACATTGCTATAGATGGAATTTCCAAGCCAGCAACGTAATAGCCATCGGTGATGATGTAGTCGGGGGTATGAGAAAGGGCGGTTATCGAGCGCCGCATTCCCCCAATGTTCGAGGGATGCAGTCCGTACGTATCAATCTCCTCTGCTTCGATCGCGATAATCGAATAGGCCAAGGCGCGATCTTTGATTTCTTCTGCAATGTCACGGCGTTTACTTTCAGAGAAAGTTTTGGAATCCCCAACTTCCGTCAGCGGGTTGTCGGAATCAAGGATTACTGCAGCCACTACAAGAGGGCCGGCATAGGCGCCACGTCCTGCCTCATCCACTCCCGCGATGAGCCTAAATCCCGCCGCTCGAAGCGCAGCTTCAGGATTCATTTCACTGGAATCGCGGTCAACGCCTCTGGTCGAGGTAGCAGCGAGAAATGTTGTACTGGCCAGATCACCAGGAAGGCGCGGCCAACAACTTTGTTGAGCGGAACCATTCCTTTGTTGGGATCTTCTTGGTGATATCGGGAATCCTCGCTGGCTGCTCGGTGATCACCCATCGCCCACAGCGAGCCTTTGGGAACTCGGACATCAAATTTGGTTTCACTCGGCGCATTGCCTGCATACAAGTACTTCTCTTTGACCGCTTTGCCATTAATCACCAACGAACCCTTAGCATCACAACAGACGATGTGATCCCCGCCAACGCCAATAACGCGCTTAATTAAATGCTGCTTAGCAGGATCGGGTGCAAGTCCCACAAAGACCAATCCATTGCGAAGCGCTTGTAGCGGCGCTGAGCGCTTCTCTTCATATGCTGGTGGCAACCATCCTCCTGGATCGCGGAAGACCACCACATCACCGCGCTTGACGTCAGTGAAGAAGTTGCCAAGCTTGTTGACGATAACTCGATCATTAATCTCAAGGGTGGCCTGCATAGAGCCCGACGGAATATAGAACGCCTGAATCAAGAAGGCTTTGATGATGATTGAGATGAAGAGAGAGACAACTACCAGGACAGGAATTTCGCGAAGGAGCGAACCCTTCCGCGGGAGTTTCACTACTCGGATTTCTCTTTCTCAGTATCAGTCGTGCTCACTTGAGCAGCCTCAGCAGATTGCACAGCTTCAACTGCTTCAACCACTTCGACGGGAGCTAATACCTCTTCGGTGAGAACCTCTGCCTCGCCCGTTTCAAAGACAATCGTCTCGCTTGGGCCGAAGTTGCCACCGCGTCGCTCGCGAATCTTCGATGCCTTACCGCGAAGCTCGCGGAGGTAGTACAACTTCGCACGGCGAACATCGCCACGACGAACTACTTCAATTTTTTCGATTACTGGTGTGTGGACTGGGAATGTTCGCTCGACACCAACTCCGTAAGAGATCTTACGAATGGTGAAGCTCTCACGAACGCCGCTACCGCGACGTCGGATGACCAAGCCTTGGAAGACCTGGATACGTGATTTATTTCCTTCGATAACGCGGACGTGAATCTTTAATTCATCGCCGGGGCGGAAGGATGGGAGGTCGCGACGGAGGGTTGCCGCGTCAAGGGCGTCCAATGTGTTCATAAGTGCTATCTCGTTTTTCTCTGGTAATCGCCGCAGGTCGATAACCTGGTTAGGACCACTTCGCGATCAGAAACTCGCTCCCCTGCGGCGGGGCGCATTTCTCGCCAAGGCGCCCTATTCTGCCGTGCCCCTGGGGATTACCCAAATCCGGCCGCTACGTGAACGCCTACTTGAGCCGGCGTGCGCGAACCCGTGCCTGCTCAAGGCGCCACCGGGCGATGGCCCCGTGATTGCCTGAGGTGAGAATCTCGGGCACTTCAAGGCCGCGCCAGAGCGGAGGTTTGGTGTAGTTGGGGTACTCCACCAGCGCCTCTTGCCCATCTTCGTCTCGAAGCACATGCGACTCCTCCACTAGCGATTCAGGATTTCCAAGAACCCCTGGCAGTAATCGAGTAATCGCTTCAATCATCGCAAGCGTTGCGACTTCACCGCCAGCAAGAACATAGTCGCCTAACGAGAGCTCAAGAACTTCGATCTGTGCAACGTTTCGGTAATACTCTGGAATGCGGGCATCAATTCCCTCGTATCGACCGCATAAAAAAATCAGATGGTTCTCACGCGAGAGTTTTTCTGCAATTGGTTGCGTGAACTTCTCTCCAGAAGGCGTGGGAATAATCAGAATCGCGGTGGGATTTTCTTGGATTAATGGATCGATGGTGTGTGCGATTGGTTCAGCCATCATGACCATGCCAGCGCCACCACCGTATGGAGTGTCATCAACGCTTTTATGTACACCCAGCGCATGCTCGCGCAGATTATGTGTCGTACATTGCACGATGCCCTCTGTCTGAGCTTTACCTAATAATGAGAGTGACAGCGGGTCAAAATACTCTGGAAAGAGGGTGGCGATATCAATCTTCATCAATCAGTCCCCCTGGAGGATCGATGAGAATTCGTCCACCTGCAATATCAACTTTTGGTACCAATGCCTTAACAAATGGAATGAGAAATTCCTTGCCATCTGGCTTAATGATCTCCAACAAATCTTGTGCAACTCCCGTGATAACTCCACTAATCTCGCCAATTTCATTGGAAAACTGAAGATCTGAGAGATGAAAGACCTTTAAGCCCATCAATTGTTGGATGTGGTACTCATCGTCGTCGACATCATCGAGATCGACTTCGGCAAGCAGTTGCACATTGCGCAAACTTTCTCCTGCATTTCTATCGTCAAAACCAATAAAGCCAAGAAGTAATGTCGAGTTATGCCATCTAGCAGTTGAAATTGTTAACCCACCGGCGCGCGCCGGTTCGGTTGTTAATTGTGCGCCAGGATAGAAACGTTCTTCTGGTGAATCTGTCAGTACTTCGACGGTAACTTCACCGCGTATGCCATGAACGCGACCAATTCGGCCGACGGTCAGGAGCATTGTTATTCGTCAGCCTCGAGCAGATCTACTCGAATGGGACGACGGGCAAGTGCACTGGCAACTGTCCGAAGCGCTTTCGCAGTCCGTCCAGCGCGACCAATTACCTTGCCAATATCTTCAGGATGAACGCGCACTTCGTAGGTCAAGCCACGACGACCATTTTTTTCGCTCACCACAACATCAGAAGGATGATCAACTATCCCTTTGATGAGATGTTCTAACGCCTCATCAATCATGGCTACTCGCTTACTGGAGCGCTCTCAGGTGCGCTCTCTGCTTCAGGAGCTGCAACTGATTCTGCTACCTCTTCAGCTGGTGCTGCAGCTGGTACTTCTTCAGCTACTTCAGCTTTTGGAGCTGCTTTCGCAGCGAGCTTCTCTGCTGCGCGCTTCTTCAAAGTCGTTGCGCCATCTTTTGGCTCGTTCATCGCCTCTTTTGCCGCTGCCTCAAATGCTGCGCGTCGATCCGGGCGAGGTGGAGCAACTTTTAGTGTGCCCTCTTTGCCTGGCAGGTCGTAATACTTCTGCCAATCACCAGTGATCTTTAGTAGCGCTTCCACTGCAGGTGTTGGTGTTGCACCGACGCCCATCCAATAGAGCGCGCGCTCGGAATTAATGATGATTAATGATGGCTCTTGAGCTGGTGAGTAACGACCGATCTCCTCGATCGCCTTGCTGTTACGCGCAGAGCGCGAATCAGCCACGACGATGCGAAAGTGTGGGGTACGAATCTTTCCCATACGAGCCAAACGAATTTTTGCAGCCACAAACTCTCCAAGTTCTTGTATGTAATGAGGAAGCGGGCAACTGCCTCGAGGGTTATGAGGACGGGAGAGAGGGCCCGTTCCCAAGGGTGCTTATCTTGCCAGCAGCTGCCCGAACCGCCAAAACGAGTGGCTCTAGCCGCGCTCCTCTTGAGCCCGCTTGGCGGGGTTCCCGGAGCGAGATTTCTTAACTGGCCGCTCGTGCGCTCGAGCAGCACGTGCGCCCATTGACCCGGAGCTAGGCGCCAGCCCTGGCGGCAACCCTGCAGCTGCCCCCATACCTGAGCCGCCCTGACGTAGCTGCTTCATCGCTTTTTGTGCGGCGGTAAATCGATCGAGTAAGCGATTAACCGTTGAAACTTCATGGCCGCTTCCCTTTGCGATTCGAAGGCGACGTGAACCATTGATGATCTTTGGATTGATGCGCTCTTGTGGGGTCATCGATTGAATGATTGCTGCCGCACGATCGGTTTCGCTGTCATCAATGGATTCGATCTGCTTCTTCATGGCAGCGCCCTGCGCGCCAGGCATTCCTGGCAACATGCCAAGTAGCTTTGACATTGAACCCATCTTCTTCATTGCTTGCAGCTGCTCTAAGAAATCTTCGAAAGTGAAATCTTCGCCACTTGTGAACTTCTCTTCTAGCCGCGCCGCGCTCTTCTCGTCTAGGGCTTTCTTTGCTTGTTCAGCCAAAGTTGCGACATCCCCCATGCCGAGAATTCGTTGCGCCATTCGCTCGGGGTAGAACGGTTCAAAATCTTGACTCTTCTCTCCCGTAGAGAGAAAGAGAATGGGTTTTCCAATAACTGACGTAACAGAGAGCGCAGCTCCAGCTCGCGCATCGCTATCAACTTTAGTAAGCACGACGCCATCAATGCCAACTGCGGTGTTGAATGCATGCGCTGTATTTACCGCATCTTGGCCAGTCATTGCGTCGACAACAAAGAGTGTGTCATCGGGAGTGATAGCGCTCTTAATTGCGCGCGCTTGTTTCATTAACTCGACATCGATACCAAGTCGTCCTGCAGTATCAAAAATTACATAGTTGTGTAATCGCTTCTCCGCGAAAGCTAATCCTTCCGCCGCAACTTTTATTGGGTCGCCAATCCCGTTACCAGATTCTGGTGCGAAAACTGGAACGCCAATCTGTTCGCCGATTATCTGCAACTGCTGCACAGCGTTAGGTCTGGCTAGATCGCAAGCGACTAGTAGCGGCGTATTGCCCTGCTCTTTTAGCCAGAGCGCCAACTTGCCAGCAAGAGTGGTCTTTCCTGATCCTTGAAGTCCAGCCAACATGATCTTTGACGGTGGGCGTTTTGCCGTCGCGAGTGATCTCGCATTGGTGCCAAGAACTTTCAGAATCTCTTCATGAATGATGGTGATCACTTGCTGCGCCGGATTGATACCCGATTGCTTGAGTGAGAGCGCTTCTAATCCGCGACGCCTAACTTCACTAATCAACTGATCAACAACAATAAGCGCAACATCGGCCTCTAACAGTGCGGTGCGGATCTCTCCTAACGTTGATTCAAGATCAACGGGATTGATCCGCCCGCGACTGCGAAGTCCGGCAAGGGTTCGCGACATCCGCGAGGTAAGCGCATCAAACACTCCCCTAGCCTAACTGGCTACTGCTGGTTATAACGCAGGGATACCGCGCTCTCCAGTGCGAACTCGAACTACCTCTTCAACCGGGATGGACCAGACCTTGCCATCACCAATTGATCCAGTTCCCGCAGCTTTGACGATCGCATCTATTGCGCCCGCCGCATCTGTCGCTGCGACGAGAATTTCTATCCGCACCTTGGGAACAAAGCGCACTGTCACCTCAGCGCCGCGGTAAACCTCAGTATGGCCACCTTGGCGACCAAAACCACTGGCCTCTGAGACGGTCATACCGTGGATACCTTTTGCGCTCAGCGCATCTTTTACATCATCAAGCTTCTGCGGCTTGATGATTGCAGTTATCAGATTCATTGTTGCCATTAGAACGCACCTCCACGAGCTCCACCTAGTTCATACGCTGATTCAGCATGCTCAGATAAATCGATACCTTTCGATTCAGCTTCGGTTGCAATTCTGAAGCCGATTGTCTTATCGATGATCTTCGCAATGATGTACGTGACAATAAATGAATAGGCCAATACAGCAACGCTGGCGATGATTTGGCGGTTGAGCTGATCAAATCCACCACCAAAGAGCAGACCATTGATTCCCGCTGGAGCATCAGAGGTTGCGAAGACTCCCACGAGGATGGAGCCAGCCAGTCCACCTACAAGGTGCACGCCAACGACATCGAGCGAATCGTCGTAACCAAGCTTGTACTTCAAACCAACGGCGAGCGCGCAGAGCGCACCAGAAATTGCACCAAGTGCGATGGCGCCAAGTGGATTCACCGCAGAGCACGCGGGAGTGATAGCTACCAAACCGGCGACCACACCAGATGCGGCACCTAGGCTCGTAGCCCTGCCATCGCGAATTTTTTCCACTACCAGCCATGCGAGCATTGCTGCACCAGTTGCAACAAATGTGTTCAGGAAGGTGATTCCAGCGGTCGCATTCGAAGCAACCGCAGAGCCTGCGTTAAAGCCAAACCATCCGAACCAGAGCAACCCGGCACCAATCATGACAAGCGTGAGGTTGTGCGGCTTGAAGCCTTCGCGACCAAAACCAACGCGCTTGCCGATGACAAGTGCTGCAGCAAGGCCGGCGATACCTGCGTTGATGTGAACAGCCGTACCACCTGCAAAGTCGATTGCCTTCAATTGATTAGCGATCCATCCTCCTGGATCACTTTCTCCGCTATCGAAATCAAATACCCAGTGTGCAACTGGGAAGTAGACCAATGTGGACCAGACGATTACAAATACGATCCAGCCGCCGAACTTCGTCCGATCGGCAATCGCACCCGAGATGAGCGCCACGGTAATAATGGCGAACATCGCTTGGAATGCGACGAAGACTGAGGTAGGGATAGTGCCGAAGAAGGAATCTGGCGCAATCTCTTTCGTGAGTCCGAACATCTGGAATGGATCACCGAGTAATCCACCACCAAGATCTTTACCAAAAGCCATCGAGTATCCATAAAGAACCCATAGGACAGAAACAATTCCCATGGAGATAAACGACATCATCATCATGTTCAAGACGCCTTTGGCTCGAACCATTCCACCATAAAAGAGAGCAAGGCCTGGTGTCATCAAAAGCACCAAGGCACAACTCATTAACATCCAGGCGGTATCACCTGAATTGAGTACCGTTTCACTCATTTCATTCACTCCCACTCTGTTAACTGGGTTAACTGGCGTTTACTCGCGTTTACTCGCGTTTACCTGCGTTGCAGGTGGGGTAACTATGGAGGGGCTCTACGTCGAAGGGGTTAGTGGCAGGTTTCGCGTTGATAAACAATGGCGTACTTGTGTAACGCGGATGTTTCCGCAGTCCCTACTGGCTCAACAGGCCTGAGATATATCCCTCTGGCGAGAAGGGCGAGAAGTCGCCTACACCTTCCCCGGTACCGACAAATTTGATCGGTATCCCAAGCGAGCGTTCGATAGCTAGGGCAGAGCCACCACGAGTGGAGCCATCCAGCTTTGTCAGTACCAGGCCGGTTACCTCTACCGCAGCGGTGAAGTTCTCTGCCTGCGCTAAAGCGTTCTGACCCGTACTGCCATCAAGGACTAAAAGCACTTCAGAGACGTGCGCGCGTTTCTCGACCACTCGGCGAATTTTGCCAAGTTGGTCCATCAACCCCTCTTTAGTGTGGAGTCGACCTGCAGTATCAATGAGTACGTAATCAGCGCCCCGCTCAAGCGCCTGACTGACGCCATCAAAAGCAACAGCGGCAGGATCGGCGCCATCGTTGCCGCCGAAACAGATCAGGCCAGATCGCGCCGCCCAAGTCTCTAACTGTTCTCGCGCAGCTGCGCGGAAAGTATCTGCCGCAACAACAACTACAGATTTCCCTTGCGCAGCAAGAAGTGCGCCAAGCTTTCCGACACTCGTAGTCTTTCCGCTGCCATTAACGCCGACCACCAGTATGACCGTCGGTCCTGCGACGGCGAGATTGAGCTGACGTTCTTTTGTCACGAGTAATTGCTCTAGTGCGCCATGGAGTGAGAGCTTCTTATCTTCTTTCAATTGCTGCGCTACCTCATGGGCAAGAGTCGGACCTAAATCAGCGCTGATCAACGTGCTCTCGAGCTCTTGCCAATCTATATGGCCTCGTTCATGTGCCGCGCTCTCGTGGGCGCGTTTAAAGAGCGAACTGAACTTAGAAAAGATTGCCACTAGGCGCTCTCTACTTCACGAATTCGCTGCGAAATGACTTCAGTCACCCCGTCGCCACGCATAGTCACGCCGTAAAGCGAATCGGCAATCTCCATTGTGCGTTTCTGGTGCGTGACGATGATCAGCTGCGAGTCAGCGCGCAATTCAGCGAGCACTTCAAGAAGGCGACCTAAGTTCACATCATCAAGAGCAGCTTCAACTTCATCAAGAACATAGAACGGACTTGGACGTGCTTTGAAGATTGCAACCAAAAGCGCAACAGCCGTTAGCGAGCGCTCGCCACCAGAGAGGAGCGAGAGTCGTTTAACGCGTTTTCCAGGAGGGCGAGCTTCTACATCAACGCCAGTAGTGAGCCAATCTTCAGGGTTGGTCAGAATCAATCGACCATCTCCACCAGGGAAGAGTCGAGGGAAGATTTCACCAAAGGCTTTGGCGGTATCGCGGTATGCCTCTTTGAAAATTATCTCTACTCGCTCATCGACCTCTCGAACAATTTCGAGCAAGTCGCGACGAGTGTTCTTCAAATCCTCTAATTGGTCAGCTAAGTACTTAGCACGCTCTTCAAGTGCCGAGAACTCCTCCAACGCAAGCGGATTAATCTTGCCAAGAAGGGCGAGTGAACGTTCGGCAGCAGCAAGACGCTTTTCTTGCTGATCGCGACGATATGGAATGACTTCGGTCGAAATAACTTGCCCGTCATCATCTAAAACGAAAGTTGGGACATCATTTGTCGGCCCATACTCAGCAATCAAAGTTGGGATATCCAAGCCGAACTCGGTTGCAATCTTCTCTTCAAGTTGCTCAATACGCATGCGCTGTTCCGCGCGCGCAATCTCATCTTTATGGACGCTATCGGTTAGCTGCTCCATTTCAGCGGTGAGTTCACGGTTCTTCGAACGAACTGCAAGAATCTCACCTTCGCGTTCGGTACGAGCAGCTTCGAGTGCGCTGCGCTCTGCCATCGCTTTGGTGATGGACACTTCGATTTGGATTAACGCGTCGTATGCGATTTCTGCCAGGCGCTGCGCGACGACTGCAGCATGTGCACGCGCTTCCCGTTTGGCTATCGCACGAACGCGTGAATCTCGTTCATTCTGGGCGCCACGTTCGAGCGCAACCGCACGCTCTGCCATCGCATTTGCCCGCTCTTCGCTGGTGCGCAGCGTTAGCCGCGCTTCCATTTCAACGGTACGAGCGAGTGAAACGCGCTCTCGTAACTGGTCTACATCAAAAGTATCTGTTTCAACAATCGGCGCTGCGGCAATCGGTGCGTTCTGTAACGCGATCAGATCAGCTTGATAGCGCGCGATTAAGTCATTTGCTTCACCGATTGACGAAGTGAGTCGTTCAGCTTCCGCATGTGCAGCCGAACGTGTCTGACTGAAAACGGCAATCTGCTCAGCTAGCGCTGCCATTCGGGCATCAGATTCATTAAGCGCAGCGAGCAATCGCTCAAGCTCAGTTCGCTGCGTTGAAACTTTTTCAACTGCTTGGGAAATTTCAAATCTCAGACGTTCGCCATTATGCGTGAGGTCAGTCAACTTCTGCTCGCTTACCTCAATTGCCGCATTCAATTCGACAACACTAGATTCGCTCTTGGAACCACCGCTGACTAAATCACGACCGAGAATGTCACCTTCTTTTGTTACCACTCGCAGGGCTGGATATTGCTGAACGATTGCATGGGCGACATTGAGTGAATCGGCAATCACGGTATTGCCAAGAAGTTGGGCAAGGGGTCGTTGTAATTGAGCTGTTCGAATGAGATCCACTGCTCGGTATGAACCTTGCGGTAGTGGCTGATTAAAAATGCTTGCCGAACTCTCTTGCGCGCCCACTACAACAATCTCCGCACGACCGGCTTTCTCGCGCTTAAGCAAGGTGAGCGCATCAAGGGCATCGGAGAATCGACCGACAACTACGGCATCCGCAAGTGAGCCCAGGGCTGCACCGATGGCCACCTCCCATCCAGTTGCCACTTCCATCAAGGATGCGAGCGAGCCGAGTACGGGCACTTCGTTTCGAGCATTGAGCAGCGCTGCACTGCCATCACGAGATGCAACAGAGAGTTTGAGCGCTTCAACGCGCGCCTGAGTAGAGGAGCGTTCGCGCTCGATCGCTCGTTCTCGATCGCGCAACGCTTCAAGCTGCGCGTTAGCGCTATCCAATGCGCTCTTCTTGCCTTGATAATCAGAATCTAATTGCTCTTCACCAGCGCCATGCCCTGCAATTTCGACCTCTTTTGCCGCGAACTGTTGCTGGGCTTGCGCTGCCCGATTTAGCGCATCATCACGATTGCTGGAGAGCCGTGCAATCTCAGCTTCACTTGCTTGAATTCGCGAAAGCAGCGAATTGATTTCACCTTCGCGCCGTGCATTTCCCTCGCGCACATCGGCTGCTGCGCGAAGAGCTTGCGCTAATTCATTTTCGCGCGCTTTCAATTCCGATTCTGCTAATGCCAAGTTTGAACTCGCCGCGCGCAACGCTTCTTCCTGTGTGGTGAGCGTCTGGCGGAGTGATTGTTCTTGCATGCGAATTCCCGCTGCTTCACGTTCCATCGCTTCCGGATCGACAGTTGAGGCGAGCACTTCTTCCGAATCAGCAAGATATCGAGCTCGTTCGCTAGCCAAGTTCGCGCTGCCGCGGAACCGCTCACGCAAGGAATTAAGTTGATAAAAAGTATCCTGCGCTTTAGCAAGCAGTGGCGCTTGGGAGAAAGTTAATTGCTCCAACTCCCCTTCCCGCGCACGAATGGTTTCGAGTTCGCGCTCCACTTCAGTACGTCTCGCACGGAGCGCACCCTCATCTGCAACTTCTACGGTGAAAGTTTCTTTGAGTTGAATCAAGTCCTCTGCATAAAGACGAAGTTTCGCATCGCGTACATCGGCCTGAATGGTTGCAGCTTTCTTCGCAACCTCCGCTTGCTTGCCAAGTGGCTTTAGTTGACGGCGAAGTTCAGTCAGGAGATCTTGAATACGTGCGAAGTTAGCTTGCATTGCCTCTAATTTTCGAAGCGCCTTCTCTTTGCGCTTGCGATGCTTGAGAATTCCCGAAGCTTCTTCAATAAAGGCGCGTCGTTCTTCTGGATTAGCAGAGAGAATGGAATCGAGCTGTCCTTGGCCGACTACGACATGCATTTCACGACCGATGCCGCTATCGCTTAACAACTCTTGGATATCTAGTAAACGAGAGGTCTCACCGTTGATCTGATACTCGCTTGTGCCATTACGAAAGAGAATGCGCGAGATTGTCACTTCAGTGAATTCAATGGGCAGCGCGCCGTCAGTGTTATCGATTGTTACCGAAACTTCTGCGCGACCTAGCGGAGCGCGACCAGTAGTGCCGGCAAAGATGACATCTTCCATCTTGCCGCCACGAAGGCTCTTAGCTCCCTGTTCACCCATCACCCAGGTGAGGGCATCAATGATGTTTGATTTTCCGGAGCCATTGGGGCCGACAACGCAGGTAATGCCTGGTTCAAAGCGAAGCGTGGTGGCAGATGCGAACGATTTAAACCCTTTTAGGGTTAACGCCTTGAGGTACATCGATCCACCCCCTCTCGCAGCACGGAAACAGGAAAAATCGCGGCCGCACTCCACAGCGACCACCTGCGCTTACCCTAACTATTGGCTAGCGCTTCTTCTGGCACTTCGGGCAGAGGTGGCTTGAGCGATTCATAAACCTCAACCTTTGGATGAGGGTTCCACAACGCGCGCATGGCTCACCATCCTGGCCATACGCGTTGAGCTCCACGTCAAAGTACCCGCTCTCACCATTGACCCGTTTGTACTGCTCGTCGATGGAGGTGCCACCTGCTTCGATGGCGCGCTTCATCACCTCGCGCAAAGCGACTAGAAGCGCATCGACCTCCCCAGAATGCAACACATTGGCGTGAGTTTCAGGGTGAATCTGTGCTGACCAGAGCCCTTCGTCTGCATAAATGTTTCCTACTCCGCTTACTACCTCCTGATTGAGAAGTACCCGTTTAATCTCACTCTTTCGTGAGCGAATTTTCTCGTTCACTCTTGCTCGCGAGTAGCTAGAGGTGTGGTTATCGAAAACTTCCATCAAATCTGGCGCGATGTGAGTGATTGAGCTCGGAATTACTCCCCCGATGCTGGTACTGCCGTGGATATCTTCCGTCAACTCTTCTAATGCGAGATACCCGAAGGTACGTTGATCGACAAAATGAAGCTCTTTTGCACCGTTAGTGAATTCAGCAAATGCGCGAAGATGCGACGATCGCGTTGCAGGGATTTTTGGCAAATGCAACTGCCCACTCATTCCCAGATGAATCACCAGCGCATAAGGACGATCGAAGGTAAGCCAGAGGAATTTACCGCGCCGATTCACCGCCGCTACTTGTGCGCCAAGTAGGGGGTTCTTTGCACTTCGCAAGGAAGGGCCGGAATTCCGTCGAAGCGCGCGTGGATGGAGAATCTTTATTGAAGAAATGGTTTTTCCTGGAAGCCAGCGAGCGAGCTCGTTTCGAACCGTTTCGACTTCGGGTAACTCAGGCACGGTCGCTTAGGGCAGCAAATGCCATCGTCGCCGCAATCTGTTCTGCTTCACGCTTGCTCTTTCCTGCTCCGTGACCAACTACTGCGCCATGCACGCGTACCTCAGCAACAAAATCCTTGTCGTGATCGGGGCCAGAATCGGTGACTACATATTCAAGAACTCCTAAGTTTCGCTCTGCTACTAACTCTTGCAGCGCAGTTTTGCCATCCAAACCTGCACCTCGCTCGAGAGCATGAGAAATGAGCGGTGCAATCAGCGGCAGGATGATGTTCTTTGTTGCTTCAAACCCTTTATCTATGTAGAGCGCTCCAAATAGCGCCTCTAGCGAGTCAGCGAGAATAGAAGCCTTAGCTCGTCCGCCAGAACTCTCTTCGCCTTTGCCGATCTTGATGTGGTTGCCAAGTCCAAGCGTTCGCGCAACATCGGCGAGCGCAACGGTATTGACGATGCCCGAGCGAAGCGGACTTAATCTGCTCTCTGGAAGATCTGGATAGCGTTGATACAACTCGGCGGTCACGATCAGACCCAAAACGCTATCGCCTAGAAATTCCAAGCGCTCATACGTGGGCAGTCCGCCAGATTCGTACGCGAACGAACGGTGGGTAAGTGCTATTTCAAGTAGATGTTCATCAACCTCAGCACCGAGAGCCTGAGTTAGGTCGCGATGCATAGCGCTACTTAAACCTCTAGAGCGTTACGGTCCCGATAAGTGCCACATGTTGGGCACGCAATATGTTGCAAACGTGGCTGTCGGCACTGCTCACAGAGAACGGTGTTCGCTGCAGTGGTACGCCACATGCTCCGGCGCCAACGAGTCCGGGCACGGGAGAGCTTGCGCTTTGGTACTGGCATGGGAGAACTATCCCGTATCAGCGGGCAATTTCCAAAACGGCCAGAAATCAGCCCTCTTGCCCTGAGCCCCCATCGAGCTGCTCGAGTTTGCCCAAGGCAGCCCAGCGCGGGTCGATGCTCTGATGGACATGGCCCCCTGGGTTCAGCGCCACCTTCTCCCCGCAATCAGGGCAGAGCCCCAGGCACTCCTCGGAACAATGCGGCGTCAGAGGCAGATCGAGAATTACGCCATCACGAATTGGAGCAAGCAGGTCAATGTTTTCATCGGAGATTAACAGCGGCTCATCTTCATCTTCTTCTAAATCTAGAGGAACCGAATAATAAAAAAGCTCTTGAATAAAAGCGTGAATTGGAAGCGTGAGCCGGTCTAAACATCGCACGCACTCCCCTGTGGCGATTGCCTCAACCTGACAACTTGCGAGTACTCCAGTAGATACCGACTCCACCTTTCCGGAAATTGAAATTTCGGTATTCACTTCGATTGCGATGATGTCGATTCCAATTCGCTCTGGCGAAGGGAACGAGCGATTTATCTCCATCATCTCGCCCGGCTGGCGGCGCAAGTCGTGGATTGAAATGGCGAACTCGGAAGCGATTGACCCACTCATCTGCGATCTCTCGAAATCTATTCGTCAGCTAGCTGGGAGAGAACATCTTTCTCGCTAGCGCCAGCAATACGTTCGCGACCTTTTACTACCGCATCCATCGTCTTAGTAAGAATGACTTCAAGGGTGGCCAGTCGAGAATCGATATAAGAATCCACCTCGTCGCGCTGCTCTTGTGCGCTTTGATGAGCCTGGCTCAAAATTCGCTCCGCCTCTGCTCGTGCAGCAATAACAATCTCGGTTTGCTCAACTAAGCGTGCGGCCTCTTCACGCGCCATTGCAACAAGTTGCTCTGCGCTAACGCGACCTTCTTCGACAATGGAATCCCGATCAGCAAGAACCTTCGAAGCTGCATCGAGATCGGAAGGAAGGCTTAAGCGAACTTCATCAAGTATGCCGAGTAATTCCCCGCGGTGCACTACACACGATGCGCTCAACGGAACCGAGCGAGCCTCTTCCACCATCGAGAGCGCAAGTTGCAACTTATCAAGTGACTCCATTTATTGCTTACCTCCTCCGATACGTTCCACAAGCGAGGCATGAACTGGCGCTGGGACATAGGTCGTGACATCTCCACCATACGTTGCTAATTCTTTCACTAGTGACGAGGAGAGAAATGAGAACTCTGGTCGAGTTGCCATGAACAAGGTCTCAATTCCAGAGAGCTGACGATTCATTTGTGCCATTTGAAGCTCGTAATCAAAATCACTGACTGCGCGAAGGCCTTTAACAATTGCAGGAATTTTTCGCTCTTTGCAGTAATCAATCAGTAGTCCACTCCATGAATCTACTTTGACATTTGCAAAACCCTTCACGGTCTCGCGAATCATCTCCATCCGCTCTTCAACGGTGAAGAGCGAACCCTTTGTCCGATTCACCAGAACTGCAACGACGACCTCGTCAAACTGCTCACTTGCGCGTTCGATGACATCAAGATGCCCAAAGGTGATGGGGTCGAACGAGCCGGGGCAAACCACGCGCATCATGAGGACACGGTAGCAAGCAGAGCCGGTTCAGGGCGAGAAATCAGGAAACCCCGAAGTAAACAGCGCCCTCTCCGTATTTTCGCTCCTTCAAGGCCTTGAGCCCTGCAGGCCAAGAGAAGGGCTTAGTGCGCGAGGATCGCTCGACTATGACGACCGCATCGGCGTGCAGCAACCCTCGATCACAAATCTTGCCGAGAATCTTCTCAATGACTTCATTGGTGACCTCATAGGGAGGGTCAAGATAGACCACATCACAACTAGGAAGTTTCGATGCTTCGAGGTCAAGGTAATTATCAACGCTCATTCTAAGTACAGAAAAGTTTCCCGATGTCGAACGTGAAATCAATTCGTAATTTTCGCGACAAACGTTTGCAGCTTTAACATCTTTTTCCACCACAATCACTTCGCTGGCACCGCGTGAGAGCGCTTCTAATCCCACCGCGCCGGTACCGCCAAAGAGGTCAAGGAAGGTGATTCCCACACAAGTTCCAATTTCAGATTCAAGCGCTGAGAAGATTCCCTCTCGCGTTCGATCTGAAGTTGGTCTTGTCACTCCTGCCGGTTGCGTGAGAGTTCTTCCTTTAGCGCTGCCAGCGATAATTCTCATTTTTCGTTAGGCCTTCTCAATGAAATCTGAACGCTCGTCACGTTCTAACATTGCAAGTTCATCGCGGAGCGCACTGTGGTTCACCAATTCCGGATCTGCAGCAATGATACATATTGCTACCTCGCGAGCGTGTTCGATGATCTTCTCATCGCGAAGAACGCGCAAGAGACGTAATTGGGAACGGCTACCTGATTGAGCGGTGCCGAGCACATCACCTTCACGTCGTTGGTCTAAATCAACGCGGGCAAGTTCGAACCCATCAACTGAACTAGCAACTGCTTGCAATCGCTCCATCGCTGCGCTCTGCTCATCCACTGTGGTCAGTAGCAAACACAGGCCAGCTTTGGAACCACGTCCTACTCGCCCTCGAAGCTGATGAAGTTGCGAGATTCCAAAACGATCTGCATCGGCAATCACCATGACAGTGGCATTAGGAACGTCAACACCAACTTCGATAACCGTTGTTGCGACTAGGCAATCGATATCGCCTTGCGCAAATGATCGCATAATCCGATCCTTCTCGTCACTGGGCAACTTGCCGTGCAGCAAACCTACTCGCAAAGATTTCAGTGGCCCCTTAGTGAGGAATTGATAGAGCGACTCCACTGAGTGTGCTTGCTCACGCGACTCGTCGCCATCTTTTTCGCCGCTCTCAATTCGTGGCGCGACAACGTACGCCTGCGCACCGTTACCCACCTCTTCGAGAATTCGCTCCCACGCGCGCTCAACATAATGTGGCTTTTCTACTTCGTGGATGACATGTGTTGTGATAGGTGAGCGCCCTTTTGGAAGTTCAGTCAATGTAGAAATATCTAAATCACCAAAGACGGTCATCGCCACAGTCCGCGGGATAGGCGTTGCTGTCATCACCAATAAGTGTGGCGGAAGTTGCGCCTTAAGTTTGAGCGCATCTCGTTGCTCAACACCGAAGCGATGTTGCTCGTCGACGACTATCAATCCAAGGTCTGCAAAATCAACACCCTCACTCAACAACGCGTGCGTGCCGATGACAATTCCGGCAGAACCATCTTTTATCTGTGCCAACACTTCTTTACGTACCGGCGCGGGCGTGGAGCCCGTCAGGAGCACCACTCGAGTGGCGCGATCGCTGCCACCTAGCATTCCTGCAGTTGCTAATTCGCCGAGCGTTGCAGAGATGGAGCGAAAGTGCTGCGCCGCCAACACTTCAGTGGGTGCTAGCAACGCACCCTGACCACCCGTATCAACGACAGCTAGTAACGCGCGTAAGGCAACAATGGTCTTGCCCGAACCAACTTCACCTTGGAGTAATCGATGCATCGGACGTTGTGATTTCATATCCGACTCGATCTCGTTACCTACCTCAATCTGACCTGCAGTTAGTTCGAATGGGAGATTGTTATCGAAGATCTCTAGTAATCCACCGCTGCGAAACAAACGTGGGGTCGTGTGCAGTGATTCAAATTGGTGACGACGGCGCGCAAGAAGTAATTGCAGGGCAAGCGCTTCATCAAAGGTGAGTCGCTCCAGCGATTTTGTTGCTGCTAGATGCGATTCGGGTAGATGAATGTCATGTAGCGCCTGGTGGGCACTTGGTAGATCTCCACGATATTGATCGGGCAAGGTCTCGGGAATCTCATCTATGACATCGAGAATTGTCCGGATGCATTGTCCAATCTTCCATGAGGGAAACTTTGCTGTGGCGGGATAGACCGGAATCAATTTGCCGGCAAACTCCCCTGCTGCTTCATCGCTATCAGTGCCATCTGGAATTAAGAGATATTCAGGATGTGCGAGTTGGCGCGCTCCTTTATACGTTCCAATCTTCCCTGCAAATAAACCAGTGCGCCCTACTCGCATCTCCCGCTCGCGCCACGCTTGATTGAAGAACGTTAGTGAGAGTTTTTTCTTCCCATCGCTAACCCTTACTTCAAGGATCGAGCCTTTCCGTCCACGCATAGGGCGATTGTTGGTATCGACTATCTCAGCCAAAATCGTCACCACATCGCCATCCTTCAATTCATCGATATCAGTGAGTTCGCCACGCGCGACATACCTGCGTGGGTAGTGGCGGAGTAAATCTTCGATTGTGGAGTATCCGAATGCTGTGTTGAGAGCTTTAGCGGTTCTATCACCCAGCGCAGCTGAAAGTTTGGCGTTGAGTGCAACCATTTATTCGATGCCAATCAACAGTGGATACCAGGCTTGCCCGCCTGAGTAGTCGGTCACCTCGAGCGCTGGATATGCGCCCTGTATCCGCGCAATTAGTTCTTGCACAATTGCGCTATCAACATCTGCACCAGTGACTAACGTGATCAACTCAGCAGTCGGCGTGATTACTTTTGCGATTGCCTCAGTTGCAACATTAATGAGATTGCTGCCGTGAGCAATTACAACGCGATCTCGCAGAGCGATAACTGCGCCTGATTTCACCACTTCGCCATCGCAGGTCATCTCTCGAGGGGCGTAAGCAATTGTCACTGAGAGCGTTCCCGCTGCGGCCGCTTCCATCGTTTCGACCTCTTGTGCGAAATCGCTCTCTACACCCTCTGAATGGCTTGATATAGCCGCAAGAGCTTGTAAGGGAGAGCGCGAATTGATTACCGCCACGCTTTTCCCTTGCGATGTCATTACTTGCGCTGCATCGAGTGCGCTTTCATAGCCATGGAGATCATGGGGAATGAGGATAATTTCGCTACTTTCGCCTGCTGCGACTACCCATTCCTGTGGAGCAACGCGGCGAGAATCAATCGCGATAATTACGTTGACTCCAGAATCACGCATCAACTCTGCGAATCCGGAACCGTTTGCCACAGTGATGAGGGTTCGCTTGCTCTCACATCCCGAGAGCTCGAGCGCTGTGATGCGGATATTCTCAGGAGTGCCAATCTCTTTTGCGAACTCCACTGACTTTTCGACGTAGTCGGTATGTACATGTACTTTCCAATATTTAGCCTCACCCACGACCAACAAGCTTTGTCCGATACTTGCCAGTTTGGTTCGCAACTGCTCAATCTTCATCTCAGAGATGTTTGAGAGCTCATACATGACTTCATACGCGCCATCACTCTTTGCTAGCGCCTGATTTTGGATAGCGCTTCGAGTTTGCTGTGGAATGTCAGTAATGGCATCTGATGATCCATCAAGTACTGCAACGAGAGAGCGATAGATCAGTTCGATGCCATGCGCACCAGCATCGATAGTGCCGCGCGCGGCTTCACTTGGTGGATTGTTAGCGCTATCAAGCGTTGAGGCACGCGCCGCTCTCCATGCGGCGAGCGCAACTTCGCTATCGCGCCGCACCTCACTTCCCCACGCGCTCACATTTGTTACTGCATCACGTGCTGCGCGAGCGACGGAGAGAATTGTTCCTTCTTTTGGATCGGCAACTGCTTTCAATGCGCGCTCATGTGCCAGTGCAAATGCTTTCGGTAAATTTTCGCGCAAACCATCGGCGAAGCCTTGAAAGATTTGACTCAGCAAAACGCCAGAGTTTCCCTGAGCGCCATGGAGCGCACCTTCGGCAGCCGCATCTGCCACTACCTGAAGTTCATCGGAACTTTCACTCTCGACCGCCTCGGCCGCGGCGCGGATAGTGGCCTCAAGATTTGATCCGGTATCGGCATCGGCCACCGGGTAGAGGTTCTCCGCGTTGAGCCGTTCACGCGAGCGGGCAATCTCGTCCCGAGCGCGAGCAAGCCAGGCGCGAAATCGCGCGACATCTAGCTCGGGGTGGACCATAGCCGATGAGGCTACCGGCTGATTAGACCGAAATGGCGGGTCCGCGCTACCCTTCGGTGCTCGATTTCATTAGCGGGCGCAAGTCCTGAGATACCGCGAATACCAACCGGAGGCGAACATGGCAGCCAAGTGCGACATCTGTGGCAAAGGCCCACAGTTTGGAAACAGCATCTCGCACTCACACCGTCGTACCCGCCGACGCTGGAACCCAAATATCCAGCGCATCCGCACTCTCGTCAACGGTGTTACACCAAAGCGTCAAAATGTCTGTGCTGCCTGCCTCAAGGCCGGCAAAGTATCTCGCTAAATTATTTCTTTAGCCGACCTTCACCAAATCAACTACGAAAACTAGCGTCTCATTGGCGCCTATTGGTCCCTGGGCTGTTGCACCATAACCAAGTGCCGGCGGAACAATCAGCAAACGACGTCCACCTTCGCGCATTCCAGGAATTCCATCCTGCCAACCCTTAATAACGCCACTTAATGGGAAACTCGCAGTCTGTCCAGTAGTCCAGGACGATTCCACGACTTTGCCAGTCGACCATGCCATCAATGTGTAATGAACTGTGACTGAAGCACCTGCGGCAACAGTTGCCCCGCCGCCTTTCACGATATCTGCAGAGAACAGAGCAGTTGGCGGTTGACCCTTTGGCTTACCTAACACAGCGCCAGCGCTCGTATCGCCGGTAACTTTAATGAACTTAGTGTCAAGGTTTGCTGGGATTGTTACTTTTGTGATGACCCAAAGATACTTCTTTCCAAGGCGCCCACAAGTGAGGGTTTGCTGCCCTTCTTTGGAATCTTTGAAAGCAGATTGCACGCCAAGCTCCGAAGATTTACATGCTTTGCCTGGAGTGGCTGCTGCACCTTGAGCAACGGGAGAGAGTAAGAAAATAGAAGCGAGCGAGAAAATTCCAAGTACCGAAGCTGTTCGTTTCATTCTGATATCTCCCTAGTCTGCGCTTGTGCGAATCTCTACCAGTGCCATGACGTGCCCTGAAACGGCAATGGTTTACCGAAGTACGTAATCTCATCACCCGTAACAACTGTGCCAAGCATAATCCATGATTCTGGCGTTCCGGATTGCCACTTGCTGTCAACTACCACTACAAATGAGTGCTCCTCACCACTTCGCAGGAATAGCTCCAGCGGTGGGATCGCTAACTTCTCGGATAGCGACTC
This sequence comes from Bifidobacterium breve, assembly GCA_945860275.1. Taxonomy (GTDB): domain Bacteria; phylum Actinomycetota; class Actinomycetes; order Nanopelagicales; family Nanopelagicaceae; genus IMCC26077. The sequence goes on from CAMAPN010000004.1 coordinate 44,457, forward strand.
GAGGAAACTCAACTCTTTCTCATCAATCGTTAGGTCGATACCAACTCTGGATGCCTTTGCGATTTTAGGTAAATCTGAGAGCAAGCCATCACTAACATCCATCAGCGCATTAATTTTCTCAAAACCAAATTCAATTAAATCATGCGGATCAAATTCAGGACGTTGGAATGCTCGCACGTCAGGAGAATCTGAGCTCGCTAATCCTTTACTCAGCAGCAACAATCCAGCCAGAGATCTTCCGGTAGCGCGCGTAAGAAATATTTTGTCACCAACTTTTGCACCGGAGCGGAGCACTGGAGCTTTGACAGACCCAAGAGCAGTGATAGCTATGGTCAATGTTTTACCCGCTACCAAATCTCCCCCTACAACGCTGACGTCAAAATCTTTGGCAACTGATTCGATACCGCGGGCAATGTCCAATAAGTACGACACCTCTTCGTCACCTGGCGCTGAAATTGCCACGATAAGAAACTTCGGCACTCCGCCCATTGCGACGATATCTCCAAGGTTTGCAATGGCAATTTTTGCTCCGATATCTGTTGCACTCGACCATGAACGATTGAAGTGGATTCCATCCGTTGCCATGTCGGCACTTATAACCTCTAGCGCAGATGTAGATTCGATGATTGCACCATCGTCGCCTATTCCGACCGACACCCCGGCTCGGGAGCGGTAGATCTCAGCAAAGGCGGCTATTAAGGCCTCTTCGCCCATATCGCGAACCCGCACGGTCTCCTCCAGCTTTGCGCTTGCGCCATACAACTAACTTTCCGCCCGAGCCTATCCTGCGCTACCTTTGCTCCACATCAGCACAGCAAAAGGGGCGAAATACCATGTCGATCCAGACCTACATTCTCATCCAAACCGAAGTGGGCAAGGCAGCAGCGGTTGCAAAGGCGGTCGGTTCCATTCCCGGCGTAAATATCGCTCAAGGAGTTGGCGGTCCATACGATGTGATCATGCGTGCTGAAGCTGGCTCGATGGAAGAGTTTGGTCGCACGATTCTTGCAAAAGTTCAGGCAGTGCCAGGGATTACTCGCACGTTGACGTGCCCCGTTGTAAACGACTAGTTGTAACGCGCTTACTTTTTCTGATAGCCCTTTGGGCAACTCTTCGCTTGAACCTTCTTTACGCTCTTTCCTTTGGTGCAGGTAATCGTCTTGGACGTAACTACCTTGGGTGCTGCCTTCGCTTTCGCCACAGTTGGGCTCTTAAGCGTTATCTTTAAGACTGGATTCGAATAGGTAAATCCATATGCGCGAAGATCAATCCAATCAAACTCGGGAATGTACTTAGCGCTGACTGTGGCGATCTTTGTCGAACCATCGCTGTAGAGAAGTTCCACTCGAGCAAAACCCGTTGCATCCTGAGGCGATATCCCCCACCAATGTTTGACCAACGCACCCTTTAGCTTCAATTCAAGCCAACCATCAACTTCGGTGATGCCATCTTCAAAATAATGTGGCGCAGCAACTTCAACAGTTATCTGTCGCTCTTTCGCATCCCATTTGATACCGCCCAAACACCACCAACCATTTGTACCAAGAATTACTTCACCTGGCACTGAGGTGTAATTAGCGCTCTCGTAATCTGATGCTGTCGAGAGATTCACCGCCACAAATGCAGCGGATGAAACAGCCTTTTCCTTGTTCCCTAGATTTAATTTCTCGCAGCCCATTTTCCCAGGATTGGGGAACTTGGTAGTGACCCCTTTGATGAGAATTGTGCCATCATCTTTGAAAATGACGCTGGGATTTTTCCCGTTACTAGTGACCCAGCGGGCATACTTCTTCAAATTCTTTGATTTCAAAACTGCTTCAAAATAGAGCCCGACAGGCAGGGAAACTCCTTGATCCATATCACGCGGTGAAATGTTCATCTGAACTGCGCTCAACATTCGAGCGACATTTGCGCTCACAAGATTCTTTCCATCCGAGAGTGTCATCCCGTCAGGAAGTCGCCACCAACCTTTCGTCCAGATGGTCTCTGGATTATTAAAGTCAGGATAGTTATCAATGAGGCCGGCGCTTTGACTATCTAGCGCTTGCGACCAGTTTTGTTTTACATCATAAGGATCAAAACCTGGCTCTTGCACGTAAGTGAGTGCACCAAGTTTTTTTCCTTCTTGGTCGTAGACGTTAATCTCCTGAATGCAATCATTCATTGACCACTCAGGGCGACAAGGCAACCATTGACCAAGGCGCACGTCAGTAAAAGTCTGCGATGAATACCATTTCTGTGGCCAGCTCCACCAATTAGGTAACTTTGGCCAGGGCCAGCCCTCTGAGTACGCCCGAGAGTCTTCGCTCCACGCCTTACCGTTTTGGTTGGCAAATCCTGGGCTGGAGGTAGGCAAGAGCAGTCCAGTTGCCAAAATGATGATGGCAAAAAGAGCCCTTGATTTCGTATCTCGCTTTCGCATGCTCAACTATGCAATTCAATAAGACGGGTAATAACCTCTTTATAACCAACGCCGGTCGCATCCCACAATCGTGGATACATCGATGTAGCAGTGAAACCAGGCATTGTGTTTAGCTCGTTGAGAATGATTTCGCCATTTTCCTGAAGGAAGAAATCAACGCGTGCAATACCTCGTCCGTCGATAAGCGAGAAAGCATCGAGAGCTAATTGTTGAATCTCGCGCTCGACCTCAACAGGAATCTTCGCTGGCACAATCAACTCCGTCGAGTTATCAAGGTACTTCGCTTCAAAATCATAGAACTCATGATCGCCCAGAATGCGCACTTCACCAACACGAGATGCCTTATCCCCCAAGATGCCGCATTCGATTTCGCGCCCAGGCGCAAACGCTTCAATCACAATCTTCTCGTCGAAATCTTTCGCAAGAGATACTGCCGCATCTAATTCGCTCCATGACTTCACTTTGCTGATTCCATTGCTGGAACCTGCGCGGGAGGGCTTAACAAAAATAGGTAATGTAAATTCATCCGTTAAACGCGAAGTGATCTCACCTTTATAGCTCTGCCACTCACTCCAAAAGAAGACATCAAAATCGACGGTAGGAATTCCTGCCTCCACAAACAATCTCTTGCAGGTTGCCTTATCCATCCCAATTGCAGATGCCAGGACTCCAGCACCCACATAAGGAATATCGAACATTTCAAGAAGTCCTTGCACTGTGCCATCTTCCCCGTATGGGCCATGGAGAACTGGGAACATCACATCCACATCGAGATTTTTCCCACCCGCGAACACGCCATCGCGATTTACCGTAACCGCAGGCGCTCGATCAGGAATGACGGGAAGTTTTCCATCGACTATCGCAAGCTCTTTCGTTAACCCCTCGAGAGAGACCCATTGACCAGATTGAGTGATACCAAGAGGTACCGGCTCGAACTTTTCACGATCCATCGCTGCCAACAAGCTCGCGCCCGATAAGCACGAGATTGAATGTTCGCTACTTTGACCACCACAGAGCACCCCAACGCGGATTTTCTTGGTTGTATTGGTAGCCACGTTGTACAGGGTACCGGTTACTAATTGCCCAGACTATTGCCGGCGCTAGTGTTCAGAGCGCGTCGTTCTGCTCATCAACCTGCGCACAACTTCCTTTGGTGGCATCCCATTTGCCACTACATCAACTACAGCCTCAACTATTGGCATATCGATCCCATATTCCCGTGCAAGATCAAGGACTGCTGCAGCAGACGACACTCCTTCGGCTGTGGTTTTAGTCTCGCTCTGAGCTTGCGAAAGTCCAAGTCCACGACCCAATCGTTCACCAAAAGAACGATTGCGCGAAAGGGGCGACGAACATGTAGCAACCAAATCACCCATTCCCGCAAGACCTGCGAATGTCATGGGGTCTGCACCAAGTGCGACTCCTAATCGCGTTGTCTCAGCCAGACCACGCGTGATAACAGTTGCTTTGGTGTTATCACCCATTCCTAAACCACTAGCCATACCTACCGCGAGCGCCATCACATTTTTAATTGTTCCGGCAACCTCGCAACCGATTACATCAACAGAGGTGTACGGACGAAAATAAGCAGTGGCAATAGCGTCCTGCAGTTCAACAGCGTTCTCTTCTTTCGCACAGGCGATAACTACCGCAGCCGGTTCACGTTTGATGATTTCCCCCGCCAAGTTAGGTCCGGTTACGACGGCAATCTGACTCTCGTCGATAGCGAGCTCCTGACTAATGACTTCACTCATGCGAGCATGAGTGCCGCGCTCAAAACCTTTGAGCAAACTCACCACAATCGCATTTTTCGGAATCAAATTGCCCCAGCTTTTCAAATTCTCACGTAAAGTTTGTGCAGGAACAGCAAGAATCACCACATCAGCGCCTGTCAGTGCAACGGCAGGATTGGTAGTGGCAGTGATTTTTTCCGGAAGCATTAATCCAGGATGGAATTTAGAGTTGATGTGAAAAGCGTTGATTTCAGAAATGACATCAGCATTTCGACCCCAGATGCGCACCGTATGGTTTTGTGAATTATCCGCAAGGATCTGAGCGAAGGCGGTCCCCCATGAGCCTGAGCCCATCACGGCAATCGTTAGCGCCATCACTTTCTCTTCTTTTTCTTCTTGTAATTGCCAATTCGTGGATGCTCGCTGCTGGCAGGATCAAAACGAGTGGCCGGCGCGTGCTCACCGCGAATCTTCTCCAGAAGAGCTGCTAGGGCATCCATGGCGTAATCAGTCGCCTCTCTTATCGCAACAGGATCATCTTCCCTGCCGTACCACCTCGAAAAATCTAGCGGTTCACCTGCCCAAACATGGAATGTTCTCCTGGGAAAGAGCGAAATCTTTCGTCCATACGGTGACAAAACCGCTTGCGCTCCCCACTGTGCGCATGGCACCACCTGCGTTTTTGTCATAATCGCCAGTCGAGCCACGCCGGTCTTTGCCTTCATTGGCCAGAGTTCAGGATCGCGAGTAAGCGTTCCTTCTGGGTATACCCCGAGTAGGTGGCCTGCTTTAAGAAATGCAATTGCGTGCTCAAATGCCTGGCGCGCATTTGGGCTCTCTCGTTCTACGGGAACTTGCCCCGCCCCGCGCAAGACTGTTCCAATGAGTGGAATCCGAAAGAGTTCGGCTTTCCCAAGAAATCGCGGCGCTCGTCCGTTGTCATGAAGGAAGTGGGCGAATACCAGCGGATCTAGATACGAGATGTGGTTTGAGATGCAGATAATTGGGCCACTTTTTGGAATGTTCTCAGCGCCACGCCAATCTCGCTTAGCAATTGCAAAGAGGACCGGCCGAATGATTGATGCACCGAATCGAAACCACGGCGTGATGCCCAATGGTTTGCCAGTCGGAGGCGGGTACACAATCTCGCTCACCTCTCCACCCTACTAGGAGTAAGAGAACAACTTCAGACGAAAAAGGAAAAGGGGCCGCGAAAGTTCGCGACCCCTTTTCCCGCAATGCGAGAGAAGTGAATTACTTCTTCTTTTTCTTTGCGACCTTCTTAGCAGCCTTTTTAGGCGCCTTCTTAGCAGCCTTTTTAGCAGCCTTCTTTGGCGCAGCTTTCTTAGCGGCCTTCTTTGGCGCAGCCTTTACAACTGGCTTTGGAGCTGGCTTTGGAGCTGCCTCCATCTTGCGGGTACCAGCGACGATCTCCTTGAGAACTTTTGCTGGGGTGAAGCGTGCAACAGTCTTTGCCTTTACCTTTACTGGCTCACCAGTGAATGGGTTACGAGCAACACGTGCTTTACGCTGAATTTTGCGGAACTTACCGAAGCCAGCGATGCTGACATCTTCGCCTTTTGCCATGTTACGGGTGATTGCATCGATGACGATTTCAACCGCATGGGTAGCTTCTTTCTTGCTGTCGTTGAAGTGTGGCACCAACGACTTGATAAACTGGGCCTTATTCATGAATTCCCCTTTTGTATAGCGTCGGAGTGAAAACCCCAACATTGAGCGCAAAAATACGTACCTAACCGCGAATCGTCCATTACCGCGTTGGCGTGTCGGAAAAGAAAAAAAGCGAAAATTTCCCACTCTCAACAACAAGTTGAGGGAAGTTATGGTTTTCTAGCTCCGCACAGGAAGCGTTTTCACCTTATAAGAGGGGCGTTTTTCCTCATATCGGGCGATTGATTCCACATTTCGCAAGGTCAATCCGATGTCGTCGAGCCCTTCCATGAGCCGCCAGCGGGTGTAATCGTCGAGCTCAAAAGTAACCTTTTTGTCAGCAAAAAGAATCTCACGCGCCTCTAAATCAACGGTTACCGCAAGCGCAGAATCTGCCTCAATGCGGCTCCAAACATCTTCGATGACCTCTTGCGGCAAGATGACAGTGAGCAATCCAGCCTTTAATGAGTTATTCCGGAAGATATCGCCGAAACGGTGTGAGAGCACAACTTCAAACCCGTAGTTTTGCAGCGCCCAGACAGCATGCTCGCGAGAAGATCCTGTTCCAAAATCTGGTCCCGCGACCAGAATGGTGGCCCCTTTATATTGGGGTTGGTTGAGAACGAATTCAGGGTCTTGGCGCCAGGCGTTAAATAGCCCATCTTCGAAACCCGAACGAGTTACGCGCTTGAGGTACTGCGCAGGAATAATCTGATCGGTATCCACATTACTTCGACGAAGTGGAATTGCCGTTCCCGTATGAGAGGTAAATGCCTTCATGATCTCGCCTAACCTTCCAAATCATCTGGGCTTGAGAGGGTGCCCCGAACTGCGGTTGCCGCTGCAACAAGCGGGCTCACTAAGTGTGTGCGACCGCCCTTGCCTTGACGCCCTTCGAAATTTCGATTGCTCGTGGAGGCGCTGCGCTCTCCTGGTTTGAGTTGGTCAGGATTCATTCCTAAACACATTGAGCAACCGGCTTCACGCCATTCTGCTCCAGCATCAAGGAACACCTTGTTGAGGCCTTCTGCTTGTGCTTGCTGGCGCACTCGAGCCGAGCCAGGAACTACCAGCATGCGCACGCCGGAGGCGACCTTTCTCCCCTTGATCACTTCAGCTGCAGCTCGCAGATCTTCGATGCGTCCATTAGTGCAGGAGCCCAGGAAGACCGTGTCAATCTTCACTGATTTAAGTGGTGTGTGCGCCTGAAGACCCATGTACTCAAGCGCCCGCTCGGCCGCATTGCGTGCGCCTTCTTCGGCGAAATCACTTGGTGCAGGAATTATTGAATCTAATGGCGCACCCTGGCCTGGGTTGGTACCCCAAGTGACAAAAGGCGAGAGCGAGTTGGCATCGAGATCAACTTGAACATCAAATGTCGCATCACTATCAGAGTAAAGGCTCTTCCAATACTCAACTGCGCGGTTCCACTCTTCTCCCTCGGGAGCGTGTGATCGACCTTTGATGTAATCGAAAGTCGTTTGATCGGGAGCAATGAGCCCAGCACGCGCTCCTGCTTCAATTGACATGTTACAAATAGTCATACGAGCTTCCATGGACAGCGCACGCATCGCGCTGCCGCGGTACTCAATGACATAACCCTGTCCACCGCCAGTGCCGATTTTTGCGATGAGCGCGAGGATGATGTCTTTACTCGTAACGCCTTTACGCAAAGTGCCTTCAACATTAACTGCCATCATTTTCGGTTTTGCCTGCGGAAGTGTTTGAGTGGCAAGTACATGCTCTACTTCACTCGTTCCAATACCGAAGGCGAGCGCACCGAATGCGCCGTGAGTTGAGGTATGCGAATCGCCACAAACAATAGTCATCCCAGGCTGCGTGATTCCTAATTGAGGTCCGACAACGTGCACAATTCCCTGCTCGATATCACCCAATGAATGCAGGCGAATTCCGAATTCAGCCGCATTCTTCCGAAGAGTATCGACCTGGAGCTTTGAAATTGGATCCGCAATGGGCTTATCAATGTCGATTGTTGGCGTGTTGTGATCTTCGGTGGCCAAGGTGAGATCTGGTCTACGCACGGTGCGCCCAGAAAGACGCAACCCGTCAAAAGCCTGCGGGCTTGTTACCTCATGAATGAGATGGAGATCGATGTACAACAAATCAGGTTCGCCAGCAGCGCTATGCACAACATGGTCGTTCCAGATTTTCTCGGCTAAGGTCTTTCCCATCGCACCACTCCCGTAACTATCCGGTTTCATTCCATTCAATATAGCCATCTCACCATATGAGATGTTAGTATCATATCATGGAAAGCATAGTAGGCAGTGGGGTCGGCGTACTCGATAAAGCCATTGCGATTCTCAATGCGCTAGAGGCCGGTCCACTCTCACTGGCCGAATTAGTCGCTGCAACAAAAATTGCGCGCCCAACATGTCATCGCCTTGCGGTCGCTTTAGAACATCACCGTTTCATTGCTCGCGACCTCCACGGTCGATTTACTATTGGCGCGCGCGAGGGTGAACTCGCTCAGAGCGCAGGTGAAGATCGGTTGCTGGTCATCGCCGCTCCTGCACTTACAGCGCTCCGCGATGCAACGGGAGAAAGCGCGCAAATTTATCGACGCCAAGGTGACTTGAGATTATGCGTTGCGGTAGCCGATCGACTATCTGGACTTCGCGATAGCGTTCCTGTTGGTTCTGCGCTCACCATGCAGGCTGGTTCAGCGGCACAAGTATTACTCGCATGGGAAGAGCCAGATCGAATTAATAAGATCGTGAAAAGCGCTCGGTTTGATGCAGCAACGCTCACAGCAGTTCGACGGCGTGGGTGGGCACAGAGCGTTGGTGAACGCGAAGCAGGAGTTGCCAGCGTCTCTGCTCCGATTCGTGGACCACATAATCGCGTGATTGCCGCGATAAGCCTGAGTGGTCCTATCGAAAGATTGGGTAGACAGCCTGGACGCACCCACGCTGCAGCGGTCATCGCTACTGCAGCTCGCATCTCTGAGTTCTTGAGTGGGAAATAGCTATCGGTATTTGAGTACCGATAGCGTTACTTGATCTCTTCTTACATTTTCTAGGAGTAGCCCCGAAGGGATTCGAACCCTCGTAGCTGGCTTGAGAAGCCAGAGTCCTAGGCCGCTAGACGACGGGGCCAAGATATGAAATTTTTTCGCTGGGGTACCAGGATTCGAACCTAGACTAACGGAATCAGAATCCGCTGGGCTGCCAGTTACCCCATACCCCACTACAGAGCGCCTAAGGATACCTGCTTCTCGCCCTCTAGATTAAATCGATTTAAATCGCTGCAAGCCTGGCCAATACCCGCTCTCTACCAAGGATTTCCATCGATTCAAAGAGCGGCGGTGAGATATGGCTTCCTGTAATTGCAACGCGAATAGCGCTAAAGGCAAGTCGAGGCTTGAGCCCCATCTGCTCGATAAGCGCCGCACGTAGCGCACCATCGATTGCCTCATGGCTCCAGGTCGAAAGTGGTGTGAGCACCTCAATTGCTTTAGAGATGATCCCCTTCGCATCCCCATCGAGATACTTCGCTACAGAATCTGGATCTAAATCAACTTTCTCAGTGAAGAGGAACGCCAACATTCCTGGGATTTCGGAGAGCTTGATAAGTCGCTCTTGAATGATTGGCAGCGCTTGTCGGACCACACTCTCTTGCTCATTAGTTATCGGAGTTGCTACAACTTTCGCCTTCTGCAAGAAGGGCAGCGACCATTGATAGAAATCATCGAGGGTGAGCGCGCGAATCTTGTCGCCGTTGATATTCTCAAGCTTCTTCATATCAAATCGCGCTGGATTTGAGTTAACCCGCTCAATAGTGAAAAGTTCTGTCAACTCTTTAAGCGTGAGGTTCTCTCGATCATCGCCTGGCGACCATCCAAGTAGCGCGAGATAGTTGCAAATCGCCTCTGGTAAGAATCCTTGCTCGCGATACCACGCAATTGAGGTTTCACCATTGCGCTTTGAGAGCTTTGCATTATCCGTTCCCATGACAAATGGCAGATGCGCGAAGAGCGGGTAATCCTCTGCTTTTACGCCCATCGCTTGATAGACGCGGATCTGACGTGGCGTCGAAGAGAGTAAATCTTCACCGCGCAAGACGTGCGTTACTTCCATCAATACATCATCAACGGCCACTGCAAGCGTGTAGAGCGGCGATCCATCTGCGCGCACGAGAACGAAATCTGGAACGAAGTTGTGATCGAAAGTACACTCCCCACGAATCACATCAGTGAAGGTGGTGCTTCCTTCGGGCATCCGCATTCGGATGACAGGTTCGCGCCCTTGTGCGCGATAGCGCGCTAGATCCTCATCGCTAATCGAACGACACTTGCCGTCATACCCGGGGGCCTGGCCTGATTCTTTTTGAGCCTCGCGCCGCGCTTCCAACTCATCAGGAGAGCAATAGCAATAGTAGGCATCGCCTTGTTTGATAAATCGATCAGCCCATTCGCTGTAAATGTCCAGGCGCTGTGATTGCAAGTATGGCCCGTGCGGGCCACCTACCTCTGGCCCCTCGTCCCAACTGAGTCCAAGCCATTTCAAAGTGTCGATTGCCGCAGCGATGTATTCATCGGTCACTCGGCTGCGATCGGTATCTTCAATGCGAAAGAGAAAAATTCCGCCGGTATGGCGCGCATATGCCCAATCAAAAAGCGCAGTTCGAATATTGCCAACATGCAGATCACCAGTTGGAGAAGGTGCGAAGCGCACCTTTATCGGTCGATTACCCATGAGCTACCGCTCTATTCGCTAGCGTTCCGATACCTTCAATGGAGATAGCAACTGTGCTACCAACAGGAATGACCCCCACACCCGCTGGAGTGCCAGTAAGAATGACATCACCTGGAAGTAACGTGTAAACCTGAGAGACAAAGTTAATGATGGTAGGAATATCAAAGATCATCGATGAAGTTCGGTCGCTTTGTCGAAGCTCCCCGTCAACTAATGCCGAGATTGCTAAGTTGCTTGGGTCGATATCAGTTTCAATCCATGGTCCGAGCGGACAAAAAGTGTCGAAGCCTTTGGCTCGCGACCACTGGCCATCGATCTTCTGTAGATCTCGCGCAGTTACATCGTTGGCAATGGTGTACCCGAAAACAACATCCTTGACGCGATCTTTCGGAACATCCTTGCAAATTTTTCCAATCACAACAGCGAGTTCAGCCTCGTGATCGACTTTTTTACTCATCGCAGGCCACACAATTGCATCATCGGGGCCGATCACCGAAGTATTCGGTTTAATAAATAGCACTGGTTGCTCAGGAACTGCGCTATCCATCTCTTTCGCATGATCTGCATAGTTCTTTCCCACACACACCACTTTGCTTCTTGGGATGACAGGGGCCAACAGCTTCACTTTATTTAGCGCCACCTTCTCGCCAGTTTTGACAATTCCAGAGTAAAGCGGGTCACCGCTAAGAATTTCGATCTCATCTCCGGCAACCACTCCAAAAAGTGGTGAGGCAGAGATTTCCTGAGGAGGGGTAAAACGCGCAATCCGCATTGGCCGATTCTATCGGTTAAAGCCCGTGAGCAGACCCATCCGCAGTCACATGCCAGACCATCGAATTTTTCGAAATTTCCCGAACATTTTCGAGTGAGATGTCACTTGGGCGCTGCCCAACAATCACGGCCGCTTCGATAACTTCTGCACCGCTTGATACCGCCATTGCAAGAGCTACTTGCAATGCATCTAATTCCAGTGAGTCCAAAGCAATTACATTGCCAACATGCGTTCGTCCGGTCCCATCGCGAAGAGCTGCGCTCTGTGTCACGTTGTTCCGTTGCATTGAAGCGCTCGCAAGGGTAAATAGCTTCTGGTCCTCACTGTTGCTCAGTGTGCTCATCGCTATCGCCCTCCTCGTTCTCAATCAAAACCGTTCCCACACGCTTCCTGCGACCAATTGGTCTTTCAGCGGTAAAGCGCCAGGTTCCAATTGTAATCTCGCTTCCTGGGATTGGTACCTGTCCGATATGTTTGCCAAGCAGGCCGCCAAGGGTATCTACCGACTCTTTATCATCATCAGCGAAGGTTATTCCTAGTTCACTCTCAAGATCTTCTAGATGAATTCGCGCTCGCGCTCGATACTTGTTCTTACTCAGTTGCTCCAGTTGCTCATCTTCATCATCATCAAATTCATCGGAAATCTCTCCGACGATCTCCTCCAAAATGTCTTCAATGGTGACCAATCCTGCTGTTCCGCCATATTCATCAACCACTATTGCTAGGTGAATCTGCTCAGATTGCATCTCTTTAAGTAATTCGTCTGCCATTTTATTCTCCGGGACAAAGTTAGCCGGGCGCATTAATTCTTCTACCCGCTCGCTCTGCTCTGCCTCACGGTAATCATGGCTACGTTTGGCTAAATCCTTGATATACGCGATTCCGATGATGTCATCAAGGTTCTCCCCGATGACGGGAATTCGCGAGTAACCAGAGCGGAGCGCAAGAGAGAGAGCTTGTCTAAGCGTCTTGTCTCGCTCGATGTACACCATGTCTGTACGAGGCACCATAACCTCACGGACCAAGGTATCCCCAAGTTCAAAGACCGAGTGAATCATTTCGTGTTCATCTTCTTCCACGAAACCTCGCTCGCGCGCTTGATCGACCAAATCCCGAAATTCCGCTTCCGTAGAGAACGGACCTTGCTTAAAACCTTTTCCTGGAGTGATTGCATTTCCAATCCCGATAAGAAGGCGAGTGACCGGAGAGAGCACTCGCGCGAGCACAACTGCGATAACAGCACCGGGCAGCGCCCATTTCTCAGGATGTTGCTTTCCTAGGGTGCGTGGGCCCACACCAACAAGAACGTAAGAGGCGATGACCATGATGAGAACGGTTAGCGCGAGAGCTTCTCGTTGATTTTGTAGTTGGTTAAGGGCAATTTGTGCCACTAGTGCGGCGGCGGCGAATTCAGCGATCTTACGGACGAGCAATACAACATTGAGAAAGCGAGATGGATCTTTAGAGAACTTCACTAGCGCACGAGAGCCGCGGCTCTTCGCCACGCTTTTATCCTCGATAAAGACTCGAGAGAGATTACTCAGAGCGCTCTCGGTGCCAGCCAAAAATCCAGCAAACACCAGAAGCGATAGGATGAGCAATAGTTCAGTAAAACTCATCGCGTTCTCTTCCACTCTGAGATTATTTGCGTTTGCAAAGCAAACATCTCAATCTCTTCTGTTTTTTCTACATGGTCAAAACCCATCAGATGAAGGATTCCATGCACGAGAAGTATCTGCAGCTCATCAATCGTGCTGTGTGCGGCAACTTTAGCCTGACGCTGTGCTACCGCAGGACAGAGCACTACATCGCCCAGAGTCCCCTCTCCCTCTGCCAGTGGTTGACCCGGACGCAATTGATCAATCGGAAACGAAAGCACATCAGTGGGGCCCTCTTCGTCCATCCACTCCATGTGTAGCCGTTCCATCTCATCCTCGTTTACAGCAAGAATAGAAAGCTCCGCACGATCGTCGATTTTCATGAAAGTTAATGCATATGCAGCTAAAGAGAGTAGCTCGCTTTCGGGGCACTCAAATTCAGTTTCATTCTCAAAAAGAATGGGCACTTATCGATCCTTGTGTAACGGGCGTGGGCGTGCAGAGCTATTCTGCTCATCAAATCGCTCATAGGCTTCAACAATGTCGGCGACAATTTTGTGGCGAACCACATCTTCTGAAGTAAGTTCTATGAACTCTAGATCGACCACTTTTCCTAGAATTTCTCGGACAACTTTGAGCCCGGACTTGATGCCACTTGGTAAATCGACCTGCGTGATATCGCCAGTGATCACCATCTTGGAACCAAACCCCAAGCGAGTGAGGAACATTTTCATCTGCTCCGGCGAAGTGTTCTGTGCCTCATCGAGAATTATGAAAGCATCGTTGAGTGTTCGACCACGCATGTATGCCAGCGGCGCAATTTCAATAGTGCCATTGGCAACAAGTTTAGGAATCGAGTCTGGATCCATCATGTCATGCAATGCATCAAAAAGCGGACGTAGGTAGGGGTCAATTTTTTCGTGCAAAGTTCCAGGCAAGAATCCAAGTCGCTCCCCCGCTTCTACTGCTGGTCGGGTGAGGATGATTCGAGTGACTTGTTTGCTCTGCAACGCTTGGACGGCTTTCGCTACAGCAAGATAGGTCTTTCCACTTCCAGCTGGTCCAATGCCAAACACAATGGTGTTCTTATCAATGGCATCAACATAATGTTTCTGGTTTAGTGTCTTCGGTCTAATTGTGCGTCCACGGGTGTTGAGAATATTCAAAGAGAGCACTTCACCAGGAAGCGAATTACCGCGGAGCATTTTTAGACTTTGCTCTAACCCTTGTGGCGTCACCTCTTGACCACGCTCTACCAAGAGCACCAGTTGTGCTAGCAACTTCTCGAAAGCATCTAGATCTTTTCGCTCGCCACGGGCTTGTACCTCATTGCCGCGAACGGTGATTTCAAGGGCAGGGAACGCGCGTTCGATTGCACGAAGATTGATATCTGCTGGGCCAAAGAGGGCGACCGAAGAGAGCTCTTTGGGGAGCAAGCGGGTGGCTTTTTCCATTGCTACCAGTCTAGCCTGGCGGCCAGCTCAACGGCCTGCCGGCGATTAGATGCAGGTGCGCATGAAAGACGCTCTGCCCAGCTTCTTCGCCAGTATTGAAAATCAATCGGTAATCCGAGAGTCCAGATTGCGTTATGAGGGTGTCTACGAGGGCGAAGATAGCCGTCATCGCCTCCGGTTCGCTTCGATGGAGCGCAATAGCGTTCGCTTCGTGTCGTCGGGGCAGGATCAAATAATGGGTGGGAGCAACGGGAGAGATATCAGCGATCGCAATTGCATCGGCATTGGATGCCAGATGTGGTGCAGGAATCTCACCCGAAACGATTTTGCAAAAAATGCACTCGGTTGCAGAAGTGCTCATGGTGTTTGCTCGCTCTCGCCGATTACCAATTGCCAGTTAACGCATTAATTGCAGCGATAGCAAGCGCGCCTGCAAGGTCGGCCCGAATCACCGGGTCACCTAAAGACACTGCTTGTGCGCCGGCAGTTGTTAGCGCTGTAAGCTCATCATCAGTTAATCCCCCTTCGGGGCCAACTATGACAAGTACCTCTCGGCACTTTTCTAATCCAGTAATTGTCGTCAACTTACTCGAGGCGCCCTCGTGTAGCGCAATCACTTTGTCATATCGATTGAAGCTTTTACTGAGCTCATGTAACTCTACCTTTGGGAGAAGAATCGGAATTCTTGACCGACGTGACTGCTTGGCAGCGGCGCGAATGGCTTCTTGCCATTTCTCACTCTTATCGGCAGCGCCAATCGATCGAAATGCGCGCCAAGGGATGATTGAATCCACTCCCGATTGCACCAGTTGATCTAAAGCAGCCTTCTGGTTATCACCCTTTAGTAATGCTTGCGCAGTAGTGATGGATGTGGCGTTCGCACGATCAATTCCGCGGTTACTTACTGAAATGGTTAGCGAATCTTTTGCTACCGAATTGATCTCCCCTTCAACCCAATTGCCAAGACCGTCCGCTAAACGAATGATCTCTCCAGTGCGCACACGTAGTACTGAAATGGCATGGCGAGCTTCAGTACCGTCAACTGTGATGTCATCTTTTTTTATCTCATGTGGAGCAATAAAAAAGAGGGTGTACACCGTCAGCGACCTAGCGCATCTTTGAGTCGTGAGAAAAACCCGGTCTCGCCACCTTGCGTGTTACTCACCGAAACGCGCTCTTTATCTCCACGCATCTGTGCAAAAGAGCGAAGCAGCTGCGCTTCTGGATCTGAGAGCTTGGTCGGAATCACTACTTCCACGTGCACAAAGAGATCTCCGCGCCCTGCTCCGCGAAGCCTGGTCACGCCTTTTCCTCGGACTGGAATAGTGGTGCCACTTTGAGTTCCTTGCGGGATCGGCACTTGGAGTAACCCATCAAGGCTCTCGATTTCAACGGTAGTCCCCAGCGCTGCATCAACCATGGAAATAGCTAGCGGTGAATGAAGATCATCACCATCGCGAACAAGGGTTTCATGGCTAGCCACGTGAACTTCAACATACAGATCGCCACTTGGCCCACCACCGGGACCTACCTCTCCTTTGCCAGAGAGTTGAATCCGATTTCCATCATCGATTCCTGCTGGAATATTTATCTCTAAGGTCGAACGAGAACGTACTCGCCCATCGCCCGCACATTCACCACATGGCTCTTTTATTGTCGTACCAAATCCTTGGCAATTCGCACATGGACGTGAGGTCATCATTTGGCCAAGAATCGAACGGGTTACCTGTTGCACTTCGCCTCGTCCACGACAGAGTTCACATGTTGTTGGCAAACTCCCTGGCGCACAACCAGTTCCGGTGCACACTTCGCAAGTCACGGCAGTCTCTACTGTTAATTCGCGCTCACTTCCAAAAGCTGCCTCTTCAAGAGTGAGATCAATTCGAATCAAGGCATCTTGTCCACGACGCACGCGTGCTCGTGGCCCGCGTGATCCACCACCACCGAAGAAGGCATCCATGATGTCGCCAAAACCAAAGCCGCTGGCAAACCCGCCGTCGCCACCCATGTCATAACTTCGACGTTTATCTGGATCGCTCAAAATCTCATAGGCGTGTGTCACCTCTTTGAATCGCTCTTGTGATTTCGGGTCGGGGTTAACGTCAGGATGAAGCTCGCGCGCTAATTTTCGATATGCCCGTTTAATTTCATCTGCAGATGCCTCGCGAGCTAACCCCAGCGCTGAGTAATGATCTTGAGCCATTAGATTTCCTCTTGTAAAAATCTGCTGACATAACGTGCGACAGCACTGACAGCTCCCATAGAGGTTGGGTAGTCCATCCGCGTGGGTCCAATAATTCCCAGAGTCGCTACTGCATCTCCAGTTGGCCCGTATCCAGTTGTGATCACGCTCGTTGAGTGCAATTTCTTATTCTCTTGTTCATGTCCGATTTTGACTTTCATCTCATCGACCGCCTCACCCAAAAGTCGTAGTAAGACAACCTGTTCTTCTAACGCTTCAAGGACTGGGTGCACGCTCTCATTGAAGTCTGGAGCATGGCGAGCAAGATTTGATGTACCAGAAACCACCACTCGCTCTTCGCTTCTCTCTATTGCCATTTCAAGAATCACTCCGATAACCTGCCGAATATTGGTCGCAGTATTTTCTGTGAACTCCTCTTCAAGGCCCTTCAGAGTCTCTGGTAGCGCCGCTAACTTTTTGCCAACAGATCGAGCGTTGAGCTTACTTCGCAACAAGGTGAGGGTGCTCTCATCCATGTCGCGCGGCAGTTCCAAGATGCGCTGCTCGACCCGTCCAGTGTCAGCGATTAATACCAACATCAATCGATTTGGTGCAAGTGAAAGAACTTCGATATGTCGGACGGCAGAGCGCGTCAACGATGGATACTGCACTATTGCCACTTGATGTGTAACTTGCGAGAGTAAACGGACGGTGCGCGCGACAACATCATCGAGATCCACTGCGCCCTCAAGGAACTTGTCGATTGCACGTCGCTCCGGCGCGGAAAGTGGTTTCACTGTCGAGAGGCGATCAACGAAGACTCGATACCCTAAATCTGTCGGGATACGTCCGGCGCTTGTGTGCGGTTGGATGATTAGCCCTTCATCTTCAAGGGCAGCCATTTCATTTCGAATCGTTGCTGGCGAAATGCTCAAGCCATGGCGAGCGGCCAGAACTTTCGACCCCACCGGCTCATTGGTAGCGACGTAGTCCTCAACGATGGCGCGCAAGATTTCCATCCGCCGCTCCATGAAGTACCCCCTACCCGTTACATTCTGGCTTGGCACTTGCGGTGCCCGAGTGCCAATTTTAGGGGGAAAGCTAGATAGTTACGAGCGCAACCGAAGCGATTGTCAGCAGGATAAAGGCAGGTAACCCAGTGGCTGCCTTGCCCGCGCGAAAGTGGAGAATCAACGCCACCGCCATCGTGCACCAGGCTCCCACGAGAGCTAACCATTGAATCGCGTTGGTGAACCATGAGTCATAAAGCCCGATCACTAGCCCGAGCGCGAGTAGCACTTCAAAGAAACCTACAACGCGTGCAATGCCATCAGGGACATTCACTTCTCGCGTACCCGATAGCCCCTTTTCGTTGCCACTGGCTTTTGAAATTCCAGAGAGCAAGAAGATAAGCGCCAGTAGAGCAGTGAGTACTAGATTCAATGTTTGCATATTGTCATTGTACCTAAGGTCACTACGAAAGTACTTCTCTGACGATTTGATCCGCGAGAAGTCGCCCCTCTAGCGCAAGTACCACGCGCCCGTTCTGCCATTGCTCAGGGATAAATAGGCCGCGTTGAAAAAAACCATCCAGAACGTTGCGCTGTACATCACTAAAAGTAGAGAGCGCCATACCTTCACGCATTCGAATTCGTAGCATCACGCGCTCAGTTGACTTGTCATCTTCGGTGAGGAGTTCCTTTCCTGCAGATGGTGACTTTCCCTCTGCTATCGCATCGAGATATGTCTTGGGATGTTTAAGATTCCACCAACGCTCGCCTGCGACGTGTGAGTGCGCTCCAGCACCTAATCCCCACCAATCTCCACTGATCCAATACATCTGGTTATGTTTGCATTCATGTCCAGGTTTAGCCCAATTGCTTAGCTCATACCAAGGAAATCCTGCTGCGTTCATGCGTGCATCGATGAGCGCATATTTCTCGGCGGTCTGGTCATCGTTTGGCATGACAACTTCACCTCTTCGGACTGCTGCACCAAACTTCGTTCCCTGTTCCACGATTAATGCATATGCGCTGATGTGATCTATTGGCAGGCTGAGCGCAAAATCCACGCTCTCTGCCAGATCGACAGCGCTCTCACCCGGCGTGCCATAGATTAGATCTACGCTGATGGAATCAAAGCCAGCACTTTTGGCAGCTGTAACTACCTCGCCCACTCGCGCCGAATCATGGGTGCGATCGAGAACTTGGAGTACGTGCGATTTCATGGATTGCACGCCAAATGAGATTCGGTTAAAGCCCACTTCACGAAGTTGATTGAGTGATCTGCTGTTCACTGAGTCTGGATTGGCTTCCGTTGTAATTTCACACTCTTCTGTGATCTCGAATCGATTCTCAATAGCTCTGAGTATGCGAGCGAGTTGGTCTGGCGGTAGCAAGGTGGGAGTCCCGCCGCCAAAGAAGATAGTGCTAACTGCGCGCGTACCCAATCGAGTGCAGGCTTGCTCCAATTCTCCGATAAGCCCTTCGATATACCCCTGCGAGACGCTGGCAACTGAATCGACGCCCTCGCGAAGCTCTGCTGGGGTGTATGTGTTGAAGTCGCAATAGCCACACCGCTTCACGCAGTATGGAATATGGACATAGAAGGAGAGCGACACGAAGGGAAGTTTATACTCTTCGATGTGACGAGCACTGCCCCCGGTCAAAAACGCAAGCGCATCCTTGATGCTATGCGCGGACTAGCAATCATTTTGATGGTTATCGATCATGCGCTCTCCGCACTTGAATCAATCGGCTTGAACAATGACATCGTCGAGTACTCACGGTTGACGTTCACACGTTTCTCAATGCCGCTTTTCATGGTTGCATCAGGCATCGTCTGGGGGCTGTACGGCCTAAAATTTAGACGGTGGATTGAAGTCTTTGCTCTCGCCGTGCTCCTTAATGCGATGATGCGCTTACTCTGGCCCGACTTTAACTTCCCCGAAATACTCATGGTGTGGGCGCTTCTGGCTATGGCATGGAAACTTATTGTTCGTTATCCAATCATCACGATGATCATCGGGTATACACAGATGATGTATTGGCAGATTTCATGGCAGGGATTTCAGCCAGGTGAATTGGCAATCTTTCTTGGAGCCGGTGTGATTCTCTCTAAATTTTCACTTGATTGGATTTGGCGAGAGCGAAGAACCACTAAATTCCTTGAACCACTTGCATTAGTAGGTCGCTATCCACTGACAATCTATGGAGGTCATCTGGCTCTCCTGGCGCTACTTGTTGCCGCCGCAAACAATCAACTTACTTCTTTGATTTAGCTTTGTCTGCCTCTTCGTTTGTGGAAAGCGCAGCGATGAACGCTTCTTGTGGCACTTCAACGCGACCGACCATCTTCATCCGCTTCTTGCCCTCTTTTTGCTTCTCAAGAAGTTTTCGCTTACGGGTGATGTCACCGCCGTAGCACTTGGCAAGAACATCTTTACGAATAGCTCGAATATTTTCACGTGCAATGATTCGAGCGCCGATAGCAGCCTGGATAGGAACTTCGAATTGTTGACGTGGGATGAGCTCGCGGAGTTTGCCAGTCATCATCACACCATATGCATAGGCTTTCTCTTTATGGATGACCGCGCTAAACGCATCGACTTTCTCACCTTGCAGCAAGATGTCGACCTTTACGAGATCTCCTGGCGCTTCACCGATTGGTTCATAATCGAGAGAGGCGTAGCCACGAGTGCGGGACTTCAAGTTGTCGAAAAAGTCGAAGACAATTTCTCCCAGGGGCAAGGTGTAGCGAATCTCCACACGATCTTCTGATAGGTAATCCATTCCTTGCAGCACGCCACGACGCCCTTGGCACAATTCCATAATTGATCCTATGAATTCACTTGGCGCAAGGATTGTTGCTCGAACAATTGGTTCGCGCACTTCGGCAATTTTGCCTTCAGGAAACTCACTTGGATTTGTTACTTCGACTTCGCTTCCATCTTCAAGAGTTAAGTGATAAACCACGTTCGGTGCAGTCGAAATAAGTGAGAGATTTGCCTCGCGCTCTAACCGCTCGCGCACAATTTCCATATGAAGTAACCCGAGGAAGCCGCATCGGAATCCAAAGCCAAGAGCGGCAGAAGTCTCGGGTTCAAAGACTAAAGCAGCATCGTTTAGCTGAAGTTTCTCAAGAGCTTCTCGAAGCGTTGGATATTCAGAAGCATCAAGTGGATATAGCCCAGAGAAGACCATTGGAATTGGATCTTTGTAACCGGCGAGCGCAATCTGTGCTGGCTTATTTGCAGTTGTGACAGTATCTCCGACACGAGATTGGCGGACATCTTTCACGCCCGTAATCAAGTATCCAACTTCGCCAACGCCAAGACCTTTACTGGAAATTGGCTCCGGAGAGATGACGCCAACTTCGAGCATCTCGTGCTTAATTCCTGTTGAGAACATTTGAATTTGATCATGTTCACGGAGGCGACCATCGACCACTCGAACGTAAGTAACCACACCGCGATAGACGTCATACACTGAATCGAAAATCAATGCTCGCGCTGGCGCATTGGCATCTCCTACTGGAGACGGGATGCGACGTACGATCTCGTCGAGCAGGTGGTCGACACCTTCTCCTGTCTTTCCAGAAACCTTGATGCAATCGCTGGGGTCACATCCGATTAATCGCGCTAATTCATCGGCAAACTTCTCAGGTTGAGCAGCCGGAAGATCAATCTTGTTCAGAACAGGAATTATGGTCAGATCGTTCTCCATCGCAAGATAGAGATTTGCCAGGGTCTGCGCTTCGATACCTTGTGCACAATCCACAAGTAAGACTGCGCCTTCACAGGCAGCTAGCGAGCGGGAGACCTCGTACGTGAAATCTACGTGACCGGGAGTATCAATCATGTTGAGGATGTAATCCTGGCCATCAGTTTGCCATGGCAGACGTACTGCTTGGGATTTGATGGTGATACCGCGCTCGCGTTCGATATCCATGCGGTCTAGATATTGCGCCCGCATGTTTCGAGCTTCAACTACCCCGGTAATACCGAGCATGCGATCAGCAAGCGTTGATTTGCCATGATCAATATGCGCAATGATCGAGAAGTTACGAATGATTGCTGGATTGGTGTCCGCAGGTTGTGGCGCGCTACTTAATGGGATGGCAGGCATTTATGCCGCTAGTGTTTTCGTTATCGAGCTGAAGATGAAGATGCAGCCTTAGCCATCGCTGACTTCTTGTTCGCTGCTTGATTTTTATGGATGACGCCCTTGGCTACAGCGACATCGAGGGCGCGCGAAGCGGCGCGGAGCTCTTTGGTGACTACGGTGGCATCCCCAGCGGTCACGGCATCGCGGAAGCGGCGGATTGCGGTCTTGAGCGAAGAACGAACTGACTTATTGCGCTCTTGCGCCTTCGCATTGGTCTTGATCCGCTTGATCTGCGACTTGATATTTGCCATAAAACTCTGGGTCTCTTCTCTTCGCTCGTCGAGATAGTTGCCTATCTCTGAGTGGGCCAGGGTGGCCTTTCGTAGGGGTAGGAGGGTATCAGGAGGGCAGTTGCCGGCTCAAACTGAGCGGGCAGCGGCCACCGCCATTAGGGCCTGCTCGCATGCGAATGCAGAATCGCTGCCCCCGCCTTTGACCTGGCTATCGGCGTGCGCAATAGCGCTCATTGCTGCCGTAATCCCCGCCCCGCTCCATCCGCTCAGCTGGCGACGCGCTTTATCAACCTGCCATGGCGCCATGCCGAGAACTGGGGCTAACTCGGCGGCGCGAGCACTGCGCGGCGCGGAACCAACCTTTGCAAGAGTGCGCAATGACGAGGCGAGTGAATTCACGATAACCACTGGATCTACGCCAGTATCGAGGGCTTGGCGAAGGGTTATGAGCGCTTGCCCTAGCGAGCTCTCCAAGATTGCATCGGCAACGGCAAATGATGTGGTTTCAATTCGTCCGGCAAAGAGCGCATTTACATCTTTGGCTTCAATAGTTCCAGTTGTGTCGCTTAATAACTGATGGAGCGAGCTGATCATCTCGCGCGCTTCGCTACCAGAAGCATCAACAAGGGCGCGCGCGGCATCGTTACTGATTTTTCTGCCGCGATCTAGCGCTTCGGCTTTGACGAGTTCAATCTTCTCGCCATCTTTTTTGATGGCTTCGCAGGCAATGAGATTAATTTTAATTTTCTTCAGTTTATCTATGAAGGCTTTGCCTTTCACGCCCCCGGGATGGATCAGAACGAGCGTGATGTCGGAGGGCTGATCTGCCAAGAACCGCAAGATCTCTCCCTGCGCCTCTTCGGGGATGTCCTGCAATTCTCGAACGACAACCAGTCGCTCTTCGCCAAATAGCGATGGCGCTGTTGCATTAGAGAAATCACCTGGTTCGAAGTTCCCGCCATCAAAGGTGATCTTCTCTATTGTTGGATTCTCGCGTTCGATTGCTCGAAGGGCGCGATCGGAGAGAACTTCTTCGCTACCAAAGAGCAGATAACTTTTCACG
>CAMAPN010000005.1 GCA_945860275.1 Bifidobacterium breve
TGCACCTGTGATCTTGTCGATGACGGTGAGTGATACACCTGATGATGCTGCACCCACGATTGCACCGACGCCAGCTGCGATATGTGAATCAGCAGTCTGTTGTGCGATATCGGTGCTGGTATCTCCAGAATCGCCACGGATGTGCTCTACTGGTTGACCAAGAACGCCACCTGCATCGTTGATCTCCTTAACAGCGAGATCTACACCTGCGAACTCTGGTGGCCCGAGGAATGCGAGGTTACCTGTCTCTGGAAGTAGTGAACCGATCTTCAATGGACCAGTTGAAGCAGGAGCTGCCTCTTCTGATGCAGTGTCGGTAGCGGTCTCTTCGGAAGCTGTGTCAGATGAGGAACAGCCTGCGAGAACGAGAGTCGCTACAGCGAAGGCGGTTACGACCTTCCACTTGTATGACTTTTGCATTATTTCCCTTTCGATGATTTTCGAAGTACTTCGTATTTCCACCCTGAACACCAGTACTAGATGAACATTCCGGGCGAATTACTGGCTGAGTATGCCAAATGTGAGGCGAAGTTGTAAGTCGGAAGGCCCGCTAAATTGGCTAAATCCGACGATTATTTGCAAGAAATCTGCTCGAATTAAGGGGTACTCGCCCCATCGACCCCGCCAACGTCAGCAGAGCCCTCAATCAAAGAACGCGCCACCTCTGCCATCGACATCCGTCGATCCATAGCGCTTCGCTGGAGCCAGGTGAATGCCTCTGGCTCGCTCATCCCCTGATCTCGCATGAGTAGCCCCTTAGCACGCTCCAAAAGTTTCCGAGCTTCTAATCGAGCCGTCAAATCTTCAATCTCCCCCGCAAGGAGCTCTCGCTCAAAAAAACGGGTGCGAGCAACTTCGATCGCCGGTATCAAGTCTGCGACGGTAAAAGGCTTTACTAGGTACGCCATCACTCCTGCGTTGTTGGCTCGCTCGATCAGCTCTCGCTGACTAAAGGCTGTCAGCATGACGATGGGTACCTCGCCACGCAATTCCTCCGCAGCTGTGATTCCATCTTTGAGCGGCATCTTGACATCAAAGAGCGCAATATCTGGTTTCTTGTCGCGAACAATAGAAATCGCATCGTTGCCATTAGCAGCTTCGCCAACTACTTCGTATCCCTCGCGCTCTAGCATTTCCACGAGGTCCATCCGAATCAGCGCTTCATCTTCGGCCACCACAATCCTCAGCGGCCCGATTTTCTGCGTTGATGGATTCATGTGCCCCGAGTCGGATTCGAACCGACACTATGCAGTGTTTGAGACTGCCCTCTCTACCGTTGGAGTACCGAGGCGTTGTAGCTATCTCCTGCAAGTTTAGCGGTAGGCAGGCGCAGCGCCTCCCACAGCATCTCCGATGCGATGCACCCGCATCGCGTTGGTTGAGCCCGGAATACCTGGCGGGCTCCCTGCAACGATAACGATGTACTCACCAATCGCGGCCCGAGCGGTATCAAGAAGAGCGGAATCAATCTGCTTGACCATCTCGTCGGTGTGCTTTGCCGCGGGAACAACCATTGGCTCCACGCCCCATGAGAGCGCCAATTGATGTGCGGTACTTGCCTCAGGAGTAAGGGCAAGAATCGGAATTTCTGATCGTAACCTCGCCATCCGCCGCGCTGAATCACCGCTCTGCGTAAAGGCAACGAGAAAACGAGCACCAACGACTGCACCGACCTCTGCCGCTGCTTTCGTGATTGCGCCAGATTTAGTGTGCGGGATATGGCGAAGTGGCGCGACCTGCGCCAACGCCTCTTCCTCGATTTTTGCGATGATGCGCGACATCATTGTTACAGCTTCGACGGGGTACTTACCTACGCTCGTTTCGCCCGAGAGCATCAAGGCATCGGCGCCGTCCAAAATTGCGTTCGCACAATCAGTAGCTTCAGCGCGGGTAGGCGTCGGCAGATTAATCATTGACTCCAACATTTGTGTTGCGACAATGACTGGCTTGGCATTCTCGCGCGCAGCAATGATGCACTTCTTCTGCACCAGCGGAACCTCTTCAATCGGAAGTTCCACACCTAAATCTCCGCGCGCAACCATAAGGCCATCAAATGCAGCAACAATCTCGTCGAGATTGGAGACTGCTTGCGGTTTCTCGATTTTCGCAATCACCGGAATTCGGATATTGAGTCGATCCATCACGGCATGGGCGCCACGAATGTCATCGGCCGTCCTTACAAAGGACAATGCCACGATATCAACGCCAGAGTTGAGCGCCCACTCTAAATCAGCGAGATCCTTCTCGGACAACGCCGGCACAGAAAGCGACGAGCCGGGCGCATTAATTCCTTTGCTATTACTGATGAACCCCCCGGTGCGTACGACTGTGAAAATCTCGTCACCTTCGATTTTCGAAACTTGAAGTCGTACCTTTCCATCATCGATTAACAAAACATCCCCTGGAGTGCAATCTCTAGCAAGGCCCTTATATGTTGTAGAGGCGCGTGAGCTATCGCCAACTATCTCCTGCACGGTGATGACGAAGTTGGCGCCCTGTTTCAATTCATGCGTGCCATCGACAAATTTCCCAAGTCGAATCTTCGGTCCCTGCAGATCTGCCAAGAGCGCAACGTGTGCGCCCCGCCTTGCGCTCTCAATGCGAACGTGTCGGAGTAATTCCTCATGCTCAGTGCGACTGCCATGCGAGAGATTTAGTCGTGCAACATTCATGCCAGCATCGATTAGTTGGCCAATACTTTGCGCGCTTGCCGTCGCTGGCCCTAACGTGCAGACGATTTTCGCTCTACGGTGCAGGACCATTACTTACGCCTCCCTCTCCCCTGATGCCCCAGTTCCTGGGTTACACCATAAGCGGTCTGGCTGTGGGTTCAATAGGAGCTGGTAATTGAGTGCGACCCATGAGGAATCTATCGACTGCCGCTGCTGCTGAACGTCCCTCTGCAATGGCCCACACAATCAACGATTGACCTCGACCAGCATCGCCAGCGACAAAGACGCCAGGAATAGAGCTTTGATACTCGTCATCGCGCGCCACATTTCCGCGGGCATCAAGATCAACGCCTAGTTGCGCAATTAAAGGTGATTTCTCTACGCCAGTAAATCCCATAGCAAGGAAGACGTAATCTGCGGGAATCTCACGTTCGCTGCCGGGCACCTTTTCAAACTTGCCATTAACGAATTCAGATTCAACGATACGAAGAGCGCGCAAGTTGCCATGTTCATCGCCGAGAAACGCTTCTGTAGATACCGAATAGATGCGCTCGCCTGCCTCTTCATGTGCGCTCGAAACGCGGTAAATCATCGGATAGGTAGGCCATGGCGCAGATGATGGTCGTTCATCACTTGGCCGCGGCATGATCTCTAACTGCGTAATCGATGCTGCGCCTTGTCGCGTCGCTGTACCAAGACAATCAGCACCGGTGTCGCCACCGCCAAGAATTACTACATGCTTGCCGTGCACGTCGATGGGCGATTGTGCAATCTCTCCCAGACCAAGCTTGTTGCCCCATGGGAGATACTCCATTGCTTGGAAGACTCCGTTGAGATCCCGGCCCGGTACAGGAAGATCGCGCCATTGTGTTGCGCCCACTGCAAGAACTACTGCGTCGTAACGAGTGCGAAGTTGTTCACCAGTTATCTCTTCGCCAACGTTCACGCCCGCGCGAAAGCGGGTTCCTTCAGCCTTCATCTGCGCGAGTCTGCGATCGAGAATAGATTTCTCCATTTTAAATTCAGGGATTCCATAACGGAGTAATCCGCCAATCTTCTCGCCTCGCTCATAAACCGCGACGGTATGGCCGGCTCGGGTGAGTTGCTGCGCAGCGGCAAGTCCGGCAGGCCCTGAACCAACGACCGCTACGGTTTTGCCCGTTAGGCGATCAGGAATAAGCGGAGTCACACCCCCTGATTCAAAGGCTTCTTCGATAGTACGAAGTTCCACTTGCTTAATAGTCACTGCATCGCGATTGATTCCCACAACACACGCTGTTTCACATGGGGCTGGACATAAGCGCCCGGTGAACTCGGGGAAATTATTGGTTGCATGGAGTCGATCAATTGCTTCGCCCACTTCGCCACGCCAAATCAAGTCATTCCACTCTGGAATGAGATTACCTAGCGGGCACCCTTGATGGCAGAACGGAATACCGCAATCCATGCATCGCCCAGCCTGCTTTTGCAGGTCGGCAAATGGTTGCTCTTCATAAACCTCACGCCAATCGCGAATCCGAATATCAACCGGTCGCCTAGTTGGCGTTTGTCGAGGAGTTTTCATAAATCCTGTTGGATCAGCCATGGGTTGCCTCCATTACATAAGTTTCCCGAGGTAGGCCCTCTTTTTCGGCTCGCTCCATCGCAGCAAGTACGCGAGCGTAATCCCGAGGCATCACAAGTGAGAAGCGTTCCACTGACGATTGCCAATCATTAAGGAGTTCAGCCGCAATCGTCGAACCACTTTCAGCGCTGTAGCGCGAAAGAATCGTATGTAGCAAGGCCTTGTCGCTCTCAGTTGGGATAAGTACATCTACCATCTCACCGTTGACGTTTGCCGGATTGATATCAAGCACGAAGGCTCGTCCACCAGACATACCTGCGGCAAAATTTCGACCCGTGCGACCAAGAACTACGACAACGCCACCGGTCATGTATTCACAACCGTGATCGCCGACTCCCTCGACTACTGCGGTGGCGCCAGAATTTCGCACGCAGAATCGTTCACCAACAATTCCACGAATGAATATCTCACCTAGAGTGCCACCGTAGCCGATGACATTTCCGGCAATGACATTCTCATGCGCATCGAACGTTGCACGCTC
The DNA here is from genome assembly GCA_945860275.1 of Bifidobacterium breve. Classification (GTDB taxonomy): domain Bacteria; phylum Actinomycetota; class Actinomycetes; order Nanopelagicales; family Nanopelagicaceae; genus IMCC26077. The sequence goes on from CAMAPN010000005.1 coordinate 4,778, forward strand.
ATCCGGTTGGACGACAATCGTTCCACCAGAGATTCCCTTACCAACGTAATCATTGGCATCGCCATAGAGGCGCAAGGTGATTCCCTTAGGAATAAATGCTCCGAAGGATTGACCGGCAGAACCGTGGAAGGTCAAATCGATTGTTCCTGGTGGCAAACCTGCCCCGCCATATCTACGTGTGACCTCGGCGCCAAGCATGGTGCCCACAGTGCGATTGACGTTTCGTACCTCAAGGCTGGCACGAACCGGCTGTGCATCTAGAAGCGCACTCTTGGAGAGCTCGATCAATTCATTATCGAGCGCCTTATCCAATCCGTGATCTTGTTTGTTGATTGCGTAACGCACGCCAGCAGCAGGCGCGACCAACAATGGTGCGAGGTCTAATCCTGCTGCTTTCCAATGATCTATCGCGCGTTTGGTATCGAGTACTTCGACCTGGCCGACTGCCTCTTCCAAAGTTCTAAAGCCAAGTGATGCCAAGAGTTCACGAACTTCCTCTGCGATGTACTCGAAGAAAGTCTCAACAAACTCAGGTTTGCCCGAGAATTTCTCGCGCAGCGCTGGATTCTGCGTAGCCACACCAACTGGACAGGTATCCAGATGGCAGACGCGCATCATGATGCAACCCGAGACCACAAGAGGCGCTGTCGCAAAACCAAACTCCTCTGCGCCAAGTAGCGCTGCAATAACAACATCTCGACCTGTCTTTAACTGGCCATCAGTTTGCACAACGATTCGATCGCGAAGTCGATTGAGCATCAAGGTCTGTTGCGTCTCAGCTAAACCAAGCTCCCACGGTGCTCCTGCATGCTTGAGAGAGGTCAATGGTGAGGCGCCGGTACCTCCGTCATGTCCCGAGATAAGTACAACATCGGCATGCGCTTTGCTCACGCCTGCGGCGACTGTTCCGACGCCAACTTCTGCAACGAGCTTGACGTGTATCCGCGCATCTTTGTTGGAGTTTTTCAAATCATGAATGAGCTGCGCAAGATCCTCAATTGAATAGATGTCGTGATGTGGTGGTGGCGAAATTAGTCCAACGCCAGGGGTGGAGTGGCGAGTCTTTGCAACCCATGGATAGACCTTTTGGCCTGGGAGCTGTCCGCCTTCACCAGGCTTAGCTCCTTGGGCCATCTTGATCTGCAAATCATCTGCGTTGACTAGATACTCACTCGTCACACCAAAGCGTCCACTTGCTACCTGCTTAATTGCTGAACGCTTTGAATCACCATTGGCAAGTGGGATGTATCGCTCAGGATCTTCGCCGCCTTCGCCTGTATTCGATTTACCACCGAGTCGATTCATCGCAACAGCAAGGGTCTCGTGCGCCTCTTGTGAAATCGAACCGTAGGACATGGCACCAGTCGAGAATCTTTTGACGATTTCGCTCACTGGCTCGACCTCGTTGACTGATATCGCCTTGCGATCTGAGGAGAATGCAAAGAGTCCACGCAGAGTCATTAAATCTTTAGAACGATTGTTGACCTTGTCGGTGTATTGCTTGAAAATCTCGAATCTGCGATTACGAGTGGAGTGCTGCAATAGGAAGACTGTCTCCGGATCGAAGAGGTGCGGCTCCCCATCGCGACGCCACTGATACTCCCCTCCCGTAGGAAGTTTCTTCGTTCCTGGAATCTCTCCCCCCGGTGGATACGCAATTTGATGGCGTGCGATCGCTTCACTTGCGATTACATCGATGCCAATTCCGCCCAATCGAGAAGTGGTGCCCGTGAAGTACGAATCAACAACTTCTTGCGAGAGGCCGATAGCTTCGAAAACTTGAGCGCCGGTGTACGAGGCGATGGTCGAGATTCCCATCTTCGACATAACTTTCAAAACGCCTTTACCCAGGGCCTTAATTAAGTTACGGACCGCCTTCTCGGGAGAGATGTTCGTGATTACGCCTTGGTGAACGAGATCCTCGACGCTCTCCATTGCGAGGTAGGGATTGACTGCGGCCGCGCCATAACCAAGCAAGAGCGCAACATGGTGAACTTCGCGTACATCTCCTGCTTCTACCACCAAGCCAACTTGAGTTCTACGTTGCTCCCGGATTAAGTGGTGATGAATCGCGGCAGTAAGTAGTAGTGATGGGATTGGTGCGTTGTCAGCGTCACCGTCTCTATCCGAGAGAACAATAATGCGAGCGCCATTTTCAATTGCACGGCTTACCTCACCTTGAAGTTCTGTTATTCGAGCTGCTAAACCAGCGCCACCCTCGGCGACCGAGAAGAGTCCACGCACTACATAGGGCGTGAAACCGGTTTGAGTCTTGTCGGCGTTGACGTGGATGATCTTCGCCAGTTCATCGTTATCAATTACGGGAAACGGCAACAAAATCTGGCGGCACGAATCCGGGCCAGGATCCAAAATGTTGTGCTCTGGTCCAATCGTGGCGCTCAAACTTGTGACGAGCTCTTCACGAATCGCATCCAACGGTGGATTGGTTACTTGAGCGAATAATTGTGTGAAGTAATCAAAGAGCAACCGTGGCTTGTTGGAGAGCGCAGCGATAGGAGAATCTGTTCCCATCGAGCCAAGTGGCTCTAAACCAGCCCGCGCCATCGGAGTGAGCAAGATTCGCAACTCTTCCTCGGTGTAGCCAAATGCTCGCTGTCGTCGGATCACTGAAGCATGCGGGTAAACGATGTGCTCGCGCGCCGGGAGATCCTCTAGTTTGACTATTCCTTTATCAACCCAACTTCCGAAATCGGCGCTCTTTGCAAGGGTGGATTTAATCTCTTCATCTTCAATGATCCGACCTTCTTTGAGATCGACAAGAAACATCTTTCCTGGCTGCAATCGACCTTTGCGGACAACTGATGCTTGCGGAATATCGAGCACTCCCACTTCGCTTGCAAGAACTACCAAGCCTTCATCAGTCACCCAAAAACGCGATGGGCGTAGCCCATTACGATCGAGGACTGCACCAACTTGATGGCCATCGGTAAAGGTTACGCACGCAGGACCATCCCACGGTTCAATCAAGGATGAGTGGAAAGCGTAAAAGTCGCGTCGAGATTGATCCATGGTCGAGTTGTTCTCCCATGCTTCTGGGATCATCATCAACATCGCATGTGGCAAGGTCCTGCCTCCTAGATAGAGCAATTCGAGCACTTCATCGAATGAGGCAGAGTCGCTGCCACCTTCGGAGACAATCGGAAACACTCGCTTGATATCGCCTGGAATCAGATCGCTTTGCAAAAGGGCTTCTCGGGCGCGCATCCAATTTCTATTTCCTTTGACGGTATTAATCTCACCGTTATGTGCGATGTACCGATAGGGATGCGCCAGTGGCCAGGATGGAAAAGTGTTAGTGGAAAATCGTGAATGCACTAAGGCAAGCGGGGATGCTACGCGCTCATCGGAGAGCTCCGGGAAGAAATCCTCAAGTTGTCCAGTTGTGAGCATTCCCTTGTACACCAAAGTCTGCGTGGAAAGCGATGGGAAATAGATTTCGTGTCCATGTTCTGCTCGCTTACGGAAACAGAAGAGAAGTCGATCGAGCTCTAGATCGCTCTCTCCTTTTGCTCCGGCAACGAATAATTGTTTGAAGCTTGGCATCACTGACTTAGCGGTAACGCCGAGCATTGATGAGTTAATCGGTAGATCGCGCCAGCCGAGAACAGTCAGACCTTCTTCGCGCGCTAAAACTTCTACACTCTTGATTACCTCATCTGCCTTCTGCTCATTCGAAGGGAGGAAGGCGATGCCAACTCCATAGCCTCCACGCTCTGGAAGTGGGAAGGCAACTTCGGCCCGCAAGTAGCTATCTGGAATTCGAATCAAAATTCCTGCACCATCACCGCTATCTGGTTCTGCACCCGATGCGCCGCGATGCTCCATATTTCGAAGGGCAGTTAATCCAAGCGCGACAATGTCATGGCGAGCCTCACCGGTGAGTGTGGCAACCATCGCCACGCCACATGCATCCTTCTCTAAATTGGGATCGTAAAGGCCCTGCGCAACAGGAACGCCTGAGAAATGATGAATGACCATAAATATCCCCCCAAAAAAGTTCCACCGTAACCTGCGCCGTAAGGGGCGCACATTTGGCAGCTACCTGCAATTAATTGGAATGGGACGACATTGGCCCAGATGTAACAGGACAAATACTAGCGATTAAAGGCCGCTCATGTGAACCAGGGCCCCGATGCCCGATGTGACGGCCATCGCCAGTGAGCCGCCGATAAGGATTCGTATCGTGGGCGGCAAGGGCTTGGTCCCAGAAATGCTTGCGCCAATCACTCCAGCTAAAGCCAAGCCAATCACCGTAACCACGATGATGCTTACCCCTCGATTAATCAGAGTGGGAATGAATATGCCAATCATCGGGATCAAGCCACCAGCAGTGAACGCTGCCGCCGATGCGATGGCCGCTTGGATCGGGCGCGCCTTCGTCAAGTCATGCTGACCCAACTCATCACGAAGATGCGCCTCAAGCGCATTGTGATTGTGCATTGCTTGGGCAACCTCAAGGGCGAGCGCCTCAGGGACGCCGCGATCTTCGTAAATCTTCGCCAATTCGCGAAGTTCTCCCTCTGGATCTAACTCAAGGTGTGCACGTTCGATTTCCCGATCCGCGTTTTCAATATCAGTTTGTGAACTTACCGAAACATACTCGCCAACTGCCATCGAAAGCGCGCCCGCCGCAATTCCAGCCAAACCTGCAGTGATGATTGTGCCGCGACCAGTTTGCGCAGCCACGAAGCCCAACATCAAACTCGCATTAGAAACTAGGCCATCGTTAACGCCCAAGACTGCAGCGCGCAGCCAACCAGAGCGGTGTGCTCGGTGCTCTAGGTTACGTTGGTAAACCTCTTCAAGGGACATGGGGAGAAGATTAGCGCTCGGGCTGGGCTACTGGTCGGCCGCCATACCGTGGTTGCGATTTCGACGCTTGAAAGTGGCAAGCGCTGCGCCGGCAAAGAGTAGCGAGCTGACCCAAAGATTAAATCGAAGGCCAAGAATCAGTTCGCTCTCATCTATGCGAAGACCTTCGATCCAGAAGCGACCGAGTGAATAACTTGCTACATAGAGGAGAAAGATTCCCCCGTCTCGGAAGAGATCTCGCTGGGAAACCCAGAGCAAGAGCAGCGCTACTGCGATACACCAGAGCGATTCGTAGAGAAACGTCGGATGAAATGTTGCGAAGGATTGATAATCAGAAGGTCGTTTATTAAGTGGCACTTCCAAAGCCCAGGGCAGAGTCGAGGGCTTGCCAAATAATTCAACATTGAACCAATTACCCCATCGGCCGATCGCTTGCGCCAACACTATTCCGGGCGCTAGCGCATCCATAAAGAGCGCAAAGGGTGGGTATGTGATCTCCTCCGTTGCGTTTCGTGTTCTAAGAACGCGATAGCGCAGGTAGGCACCGAGTGCACCAAGGCTGATCGCGCCCCAGATCCCTAGTCCACCGCGCCAGATGGCAATGGCATCGAGAAAGGTTCGCTCGCTATCCCAAGAGGTGGCTAAGTGATAGAGGCGACCGCCGATGATGCCCGATGGCACCGCCCAATATGCAACATCTGTAACAACTCCGGGCGCTCCCCCGCGCGCAACAAAACGCCGCTCTCCCAACCAGACCGCAACGACAATTCCCGCGATGATGCATAGCGCATAGAAGTGAACCGTTAACGGCCCCAATGCAAAGACGTTAATTGACGGAGAAGGGAGATAGGCCCACTCCATTGAGAGATTACTTAATGCCGAACTTCGCGAGTTGCGCGGTGAAACCTTCGGCAGTGTAGTAATTAATTTGTTGTGGATCGCTTTCCATAATGGTTCCGTTGATCACGACAGTTGGCGTGCCGTTGATGTTCGCATCGCCACCTGCGGCAGCCGAGTTGGTGAGCCACTTGCGGTACTTATCAGTGTTCAAACAGGCAGCAAACTTCGTTTCATCGAGACCGATTTGCCCTGCCATGGAGATGACGTATGGCTTGGTCCACGTTCCCGAATACTCCTCTTGCTGATTGGTATACATAAAGTTCTTGTAATCCAAGAAGCGACCTTGATCGGCAGCGCATCCGGCGCCCATGCCAGCAACTACCGATTCATCTCCCAAAAACGAGAGCGTGTGGAAGACCACTTTTGTTTTACCTTGATCAATCAAAGAATAGATCTTCGGGCCATTGATGCCTTCAAAGCGCTTGCAGCTTGGGCATTGGAAATCTTCCCAAATATTAATTGTTGACGTTGCATCTGGATTAAAGACGATTCCATAACCATCTTCTTTGCTCGCTCCCGGAGGAAGCGCAACGCTCGCTGAGCTCTTGTTGCTAACAACCGTAAAGACTGCTCCAATGATGACGACCAGCGAGACCATGCCGATGACAATCCATCGAGTTACTGGATCTGGCTCATTGTTTTTTCCGCCACGCTGTGGTCCACGATTCTTTGATGCCATGAGAAAAGCCTACTTCCCTCGATTATCCAGCGCAAAACGAGAATATGGTTGGAAATAGAGATAAAAGCCTGCAATCGCCAGGCCGATATCTCGGATTATCTCCTGGAGATATTTAGTTTCCCCTGCCGCAACTTGGCCACCACCGCCGAAACATCCACAGTCGATAGTCAGCCCGCGGGCCCATGCTGAGCTAATTGCCGCGATGAAGAGGATCATCAATAACGCACCGATCAAACCTGAGAGACGGCTGGCAACGCCAAGAATCAAGAGCAGACCCAGCCCCACTTCAAACCACGGCAAAATGTAGCCAAAGAATGAAGCGAGCGAATTTGGCAACAACTCATATGCTCGCATTGCAGCAGCGGCCTTATACGGATAGGGAATTTTTATCGCGCCAGCGACAAAGAGCACGCCACCGAGCGCCAAGCGCGCAACTAGACCAATCCATGGCAAGAGATTCTCTTTCGTTACCTTCATCGCGCCCCCTTAGTAGCGCTCGCCAACGATTCAGCTAACTTCTTTAAGTTAGCCAATCCTTCGTCAAGACCCTTATTCAATAACTCTTTGATCAGTGCGCTGCCGATGATCACTCCGTCGGCATACCGTGCGACTTCGCGCGCTTGCTCCGGAGTTGATACACCTAACCCAACTGCAACTGGCAAATCAGTTACCTCTCGGATTCGCGTGACCAACTCTTGCGCTGAGTTCGAGATGGAATTCCGGGTGCCCGTTACTCCCATCAAACTCGCCGCGTAGACAAAACCTGAGGTAATGCTCGTTACCTTCTGCAACCGTTCCGCGGTCGTGCTTGGCGCAACCACAAAAATAGTGTTGATTCCCGCTTTCGTAGCGCTCTCTTTCCAGGGGTGCGCTTGTTCGAACGATAGATCAGGCGTAATAACTCCTGATCCACCCGCGGCTGCAATTGCATCGGCAAAACTCTCTGCGCCAAACTGTTCAATCGGATTCCAATACGTCATCACCACTGCGGCAGCGCCAGTTGCACTTGCATGTGCCAAAGTTGCCATCACATCTTTAGCTTTTACCCCATTTCGAAGGGCTAAATCTGCTGCTTCTTGAATAATCGGTCCATCCATTACTGGATCGCTGTATGGGTAACCAATTTCGATCGCGTCAAAACCTGCTGCGACCAATACATCAATGGCCGCTTTACATCCCTCGATGGAGGGAAATCCGGCTGGAATGTATCCAATAAGGGCTGCGCGATTTTGGGCTTTGGCATCGCGGAGAACTTGCTCGAGTGCAGTTGCACCAATCTGCGTTTTCATACCATTCCAAAGTATTCCGCTGCAGTTTGAACATCCTTGTCACCACGACCGCTTAAATTGATCAGAAGAACTGCCTCTGGTCCCAACTCTTTTCCTAACTTCATCGCACCTGCCAACGCATGGGCAGTCTCTATCGCAGGAATGATTCCTTCAGTACGACAAAGAAGCGAGAATGCCTCCATTGCCTCTCCGTCAGTAATCGGCCAGTACTCAGCCCGACCAATGTCGTGCAAATGCGCATGTTCCGGACCTACCCCTGGATAATCCAGTCCTGCTGAAATTGAATGTGACTCAATGGTTTGCCCATCATCATCTTGCAACATGTAGGAACGTGCGCCATGAAGAACTCCAGGGCGTCCACCGGAAATCGCAGATGCGTGGCGACCTGTTTCCAGCCCGTCACCACCTGCTTCTAGTCCGAGTAATCGCACACCAACATCATCGATGAATGGATAGAAGATTCCAATTGCGTTAGAGCCGCCGCCAACACATGCCAACACTGCCGTGGGCAACGCGCCTGTTAATTCAAGAACTTGTGCCCGCGCTTCATCGCCAATGATGCGATGAAAGTCTCGAACCATCACAGGAAAAGGATGTGGTCCAGCCACAGTGCCTAAGATGTAATGGGTCGTGTCAACATTAGTTACCCAATCTCGCATCGCTTCATTGATGGCATCCTTTAATGTTCGCGATCCTGCAGTAACAGGTACGACGGTTGCGCCGAGCAATCTCATTCGAGCGACATTAAGCGCTTGACGCTTTGTGTCCTCTTCTCCCATATAGACCACACACTCGAGCCCTAATAGCGCAGCTGCAGTTGCCGAGGCAACGCCATGTTGTCCAGCTCCCGTCTCGGCGATAACACGCTTCTTACCCATTCGCTTTGTTAGCAGCGCTTGACCTAAAACATTGTTGATCTTGTGTGAGCCAGTGTGATTGAGATCCTCGCGTTTTAACAAAATCCGAGCGCCACCACAATGCTCGGCAAATCTATGCGCTTCGGTAAGGATGCTCGGTCGTCCCGAATAGGTCTTATGCAGATGCTCAAGTTCAGCGGCGAAGATTGAGTCATCTTTTATCGACGCATGCATCTGCGCGAGTTCATCCAAGGCAGCAATAAGCGCCTCTGGCACATAGCGTCCGCCATATGGCCCAAATAGGCCGGTGTCGAGGGTGACCGTCATGGCTATAGCCTACGGACTCTCTCCTGCTCTGCGCGATTTATAAATTCCGCGATACTTCTTGCCGGATTGCCATCTTTTACGAGAGCCTCACCTACCAAAATACCCGCGGCGCCAAGGGCGCTCAATGCGCCAACTTCCACGCTATTGGCGATACCTGACTCTGCAATCAAGGCGATTGCCGGTGGCACCAACGGGGCGAGAGTGGCAAATGCTGCCGGATTAATCTCAAGGGTTTTCAAGTTCCGAGCATTGATCCCAAGGAGGTCGATGGTAAGAGCGCTTTTTTCTGAGAGGTGAATCACTCGGTCAATCTCCTGTGCATCGTGTACTTCAATGAGGGTCCTCATGCCAAGTGCGTGGGTGAGAGTCGAAAATTCAACGAGCTGATCATCACTCAACGCCGCAACAATAAGCAGGATGATGTCTGCCCCATATGCTCGCGCTTCGTGAATTTGATAAACATCGACAATAAATTCTTTTCTCAGCACTGGGATGGTGACCGCGCGGCGCACTGCTGCAAGGTCTTCGAGCGAACCTTTGAATCTGCGTTGTTCTGTCAGCACACTTACCGCACATGCTCCGCCTGCTTGATATTGCCGGGCAAGCTCTGCTGGGTCATCAATTGAAGCCAGCGCACCTTTACTAGGAGATGATCTTTTCACTTCCGCAATAACGCCAAAGGAACCTTTTGCAAAATGGGCGAGAACATCCAACGGCAACCCAAGTGATGGTTCTTGCGCACGGACGATGATTTCATTGAGTGGATTCACTCGCTTGCGCGCATCGAGATCTTCTCGAACTCCTTCAATAATTTCATCGAGAACGGTCATCTGCTCGCCTTAAATGTAGTCGTGGGTGCGCTAACGAAATTAATGAGTGGACTTCTTGCGCCCAAAACCTGCGCTCTTCATTACCAAGCCCACTATCGCACCAATTGCTACAACGACGAACCCAGCTATTGCTACTGGAACGTTCGCCATGGGAATAGCGATGCCAGCGATGACAGAACCAACAATCACGATAATCGTGGTAGCCCAAGCAGCTGGAGTGTTGCCATGGTTATTGATGCTAGACATTCTCGCTCCCTTTAATGTTCATACGTTGATACTGCGTGCTCTGTTGCAATCACTATCACGGAACTTGACGCGCAATTTTACCGCACCTAATCCTCAGTTGGGTCTTCACCTTTATCAAGCGCGCGCCATGGATCTCTTACCCGCTCATATCGAGATGGCAATCCCGCACGCCTGGCTCCCCGGCGGACAAACAACGGGCGAAGTAATAGCGCTACGACCGTAATCAGCGCGACAAGTGCGAGCACTACCGACCAAACCTCAAGACGTTCGGAGAGATTTCGCGATGCAAAGAGAAGGGCAATCAGCGCAAGAAGTAAGAGCGCCAGGCTTTTTTGCTTTCGCACTAGAGGGGCTTACGCAGTGAATTCGCAGTTGCGATAGCGCTCAGCACGGCAGCGGCTTTGTTGACACACTCTTGTTCTTCGCTTTCAGCCACTGAATCTGCGACAACTCCCGCACCAGCTTGCACATATGCAATTCCATCCTTAATGAGCGCAGTGCGAATAGCGATAGCAGAATCGAGATTGCCGCGGAAATCTATATACCCAACGATGCCACCGTATAGCCCGCGACGAGTTGGCTCTAGCTCTTCGATAATTTCCATGGCGCGCGGCTTAGGTGCACCTGAAAGAGTGCCGGCAGGAAAGACTGCTGAGAGCGCTTGCACCACAGATACATCGTCATTCAACTCTCCAATGACCGTGGAAACTATATGCATGACATGCGAGTATCGCTCGATATTCATAAACTCCGTTACCTCGACAGAGCCCGCCTTGCATACTCGTCCGAGATCATTTCTGCCAAGATCAACCAACATGAGATGTTCAGCGCGCTCTTTGATATCTGCCAACAACTCTTCGGCTAACTTATTATCTTCTGCATCACTCTTGCCGCGTGGCCGGGTTCCTGCGATGGGATGAACCATCGCTGCTCGATCGGTGATTTTGACCAATGCTTCGGGGCTGGATCCAACCACATCAATACCGTCGGTGAAACGTAAGAGGTACATGTATGGACTCGGGTTGTGCAATCGGAGCATGCGATAAACATCCAATGCGCTGGCATCGATTTGTGTTGTAAAGCGCTGTGAAAGAACTACCTGGAACGCTTCTCCAGCGAGAATCTCTTCCTTGATCTTTAAAACAGCCGCGCAGTAATCAGTCGCGCTGGTATTACGTTCAAATCTCGGCTCCACTTTTGGGCCTTGGTAAGAGATTTCACTTGTCGTATCACCAGTTAAATCCTCTTGCATTCGATCTAGCCGAGCAATAGCGTCAAGATATGCCTCATCAACTCGTTCGCTGCTGCCATCCCAATTAATTGCATTAGCTATAAGGGTGAGCGAGCCGGTCGTATGATCGAAAATCGCCAAGTCAGAGATCAACATGAATGACATCTCAGGTATGTGTAGATCGTCTTTTGCCAGCGAGGGAAGTTTCTCCATTCTTCGAACCGCGTCGTAGCCCATGAATCCAACGAGGCCACTAGTTAGTGGTGGCAAATCAGCAAGCGCCACGCTTCTCAGGTGCGATGTCGTAATCTCAAGCGCCACCAATGGATCGATTCCTTCTGGTGCGCCCGCAGGTTTGGTTCCGCTCCACGTGGCAACTCCCCCACGCTCGGTTAATGTGGCATCGCTGCGCACGCCGATAAAGGAGTAGCGAGACCAAGTTCGACCATTTTCAGCTGATTCAAGGAGAAAAGTGCCAGGTCGCTCTTTAGCAAGTTTGCTGTAGAGACTAAGTGGTGTTTCTGAATCCGCAAGGAGAGTGCGCGTCACCGGAATGACCGTGTGATTCTTGGCAAACTCGCGGAAGTCTTCGATGCGCATTAACTAATCCGTTGTCCAAAACAGGTTCGTGCACCTGTGTGACATGCAACCCCGGACTGCTCTACTCGCATCAAAAGTGCATCACTATCGCAATCGCTGTCAATAGAAATTACCCGTTGGGTATTTCCAGATGTTGCACCCTTGATCCAGAGTTCACTTCGACTTCTACTCCAGTATGTGGCGTTTCCCGTTGTGATTGAATGGAGCAAAGCTTGTCGATTCATCCACGCAAGCATTAAAACTTCAAGAGTCGTCGCTTCCTGAACAATGACAGGTACAAGCGCGTCGGGCGCGGCAAGTAGACTCTCGAGCTCTTCTGGTAATGCTGGCATGCTCTCCATCCCGATATTCTCCCCTATTTCAACGAATGATGTAGCCGCTATTACGAAGGTGCTCCTTTACTGCGCCGATCCGGAAAACGCCAAAATGAAATATCGAAGCGGCTAGCAGCGCGTCAGCACCTGCTGCAATCGCCTTCTCGAAGTCATTGAGCGAGCCCGCTCCTCCACTAGCAATCAGCGGGGTTCGACAGTGGCGCCTAGCCAACGAAATCATTTCGATGTCATATCCGGCTCGAGTGCCATCGGCATCCATGGAATTAAGTAACACTTCCCCGATACCACGACGACATCCCTCTTCGATCCATGCAATCGCATCGACGCCAGAACTCTGCCGACCACCATGTGTGGTGACTTCAAAACCACTTGGCGTATTTGCCCGTCGCGCATCTACCGAGAGAACGAGAACTTGTGATCCAAACCGTTCACTTATCTCATTGATGAGCTCTGGACGAGCAAGAGCTGCAGTATTCACAGAGACTTTATCTGCCCCTGCCCGTAATAATTTGTTGACATCGTCAACACTTCGCACACCACCGCCGACCGTCAGCGGAATGAAAACTTCCTCGGCGCAGCGTGACACGACCTCATGCATAGTTTCGCGGGCTGCGCTACTTGCAGTGATATCCAAGAAAGTGAGTTCATCTGCTCCTTCGGCGTTATAAACCTTGGCCATTTCGACGGGATCGCCAGCATCCACGAGATTAGTGAAGTTCACTCCTTTGACAACGCGACCATCGGTCACGTCGAGGCAAGGAATGATGCGAATAGATGGGCGCTTATTCATAATGCTATTCACTCTGCTGCAATCAGCGCTTCCTGCATTGTGAAAGCCCCCGCGTAGAGAGCCTTACCAACGATAGAACCTTCAATGCCAATCTCCGTTAAGGCGCGAAGTGCTCGAATATCCTCAAGAGTTGATACGCCCCCGCTTGCGATAATCGGCGCTTTAGATGCCGCTGCGACCTCTTTTAGCAATGCGAGATTTGGACCTTGCATCGTGCCATCTTTCGCGACATCAGTGACAACGTAACGAGCACATCCATCACGATCGAGTCGCTCAAGAGTCTCGAAAAGATTTCCACCCTCTTGAGTCCAGCCGCGTGCAGCGAGCGTATGTCCGCGCACGTCGAGTCCCACAGCAATTTTCTCGCCGTGCTTTTTAATCACCGTAGAGGTCCATTCTGGATTTTCAAGCGCTGCAGTGCCTAAATTGATGCGAGCGCACCCAGTTGCCAATGCGCGCGATAACGATTCATCGTCACGAATGCCGCCTGAAAGCTCAACGTTGATATCAAGCTTGCCCACAACTTCCGCAAGGATCTCATGGTTACTCCCACGACCAAATGCCGCATCAAGATCTACTAAGTGGAGCCATTGCGCACCCGCGCTCTGAAAGTCGAGCGCTGCGGCAAGTGGTTGGCCATAACTAGTTTCACGTTGTAGTTCTCCTTGTACTAATCGAACAGCTTTGCCATCTTTAACATCAACAGCTGGCAGTAATATCAACGACATGTTGCGATCCAATTCTCGATTAGGGTTGCGCCTGCATCTCCTGATTTCTCAGGGTGGAACTGAGTTGCACTCAGCGGTCCATTCTCAACTGCGGCGATGAATGCACTGCCATATTCGCTCCAGGTTACTTTCGCTGGCGCCAAACTCTCAGAAGGCTCTATCTCCCACTTTTGCGCAGCATAGGAGTGTACAAAATAGAAACGTTCATTCGTTACCCCTCTAAAAAGCGTAGAACCTCCAGCAACCTGAACTTCGCTCCAGCCGATGTGCGGCAAAACATCCGACTGCAGCTGCTCGATTGTTCCTGGCCACTGCGCAAGACCGTTGCGAGTTACACCGTGTTCGACGCCAGTGGTAAACAGAACTTGCATTCCAACGCAAATTCCGAGCGTGGGTCGATTAGCCACCAAACGTGCATCGACGATTGCAGATGCGCCCACTGCGTCCAGGCCATCCATGCACGCTGCGAATGCGCCAACTCCAGGAATAACTAGTCCATCGGCTTCGATACACATTTGAGTTTCAGAAGTGATTTCGGACGCAATTCCGTGACGCGAAAATGCTCGTTGCGCAGAACGAACATTTCCAAAACCATAATCAAGAATTGCTATCAAAGGGTTCCTTTGGTGGAAGGAATTCCCGCAACTCCATCTCGTGCGACGGCATCTCTGAGAGCTCGCGCAACTGCTTTGAATTGCGCCTCCATGACGTGATGCGCATTCCTGCCTTCAAGTACGCGCACGTGCAAGGCGATTCGCGCCTCGGCAATTAGCGATTCCCAAATGTGGCGAGTCAGGGTTGTGTCATAGGTGCCGATCAGTTCAACAATTTCGGGTTGGCGGTGAATCAGGTACGGACGACCTGAAAGGTCGACCGCCGCTTGCACGAGAACCTCATCAAGAGGCACGGTTGCATCGCCAAAGCGACGAATGCCTGATTTATCTCCAAGCGCTTCGCGCAAGGCTTGTCCTAATGCTAAGGAGGTGTCCTCGACCGTGTGATGAGCATCGACTTCGATATCTCCGGTGGTCTTCACGGTGAGATCAAATCCAGCGTGCTTTCCCAGTTGATTTAACATGTGATCAAAGAACGGCACCTGCGTCTCTATTGATATCTGACCAGTTCCATCAAGTTCCAAATCAATGTGGACCGATGACTCTTTGGTGGTGCGCTCTACTACTGCTCGACGACTCATCGTGCCCCCTTATGTGAGATCTCGTCCGTATTAGAGCGAGATTTTACCCTTTAAATTAACCCCCGTGCTTTAGCCATTGCGGCAATGAACCTATCGTTCTCCTCGGGAGTTCCGATTGTCACGCGCAAAGCACCTGGCAAGCCCACGTCTCGAATCAGTACCCCTTCGGCGAGCAATTTCTGCCAAAGCTCCCCTGGAGTGGCGGTGGCAAAGAGGAAGAAATTAGCTCCACTGCGCAATGCCTGCACGCCAAGCTTCTCCAATTGTTGCATCACTCGCTCGCGCTCCTTTGAAAGGAGCGCGACATTACCTAAAAGTTCTTGCGAGTATGAGAGCGCTACTAGCGCCAGTGATTGCGTGGCAGTACTCAAGTGATAAGGCAGTCGAACCAATTGCAAAGCTTCGATGACTTTCGGATCAGCAACCAAGTAGCCCAGGCGAGTACCAGCGAAGGCAAAGGCTTTACTCATCGTTCTCGAGACAAGAACGTTGGGATATCGCTCGATAAGTGTGACAGCGCTTAGCTCTGAAGAGAACTCCTGGTATGCCTCATCAACTACCAAGAGCGCATTGCGCTTTTGACATAGCTCAGCGATGTGCTCAATATCTGCAAGTGAGGTAACAGTTCCTGTTGGGTTATTAGGTGTGGTGAGAAAGATCAGAGTTGGAGAGTGTGCGCTCATTACCTCGGCGGTTTTTAGACGATCTATTGCGTAATCACTATCCCGCTCGACGGCAATCCATTGAGTTCCGGTAGAACGCGCGATATTGCGATGCATGGAGTACGAGGGTTCGAAACCAAGCGCGCTTCGACCAAATCCCCCGAATGCAAGGAAAATGGTTTGCAGAACTTCGTTACTACCATTTGCGGCCCATACCGAACGTTCATCAAAAGTCGTATCGGAGAGTTGGTTGATGTATCGCGCGAGCGCACGGCGAAGTTCAATCGCATCTCTATCAGGATAACGATTGAGGTGTCCGCCGACTTCACTTAGCGCTCGTTCAAGATCTTTCACAAGTGCGCGACTTGGACCAAACGGATTCTCGTTGGTGTTCAGACGAACTGGCACGTCTAACTGCGGCGCTCCATAAGGAGTTTGATCGGCAAGATCTGCGCGAAGTGGCAGCCATGCCGGCCATTGATTAGTCATGCGCGAAACCGTGCCGCGATTGCCTCGCCGTGCGCCGGAAGATCTTCGGAGTTCGCGAGCGTAATGACGGTCTCGGCCACCTGCTCGAGAGCCGCCTGCGAATAATTCACAAAATGTAAACCTTTCAAGAAGCTCTGCACGGAAAGACCGCTGGAATGGCACGCACACCCACCAGTAGGGAGCACATGGTTTGATCCTGCGGAATAATCACCCAGTGATACTGGAGCAAAAGAGCCAATGAAAATTGCGCCACCATTTCGCACCTGTTTGGCAACTAACTCTGCATCACGAGTATGTATTTGCACGTGTTCGCCCGCATAGCCATTGAGTACGTGAAGGCCTTGTTCAATATCTTTCACAATCACAATTGCGGATTGAACTCCGCTAAGTGCCGTGGCAATTCGCTCACTATGTTTGGTCTTGGCCACCCGAATCTGTAACTGCTGCTTCACCTTTTCGGCGAGAGCGCGGCTAGGGGTAACTAGCACTGCTGCAGCAATCGTGTCGTGTTCTGCTTGACTAATGAGATCAGCAGCGACGTAACCAGGCTCTGCAGAATCATCAGCGAGAATGATGATCTCTGTTGGACCTGCCTCTGAATCGATACCGATAATTCCCCGTAGCGCACGCTTTGCCGCAGCAACATAGACATTGCCAGGTCCTGTCACCATATCTACCGCTTGACATCCGATTCCGTATGCAAACATCGCTACGGCTTGCGCACCTCCTACGGCATAGACCTCGTCGATCCCTAAGAGTGCGCACGTCGCCAAAATCGTCGGGTGTGGCAAACCACCAAATTCTTTCTGTGGTGGTGAGGCAACAGCTATTGATTGCACGCCTGCAATTTGTGCAGGAATGACGTTCATCATCACGCTGCTTGGATAGACCGCGCGGCCTCCCGGCACATATAAACCCACTCGGTCGACCGGAACCCATCGTTCGGTGACAGTACCGCCAGGAATTACCGTCACGCTTTTTTCGGCACGTAATTGTTCCTGGTGAACTTTCTTGATTCGTTCGATAGAGAACAGGAGGGCTTGCTTGACCTTCTCATCAAGATTCTCTAGAGCGCTGGATATTTCCGAAGGACTGACTCGGAGCGAGTGTGGACGCACCCCATCAAACTTCTCCCCCAAATCCAAAAGAGCGCTCACGCCACCGGTACGAACGTGATCAATGATTTCTTGGACATCGCGCATCGCCCCTGCGACATCGAGCGTCGCGCGCGGAATCAGTGCGCGTATTTCATCGCGTGAGCTCTTGTTGGTGAGTTGAGCGCTCGCGTCGATTTCACGGATGATTGGGCGGCTCACTTACTCATTCTACTCAAGGAGCCATGGCGCGTGCTTAGACCAGACAGTTTGGCCCTAAAAGGGCTTTCAGGTCGGCGCTTAAGCTTGCAGTAGCGCTCACCTTTAACCCTTCGTCGATGGTCAACAAGGTGTTCTCGGTTGCGCTCTCCAGCCGAAGATGCACATCCGTTGTGCCAGGGTGCGAACGCAATACCTCTTTCATCCGTTCAACAACGGGCGGTGTGCATCGAGCTAATGGCAGGGTAATGACCAATGGGCCTTTTCGCTCTTGATGAAGATCCGGTAGCGACATTTCGATCAAGATGAATTTTGGGACCTCTTCGCGACGATCAACCCGCCCCTTAACAAGGACGATGACATCTTCACCCATCATCGTTGCGTATTGATTGTAGGTATTCGAAAAAGCCATCACATCGATTGCTCCGCTGAGGTCTTCGAGGGTGACAATGGCCCATGATGCCCCTTGTTTGGTGACCTTTCTTTGGATGCTGGTAATAAGACCTGCGATCGTCATAACTTCGTCCCCATGATTTCCATGTAGCTCATCGCCTGATATCGCACTAATTGGTCGATCAGAGAGCGAGGCGAGCAGCGATTCGACGCCAAGTAGTGGATGGTCAGAAACATAGAGTCCAAGCATTTCTCGTTCGTGTGCGAGAAGCGTGCGCTTATCCCATTCATCGACTGGGTAATCTAAATCGATACTGGCAACTTGATTCTCGTTTGCCCCTCCGAAGAGATCAAACTGTCCAATAGCTTCAGCGCGTTTGGTCTCTGAAATACTGTCGAGCGCCTCAAGATAGATTGCCATCAAACCGCGCCGAGAGTGTCCGAGCGAATCGAAGGCGCCGCCTTTGATTAACGATTCTAAAGTTTTCTTGTTACAAACCTGCGCATCTACTTTCGCAAGAAAATCTCCAAAAGAGGTGAAGGCGCCTTTGCTCTCGCGAGCTTTTCTGATTAATTCGACCGCGCCAGTTCCAACATTTCGAATTGCAGCCAGACCAAAACGAATATCTTTGCCGCGCGGTGTGTAATCAGATTCAGACTCGTTGACATCTGGGGGTAAGACTTTGATCCCCATTCTGCGACATTCACTTAAGTACAGCGCACTCTTATCTTTATCATCGCGGACGCTTGTGAGCAGCGCTGCCATGTACTCCGTCGGAAAGTTGGCTTTAAGGTATGCAGTCCAGTACGAGACCATGCCATAGCCCGCGCTGTGCGCGCGATTAAACGCATAATCCGAGAACGGAACGAGAATCTCCCAGAGCATGGAGATTGCATTATCGGAGTAGCCCCGCTCCTGCATTCCAGCTTGAAATGGGATGTACTCTTTATCAAGAATCTCTTTCTTCTTCTTGCCCATAGCGCGACGCAAGAGATCTGCGCCACCAAGTGAGAATCCGGCTAACTTTTGAGCAATAGCCATGACCTGCTCTTGGTACACAATCAAACCGTAAGTATCTCCAAGAATCTCTGCGAGTGGTTCTGCTAATTCGCGATGAATAGGAATTACCGGTTTGCGATTGTTTTTTCGATCCGCATAATCATTATGCGCATTAGCTCCCATGGGGCCAGGTCGATAGAGAGCGATAACCGCTGAGATATCTTCGAATGAATCTGGCGCAAGCGATCGCAAGAGCGAACGCATGGGACCACCGTCGAGCTGGAAGACACCAAGGGTCTCACCTCGCGAGAGGAGCTCATACGTTTTCTTATCATCTAATGCTAGATCTTCGAGTGCAAAAGTAATCCCCTGATTACTTTTGATGTTGATCAGGCAATCATCCAAAACGGTGAGATTGCGCAAGCCAAGAAAATCCATTTTAAGTAGACCAAGCGATTCGCAAGCACCCATATCGAATTGAGTGATGATGGATCCATCCGCCTCGCGTCGTTGAATCGGAATAACATCAAGGAGCGGCTCTTTGCTCAGAATTACACCCGCGGCATGCACGCCCCATTGACGCTTGAGACCCTCTAAGCCTTTCGCGGTATCAATGACCCGTTTGGCTTCGATATCACTGTCATAAAGCGCACGTACCTCGCCCGCCTCAACATATCGCTCATCATCAGGATTAAAAATTCCCTCGAGCGAAATATCTTTACCCATTACAGAAGGCGGAAGAGATTTATTGATCTTCTCTCCGATTATGTATGGCAAACCCAATACTCGTGTTGCATCTTTCACCGCTTGTTTCGCTTTGATTGTTCCGTACGTAATGATTTGAGCAACGCGCTCCTCACCATAACGTGAGGTCGCATATTGAATCATCTCGCCACGATGGCGCTCGTCGAAGTCAAGATCGATATCAGGCATGGAAATACGTTCAGGATTGAGAAAGCGCTCGAAAAGTAAGCCGTGCTTAATAGGATCTAGGCCGGTAATTCCTAGCGCGTACGCAACGACCGCGCCTGCCGCCGAACCACGTCCAGGGCCGACGCGAATCCCTTCTTTGCGCGCGTAATTCACAAGGTCTGCGACCACGAGGAAGTAGCCAGGAAAACCCATCTGACAAATAACTTGCACTTCATACGCGGCACGTTTGAGATGTTCTGGTGGTACGCCATCAGGAAAGCGCATCGCCAGACCGCGAGCTACTTCCTTCTCCAGCCACGATTCCTCGGTTTCACCTTTAGGGACAGGAAATTGCGGTAGAAGATTCTCGCCTTCGCGGAAGGAAATCTGACACCTTTCTGCAATCAAAAGAGTGTTATCGCAGGCTTCTGGAATCTCAGCAAAGAGTTCGCGCATCTGTCGAGCAGATTTGAGATAGAACTCATCGTTCTCGAATTTAAATCGCTTTGGGTCAGCAAGCGTTGATCCCGATTGAATACAGAGCAAGGCAGCGTGAGCTTGCTCATCTTCTTTGTAGGTGTAGTGGAGATCATTCGTTGCTAGCAATGGAATGTTAAGGTCTTTTGCGAGTTTTAAGAGATCTGTTCGAGTTCGCTTTTCAATTTCTATTCCATGCTCCATTAACTCGAGAAAGTAATTCTCTTTGCCGAAGATTTCTTGATAGTCGCCAGCAGCTTTCTTGGCTCCTGCATAGTCGCCCATGCGAAGTCGAGTTTGAATTTCACCACCGGGGCACCCAGTAGTCGCGATCAAGCCTGCTGAATACTGCTGCAGCAACTCCCGATCCATTCGAGGCTTGTAGTAATACCCCTCAAGTGAGGCCAAGGATGAGAGTTTGAAGAGATTGTTCATCCCATTGTTGTTCTGGGCAAGAATTGTCATGTGGGTATAGGCGCCTCCACCGGAGACATCATCTTCGCCACCTTCAGCCCACTTGACGCGCTTACGATCATGGCGTGATCCGGGGGCGATATATGCCTCGATACCGATGATGGGTTTAACGCCGACAGCTTGTGCGCTTTTATAGAAATCGTATGCGCCGAAGAGATTGCCGTGATCTGTTATCGCGATTGCGCGCGCCTGCGGGTTCTCAACCTTTGCAACTTCACCAACGAGCTCCTTAACGCGAGCGGCACCATCGAGCATCGAGTACTCGGTATGGACATGGAGGTGGACAAAATCGTTGGTGCTCACGGTTGGGAAATGTAGCGCCTTGCCTAGGAAGGGTTACGTAGGCTGGCTAAAGCGCTGGTCAGGTCGGTTGGGTAGGCGCTGGTAAAGCTCTCTTCCTGGCCGCTGCCTGGGTGGATGATGGTCAATCGATGGGCATGGAGCCACTGCCTGGTCAGCCCCAAAGCCTTGGCAAAGGTTGGGTCGGCGCCATACATCAAGTCGCCAACGAGGGGGTGGCGTAGCGCTGCAAAGTGCACCCGAATCTGATGAGTTCGCCCAGTCTCCAACTCGACCTCTACCAATGTGGCGCCAGCAAAACTTTCGAGCGTTTGATAGTGGGTGATGCTTGGTTTTCCATCGGCCACAACAGCAAACTTAAATTCATCGCGTGGGTGGCGGTCTATTGGGGCATCAATTGTGCCGCGAGTGGGATCTGGATGCCCTTGCACAATTGCGTGATAGATCTTCTGCACTTGTCGAGAACGGAACTGCTCTTTGAGAGAGATATATGCGCGATCAGATTTGGCGACAACCATTAGTCCTGAGGTGCCAACATCCAGGCGATGAACAATTCCGGCTCGCTCTGTTGGTGCAAGATGTGAGAGCGAAATGCCACGTGCGGTTAAGACACCAACAACAGTCGGCCCACTCCAACCTATCGATGGATGCGCTGCGACACCCAGTGGCTTGTCAATCACAAGAATATCGTCATCGCTGTACACCACTTTAAGTTCGGGAAGATCAGATGTATCCAGCTCGGCAACACGACCGGCTTCATGAATGATGTCAATCTCAATCACATCGCCTGCAGCAAGTCGGGCAGATTTATCTACGCGCTTACCGTTGACAAAAATCGCCCCGCGTTCAGCCGCTGCGGCGACCATTGTGCGAGAGAGTCCAAGCGCGCGAGCAAGTGCAGCATCGACGCGTTCGCCATCGAGCCCCTCAGGAATTTCCAGCGTGCGCGTTTGAGTGATTTCATGTGGTTCATTTGGTTGGCTCATCGATTATCTCCGTGATAACTTCCGCCGCGCCACGAGAGCACAGCCATTACGGCAACCGAAAGGACTATCGCTGAATCGGCAATATTAAATAGCGCCCAATTTGGTAGGCCGATCCAATCGACAACGTGGCCGCGAAATGGTCCGGGATCGCGGAAGAGACGATCGGTGAGATTGCCCATGACGCCACCGATTAAACCAGCCCACGGATAGCTCCATGCTCGAATCGAAACGCGTGGGATACGAATGAGAAGGTAAAGGAGGACGAAAACACTGATGGCGGTGAGTGCGAAGGTGGCGCCAGTAAATGAGCTAAATGCCGCGCCGGGATTACGTGCAAACTCCCAACGCAAAAATCGCCCAATGACATATTGAACCGGTTTGCCTTCGAGCGTTTCTACTGCCCAGATTTTTGTGGCGAGATCGAGTAGGTAAACGGCGAGCGCACCGCTAGAGATAATCCGCCAATGCGAGGTGCGAATTAGCGTCGCTCCTCTTTCTGTTTGCAGAGCATGCAGAGTGTGGCCCGAGGGAAAACTTGTAGTCGCGCTTTACCTATTGGGTTTCCGCAGATTTCACATTTGGTGTAGCTGCCTGCCGCAATGCGCGCGAGCGCTAATTCTGTTTGCAAGACAAGATCTTGCGCGTTGTAAACAAGCGAGAGCTCATGTTCTCGTTCAAAAGTCTTGGTTCCTGCATCGGCTTGATCATCACCAGCGCCATCCGAAGAGTCTTGCAATAACTCAGCAGCTTGAGCCTCAGCAGAGGCAAGCTCTTGCTTGTAGGTGGCCAAATCCTTTGTCAGTCGAGCCTTCATCTCTTTCAACTCATCTTTGCTCCACGGATTCTCTGAGCCCGAGACAATCAAAGGCGTAGGAATGTCGCGTAAGGGCTTCAAAGCGTGTTTGCTCTTACGCTCGACCTTCGGCGGAGGCGGCAGTAATAAACGTCTTTGGAAACCATCATTGGGAGTACTTGAGCCACTCGAATTCGATGGCGTTGCAGAGGTAGCAGAGCTCGCACCCGAGCTCCCCCCTGCAGATTTGCTTGCCTTGCTCGCCTTACCAGCAGCTGGCGCGCTCTTGACTGGTGCCGGTGTTGGTGCGCTCTCATTCTTCTTGGGAAATGGTCGCCCCTTGCTTGCTGCTGGAGCTTTTTTGATGGGCTTGGCTGACTGAGCAGGCTTGGCAGGTTTCGCCGGAGCTTTCTTTATTGGCTTAACAGACTTGGCAGGGGCTTTCTTAACAGGCTTGGCTGGTGCTTTCTTGCTGGGTTTGGCAGGTTTCGCCGGAGCTTTCTTTGCCAGCTTTTTCGCCGGAGCTTTCTTTGCCAGCTTTTTCGCCGGAGCTTTCTTCGCAGGTGCCATGGCCGAGAAGGGTAGCCCCTTTTTCCTCAAATTTCGCACTCTAAGGGCGCTAAACTTCATCCCATCCTCTAGGTTCGACATGGCCTAGGGGCAACTGCGTCGGTATTGAGGCCATCACCTCGAGAGCAGAGCGGAAGAAAGGCTTTGCGCGAGGAAATCTCGCAAAAAGCGAAGTAGAACCGAAAAATGTCAGAAGTGATCTGAGCGCGAGAGGCGCGCCTGGATAAAGCAGGTGGTACCGCGGCTTCACAAGAGTCGTCCTGCTCACTGAAGTCTGCGCATATCTGCATATATAGATATATATGAAGAATGCATCAGAATTCAGAGGATGAGCCGGGGGCGCACTGCAGATGAATCCACCAATCAACTCACGCACATATGAGGCCTTGCCAACGCATGTAGACCTTCCAGCGATGGAACGTGAGATTCTTGAATTTTGGAAGCGCAGTGGCATCTTCGACAAAAGCATCGCGGCTCGAAATGTGACGGGCGCACAGCAGTGGAGCTTTTATGAAGGCCCCCCAACGGCAAATGGCCTACCTGGCACCCATCACATCGAAGCGCGCGTATTCAAGGATGTCTTTCCACGTTTTCATACGATGAAAGGAAAATACGTTCCTCGTCGCGCTGGCTGGGATTGTCACGGATTGCCGGTCGAGCTTGCCGTAGAGAAAGAACTTGGTTTTACCGGAAAGCAAGATATCGAGAAATACGGTGTAGCGCAGTTCAATCAAAAATGTCGCGATTCGGTATTGCGCCATGTCGATGCATTTACTGAGATGACCGAGCGGATGGGATTCTGGGTTGATTTTGATAAGGCATATTGGACGATGTCGAGTGAGTATGTGGAGAGCGTTTGGTGGTCACTCGCGCAGATTTGGAAGAAGGGGTTACTCGTCCAAGACCATCGCGTAGCGCCGTATTGCCCGCGATGTGGCACAGGGCTCTCCGATCACGAACTTGCGCAGGGCTACGAGAACATCACAGACCCTTCGGTCTATGTGAAATTTCCAATCACTTCAGGTCCGTTTGAAAAATTGGGCGCATCGTTTCTTGTGTGGACGACTACTCCCTGGACACTTGTTTCTAACACCGCGATTGCAGTTCACCCTGAAGTTACGTATGTGTTAGCTGAGAGTGAGAGCGAGAAACTAATCGTTGCAGAAGATCTACTAAGTTCTTTAGGTGATGGTTTCACCGTCACAGAGAAGATTTCTGGACGAGAGCTCGAACATACAAAGTACCGCCGACCATTTGATTGGGTTGATATTCCTGATGCACATTTCGTGGTGCTCGCGGAGTATGTAACAACAACCGATGGAACGGGACTAGTTCACCAATCCCCCGCCTTTGGCGCAGACGATCTCCAAGTCTGTCGAAAATACAACCTCCCAGTTGTTAATCCGATCATGGGCGACGGCACCTTTGAGAAATCCATTCCATTAGTAGCAGGCATGTTCTTCAAAGAGGCAGACAAACCGCTCGTGAAAGAACTAAAAGCACATGGACTACTTTTTAAACAACAAAATTATGAACACTCCTATCCACATTGTTGGCGATGCCATACGCCGCTGATGTACTACGCACAACCCTCTTGGTATATCCGTACTACGGCGATCAAGGATGCGTTACTGCGCGAGAATGAGAAGACCGATTGGCATCCAGGCACCATCAAAACAGGTCGTTATGGGGATTGGCTCGAGAACAACATCGATTGGGCGCTCTCCAGAAATAGATACTGGGGCACGCCACTACCCATCTGGCGTTGCGAAAACGGCCACATGATCTGCGTGGAATCACTCGCTGATCTCTCGGCGCGCGCGGGTAAGGATTATTCTGCCCTCGATCCGCACCGCCCTTACG
Organism: Bifidobacterium breve; assembly: GCA_945860275.1. Lineage (GTDB taxonomy): Bacteria > Actinomycetota > Actinomycetes > Nanopelagicales > Nanopelagicaceae > IMCC26077. The sequence continues at coordinate 29,850 of CAMAPN010000005.1, forward strand.
TCGATGATGTTGTGCTCCAGTGCGCCGAGTGCCAGAGCTCTATGGTGCGAGTGCCTGAAGTAATTGATTGTTGGTACGACTCTGGCGCGATGCCATTTGCTCAACTTGGCTATCCACATAAACCAGGTTCACATGAAGAGTTTGCGGCTACCTATCCAGCAGATTTCATCTGTGAAGCAATTGATCAAACTCGTGGATGGTTCTACACCCTGATGACAATTGGCACGCTGGTCTTTGATAAATCATCCTATAAAACAGTGCTCTGCCTCGGTCACATCCTCGATAAAGATGGTCGCAAGATGAGTAAGCATCTCGGGAATGTGCTTGAACCGATTCCGCTCATGGATCGACATGGTGCAGATGCCGTTCGATGGTTCATGTTGGCCGCTGGTTCTCCATGGTCAGCTCGTCGAGTGGGCCATGATGCAATTAGTGAAGTTATTCGCAAATCACTTCTGACCTATTGGAATACCGTCTCATTCTTGACTTTGTACGGGAGCGTTGCGAATTTCGTCCCCACGGGCGAACTTCGACTCATTCATTCTTTGGATCGTTGGATCATTGCAGAGCTCAATCAAACCATCGCAACCGTTGATGGTGCGTTGAACGATTTTGATTCACAAGAGGCCGGTCGCGCGCTTGCCCACTTCATCGACGATCTCTCGAATTGGTATGTCCGTCGCTCACGCCGGAGATTCTGGGATGGCGAAGTCGATGCGCTCGAGACGCTCCATCACTGCATCGAGCAACTCACTCTCCTCATGGCGCCCATGGTTCCATTCATCTCAGAACAGGTGTGGCAGAAGGTGCTGCGACCAGTCGACAGCTCTCTCCCAGAGTCGGTCCATCTCGCCGATTTCCCCACCTCTGATACGAAGCTAATTGATCAATCGTTGATGACCAAGGTGGCAACCACTCGGAGAATCGTCGAACTGGGACGAGCAGCGCGAGCAACCTCGCAAGTTAAAATCAGGCAACCGTTAGGCCGAGCGCTCGTTGCTGGGTATTCACTCTTAGATACAGAGCTGCAAGAACAAATCGCCGATGAACTTAACGTCCATCGAATTGAAGATATCTCACAGGTTGGAAGTGATTTGGTGACCTATGCGGTGAAAGCAAACTTCCGAAGCCTTGGCGCTAAATATGGCGCAGCAGTCCAAGCGGCAGCGAAAGCTATCGCCAGTAAAGAACCTGGCGAACTCGTGCGTGCCGTGCGAAGCGCAGGTACGGTGACGGTCGGAGAATTCGAAGTCGCTACTGAAGATTTGGTCATTACTGAGACACCAAAATCTGGCTGGGCAGTTGCAAGTCATGACGGGGAATCGGTTGCGCTAGATCTAGAACTAAATCCCGAGTTAATAACAGAGGGTTATATCCGTGAAATTATTCGCGTGATCCAAGAAGAGCGTAAGCAAAGTGGCTTACACGTTTCTGATCGAATTCATCTGGCATGGAACGGAGATGCGGAGATTATTCGCGCTTTCGCTTCAGGTGGTGAAGAGATTGGTCAAGAAGTCTTGGCGTTATCGATTACTCGAAATGAAATTCTTTCCCTGCCAAGTGCTGATTCTGGAGACGATCAATTGCCAATAGCAATTCAGATTACGAAAGTTTAAGGAGCTAGAGCATCCGAGCAAATGGTATGAGTAGTGAAACGAGTAAAAAGACTGCGATGTAGGCAAGGTCAAAACTCACTGCTCCCATGCGAATTGGTGGGATGAAACGGCGCGCAAAATTAAGTGGTGGATCCGTGATTGCGTAAATCAACTCCACCAATGCCAACACAGGGCCTTTTGGTCTCCAGTTTCTGGCAAACATGCGCACGTAGTCAAGGATTAATCTGCCAATAAGGGTGTAAATGAAGATTTGCAGGATAGTTGCAAGCAGTGCACCGAAGGCGCTCATAGCGCGTGATCAGCTCTGGTTGAAGAAGCTTGCTTCGGCAGCTGCGAATTTATCTTCGGCGCTTACCTTCACATTTGGCGGTGAGAGGAGGAACACTTTTGCTGTAACGCGTTCGATAGAACCGCGATGACCGAAGACTAAACCTGCCGCGAAATCAACAAGGCGCTTTGCATCTGCATCATCCATGTCCGTGAGATTCATAATCACTGGAGTGTGGTCGCGATAGTGCTCGCCGATCATCCGAGCATCGTTGTAACTATGCGGATGAAGCGTGATGATGCGATCTAGCACTGGCTCTTCTTTGTAAACAGGAGTCACCGTCTCTACCGCTCGAAATCTCGGAGCGGGTTCAGAGATAACTGGTGCGCTCTCTGAGCGAGAGCCGAAAAATCTACTGCCTGCACTTTTTGCTACCGGAGTAACTGGAGCAACTGGAGTACGTGCCGGGGTGGATACGGCAGTTGCAGGGACTGAATGGCTCTCTGGAGCGAGTGAGTCGTCACTTCCATCATCAACAAGTCCGAGATAGAGGGCAACTTTCCGAAGTGGGCTCGACATAATGTCTAAATGTAGACCCCGGATGTACGAGAACCCAGGATTGACGAGCCTATTCGCAGATGTGTCGCACCACAGGCGAGCGCTGGGATGAAGTCTCCGCTCATTCCCGCCGAGATTTTCGTCATCGCAGGAGATAACTCTTTGAGCTCATAAAACACCTTCTCAAGCTTTGCAAATGCGCTCTTTGGTTGCGCTTCGAGCGGGGCTACCCCCATGACGCCCGTGAGGGAAATTCCCGATAGACAACCTGCGCTCTGCTCATCCTGGAGGTGTGTGAGTAGTTTGCGAGCGCCCGCCACAGTGATGCCGCCTCTACCCGCGTTACCTGCGCTCTCTGCTTGAAGATCGCCATCTAACGAAACCTGAATCAAGCATTCCACGGTCCGTCCATGCTTAATCGCCGAGTCTGAGAGCCCTTGGAGATATTTCTGATCATCAACCGAGTGAACAAGACTGGCCCATGATCCGATAGAGGCCAATTTATTTCGCTGTAACTGCCCTTGATAGTGCCATCGAATATCGTTGAATTTACTCATTGGTGCCGCAGCAAAGTATTCAACTTTCTCGCGCGCCTCTTGCTCCCGGTTTTCACCAAAATCACGGACTCCCAAGTTGTAGAGAATTTCGATGTCGCGCACGGGGAAATTCTTTGTAACAGCAATAAGCGTGATCTCAGAGCGATCTCGGCCTGCATCACTAACTGCCGCGGCAACCTGCGCTTGGACCCGCGCAAGGTTCTCAGCAATTTCCGTTTCACGATCCATGAACTACTACCCCCGCCTGACGTCCTGTGATGCGCTCGCGCCGAAAAGAATAGTAATCCTGATTTTCATAGGTACAGATTCCGTTCCATTCTGCGTTGAGCACTTCCACAACCGATTGTTTTTTCACGATTCCAAGAATCGACTGGGGAATATCAAGAGTGCTGCGCTCTGGGTGATTGTCGGAAGCTAGCGTGGATCGACCCACAACAAAGCCCCGAGCGTGAGCGCGCTCGGCAAGCTCATCTGCAACTTCGTAACAGTTCCCGCAAATGGTGGCTCCAATGTGGAGCGCGAAGGGTTCGTGGGTCATTAGAGCCAACGCCTTTTCAACAATGCCATCGAATAATCCACGCCATCCCACATGAATGGCAGCTACGGTCGTTGCCCCGATGAAGAGCACTGGGGCGCAATCTGCAACAAGTACCGCAAGACCCACGCCAGGAGTTTTGGTGATGAGTCCATCGCACTCATGAATCACATCTGAATCCGAAGTCGAATCAATTTCGATAATTGTTGATCCATGCACTTGATTCATAAAAAAGAGTTGCTCTTTTTTTAACGCTAGCGCACCGGCAAGAGCTGCGCGATTTGCTACTACGCAATCGAGATCATCTCCTACGTGGGTAGCAAGATTGTTCTGATCATAGGGAGGAGAGCTCCTCCCAGATGCTGGAGAGGTGCGCGAGGTGAAGAAGAAGCTACTCTCCACCCTTAGTCCTTACACTCCCCGATAACTGGCTTCCGATTACTTAAGAAAATCCGGGACATCTAATTCGTCGACAGTGCCATCCTCTTCGAAAATTATTCGCTTTCTGGTGGCTCCGCCACCGAGCGCGCTGCCCGAATTTGCAGGAATCGTGGCTGCAACCTCAACCGGATCATTCTTCTCGCGCACAGGCGCAACCGGAGTGTCAATGACTGGTACATCAATCTTTGTCGGTTCGCCACTTTCAAAACCAGCAGCAATCACCGTGACTCGGACTTCATCGCCCAAGGCATCATCAATTACGGTGCCGTAAATGATGTTGGCATCAGGATGAGCCGAAGCAGCCACCAATTCAGCAGCTTCGCTAATTTCGAAGAGGCCGAGATCCGAACCACCTGCAATAGAGAGCAACACACCGTGCGCCCCATCAATCGATGCCTCAAGCAATGGGCTGGCAATCGCAGTTTCAGCTGCGCGCGTTGCTCGATTCTCTCCTCGGGCAGAGCCAATTCCCATCAACGCAGAGCCAGCGCCATACATCACCGAACGAACATCGGCGAAATCTAGGTTAATTAAACCTGGTGTGGTGATGAGATCTGTGATTCCTTGAACGCCCGCCAAGAGAACTTGATCTGCGCTCTTAAATGCTTCGAGAGCGGTAATCGTTCGATCGGAAATTGAGAGTAAACGATCGTTTGGAATGACAATTAACGTATCAACCTCTCTGCGAAGCGCTGCGATTCCCTCATCAGCTTGTGTTGCCCGCCGCTTACCTTCGAAGGTAAATGGTCTGGTCACTACACCTACAGTTAGTGCGCCCAACTCGCGCGCAATTCGAGCAACGATTGGAGCGCCACCTGTTCCCGTGCCGCCACCTTCACCGGCAGTAACAAAAACCATGTCAGCGCCGCGAAGTACTTCTTTAATTTCCTCTTCATGATCTGCAGCAGCCTGACGTCCAACATCCGGTGAGGCGCCAGCACCTAAACCGCGCGTAACCGCTCTACCGATATCTAACTTCACATCTGCATCACTCATAAGCAACGCCTGTGCATCTGTATTAATAGCGATGAACTCAACGCCCTTTAATCCGACATCAATCATTCGATTGACAGCGTTAACCCCACCGCCACCAATGCCAACAACTTTTATTACTGCAAGATAATTTTGCGGGGTTACCACAGTCACGCCTCTCGACAGGAGATAACCCTCATTCTCTACTTGAGAGTGAGCGCTAACTCAAAACTTGGCGAGAAGGTAGAGGTATTCCCTTCGCTCTACAAACACCAACGCGTTTTTTCTTTGTTGTGTCGCAGAGAAATTCTTTTGATTAACGAACGGTGGGCGTCAGAGGCGTGGCGATATCAACAAATCGCGCCCTCTTGTTCTCAGGAGCTGCTAGCAGCGCGTCAAGAACGGTGAGTTTCGCTTCTTGATCGCCAACGCTCCCCCAGAGGATCTTCAGCCCGCCTCGAAGTTCAAGTGTGATTGATGCCTTGCTCGGCAGATCAATCCTTGCCACTCGCTGGCGAATTTTCTTTGGCAAAGCGTCATATATCTGCATCGCATCATTGATAAAACGTCGGTCACCTGCAATTACCGGAACCCCTTGCGGCGGTCTTGATACTTCGACGAAAGTTACGCCATTTTTATCTCCAAGAAGAAATTTTCCTTGACGTGTGGCAAATGCGACATCAACCTCTCGCAACTGTATGACGAGTTCGACGGTGTGGAGCGGTTTTCGATTGATGTCAACGCCTGCTACTTCAGGGTAGACGCTAAGCGCTCGCGCAACATCACCCGCATTGACGCGCGCCAATTTGTCACCTATGCCAATTCCACTTTTCCGGATGATTTTTTTCGCTGTCAAAGTTTTCGAGCCCTCTAATCCAGATACTTCAATCGAACGAATATCAAAAATGCTTGACCAACCAAAGAGATATCCCAGCGCCGCAACGAGGATGATGGGAATGAGTAATTTTTTAAACTTAACGCTCATTGATTGCCGAGATTATTTGAGGAGCCAGGGATGTCACATCCCCCGCCCCTAAGGTGAGAATGAGATCTCCTGCTTCTGCGTGCGAAATAGCAATGTCGATGGCGCGAATCAAATTAGGCTCAAAGAGCGCCGAACCACCGTGCTCGTTAACGGCAGCGGCAATTACAGCGCTACTTGCACCAGGAATTGGATCTTCTCCGGCGCCATAAATATCAAGCAGAACCACATGGTCTGCGGCAGCTAAGGCGGTGGCAAACTCTTGAGAGAAAGCCAACGTTCGTGAATATCGGTGCGGTTGGAAAATGGCTATAACTCGCCCAGCGCCGGCGGCAAGACGAGCGGTAGCAATTGTTGCTCGGATCTCCGTTGGATGGTGGGCGTAATCATCGATGATTCGAATGCCCCGCGCTGCTCCACGCAACTCAAATCGTCGTCCTACTCCAGTAAATGTTCCTAAAGCCGAGATGGCACCTTGCGCTGGCGCATCCAATAAGAGCGCCATAGCCAAAGCGCCTGCGCAATTGAGGATGTTATGTTCGCCTGGGATAGCCAACTTCACCTCGCCAAGAGTCCTGCCCTGCCAGGTCGCTCGGAATACCGAGGATTCCGCTGATGCATGAATGTGTGAGATTCGAAGATCTGCCCCCTGGCTCTGACCATATGAATATGTTTCAAGGCCTAAATCGCCAGCTTTCTTTGCAAGACGCGCGCTACCAGCATCATCTGCACAGAGAACCACGCCTCGAACTACGGTTGATAGGAGTTCTTCGAAGGCGCTGTTGATTGCAGCTTCGTCAGCGAAGTGATCCACATGATCCACTTCGACATTAGTGATAATCGCATAATCCGGGTGGTATTCGATAAATGATCCATCAGATTCATCGGCCTCTACAACAAAGAATTCTCCTTGTCCGTGGTGCGAGTTGGAACGAGAATCGTGTGGCGTACCGCCAATGGCAAAGGAGGGATCCAATCCAAGATTTTGCAACATAATCGTCAACATCGAAGTTGTGGTTGTTTTCCCGTGAGTGCCAGCAACAGCAATTGATGTGTACCCCTGCAAAAGCGTAGCCAGCGCTTGAGCTCGACTAATCACGGGAATTCCTTGCTCCCGCGCAGCTTTGAGCTCTGGATTTGATTCTTTAATTGCACTGGAAATCACGACAGTTTTAGCGGCACCCACGTTAGCCGCCTGATGCCCAATGTGAATTCTGCCCCCACGTAGCGTGAGAGCCTCAAGCGTCGTCGAGTTTTTGATATCAGAGCCAGAGATTTCCATGCCACGATCAATACAGATTCGTGCAATACCGCTCATGCCTGCGCCACCGATACCAATGAAATGCACTGGTGGATTCAAGAGCTCTGAATTTCTCATTATGTTAGGCAGTTCGCTTTCTGCTGCGTTTACGCTCGCTAGCAAGTTGGCAAATGCTCATCGCCAAGATTGCTGCCGCTGATTCCCGGTCAGATGTTTTGGTAAAGCCCTCGCTCTCCAAAGTTGAAATAGCGGACATCAGTGCATCCTGAGAGAGTGACTCATTCTTAATTATCTGGACCCCTCCGCGGTGGGCTAGCGCTTTCGCATTAAGCAATTGCTCGCCATTTCCAATTGGCAGTGGAATCAACACCGCCGGAAGAGCGCTCGCCTCTATCTCAGCGCATGTGCCAGCACCACTTCGTGCCACGACAAGATCTGCAGCGAGAAAGGCCTGATCCATCTGGTCAATATAAGGCACGGGGTGATAGCCCTCTGAACGAAGAGGAAGCGAATTTCCCGCTCCTACTGCATGCAGAATCTGAAACCCTCGGGCAACTATTTCATCAAGGGCTTGTGCAATAACTTCGTTTACTTTTGCAGCACCCAAAGAACCGCCGAATATCAACATCGTTTTGCGATTAGGCTCGAGGCCAAAGTGTGCTCGAGCTGCGCTCTTACATTCTTCGCGCTGACTCACGTTTAATTTAGAAATATCCGCAATGGACTGGCGAATTGGCAATCCGATTGCAGGGGCATCGTTCCACTCTGGAATGGAAAAATTCGAGAAGGCTTGGGTTGCCATCCATTTACCCACGCGATTTGCCAAGCCTGGCAATGCGTTGGCCTCGTGAATCACCAAAGGCGTTTTGGCAAGTTTGGCTGCGCAATATGCAGGAAGGGCAACATAGCCACCGAATCCTACGACGACATCCACGTGCAAACTTTTAATTGTCTTTCTGGTTTTTACCACGGCGATAATCAAGCGCGGCAAGAAAGAGAGTAAGTCGCCATTGAGCTTTCGCGGGAAATCAGTTTTTGGAACGAGCCTAAAAGTTGCGTGAGCTTTCTTGAGTAGAGGTAGCTCCGCTCCGCTCTTTGTCGCTAAATAAATGGCATTCAGTTGGTCAAATCCTGAGCCGGAGAGCATCGCATGCAACTGCTCTTCAGTTGCCATTGCCGGCAATAAATGGCCAGCTGTTCCGCCGCCAGCGAATAACACGGTCAATGGGCGCATACTCATCGACCACGCCACATTAATAGCTTGGGTCGCGCATCGAAGTAACTTTTAGCTTCAGGCTCGCGCCGAGCCACACCAAGAATGAATGCGAGCCCCACCATGGATGAGATCAGCGCAGAGCCGCCATATGAGACCAGAGGTAATGGCAACCCGACAACCGGGAATACGCCAGTAACCGAGCCGATGTTGATCGAAGCCTGAGCAATAATCCACGTGGTGACTCCAGCAACGGCATAGCGGGAGAAGGGATCGCGAGTTGTTATGGCGGTTTTAATACCCGCCCACGCGATCATAAAGAACGCCGCCAACACAATAGTTGTACCTAACAAACCAATCTCTTCGCCAATGACGGCAAAAATAAAATCGGTGTGCGCTTCTGGCCCTAAGTTCCCCCATTTCTGCCTACTACCGCCGAGGCCAACCCCAAATATTCCACCAGTGGCTAACGCCATACGAGAGTGTGCAGGTTGCCACCCTAATCCCAAATAATTTGCAGCCGAGAATGGATCAAGGAATGCTGTCAATCGACTTAACAAGGTAGGTCTAAGGAGCGCTAATCCAATAATCGTGGCCAGGCATACTCCACTAATAGCTAGTAGACGAGTAATCCGCTCGCCAGAGATAAAAAGCATGCCAATCATTATGAGCGCCAGGACCATGACGGTGCCAATATCTTTGCCGAGCAGGATAAGTAGCGAGATGCCGCCAAAACCAACAAGTAACGCCCCAGTACCCTGATTGCGCAAGAATTCGCCGCGTTCAACTTTTGCCAGAATGAAGGCTGCCCAAATGATCAGAGAAATCTTTGAGAACTCACTCGGTTGAATCGTTATGGGGCCAAGATGAATCCAGTTTCTATTTCCATTTATCTCAAGACCAATCCCGTCGACGAAAACGAGCCCGAGTAGCATCGCCGAACCAAGAAGTAGTGGCGGTGAAATCCTTCGCCAACCTTTCGTTGGGAGCTTGAATGCGAAGTAACCCAGTAGCAATCCAGCGCTAAACCAAATGATCTGTCGGAACACGATTGAAAATGATGAACCTGAATTTGCATATGCACGCACACCTGATGCAGAAAGCACCATGAGTAGACCCATGAAGATAAGAACGCCCATTCCTGAGAGCAGAACATAGAAAGGAGCCGTTGGGTGGGTGAGTAATGGTTTCTTTGCCCCGCTCATCTCACAGCTGCCCTACCAACTCAGTTACCGCTTCGACAAAGAGCTCTCCGCGCTGCGCATAAGATTGGAATTGATCCATGGATGCGCACGCTGGCGCTAGTAGCACGGTATCTCCATCATGTGCCACACGACTTGCAGCCAGTACTACCTCGCGCATTAATGCCTTCGCGCGCTCTGCACCCTCTAACGAAGGATCCTCATCAATCAAAATGATAGGAGTTTCGGGCGAGTGTTTTTCCAGCGCATTCTTTATCAATGGTCGATCGGTGCCGATGAGAATTGCCGCTCGAATCTGCTGATGGCGACGCTTGACCAGCGTTTCGATATCAGCGCCTTTTGCCAGCCCGCCAGCAATCCAGATGATTGAATCGAAAGCTGCGAAAGCGGCATTTGTTGCGTGCGGATTGGTGGCCTTGGAATCGTTAACCCACGTGATGCCATCTTTATGAGCTACTTTCTCAATTCGATGATGGCCAGGAGTAAATGCCCGAAGACCCTGGCTGATGGCATCTGGCTCGATACCCACCGCTCGAGCTAGCCCGGCTGCGGCAAGCGCGTTTGAGACATTGTGCGGCGCTGGTGGGTTGATATCACTAAGTTGCGCAAGTTCGGTTGCAACATTTTGCGCTCCAGTAAATGCGCGGTCGATCAGAAGATCTTCAACAACGCCCAATTCACCGTATTGAGGAACTTGTAAGGTGTAGGTCGTAATCTCACGCTCGCGCAGGAGCGACTCTATTGATTCATGGAGCCTTGGATCATCGCCGTTGATTAACACCTGTTCTGCACCATTAAAAATCTTTAGCTTTGCCTGCAAGTAGTTCTGGAAGTTGCCATGCCAATCAAGGTGGTCGTCATCAATGTTGAGCAGCGCACCAGCGCTAAGTTGCAGATTGGAAGTCCAATGCAACTGGAATGAGGAAAGCTCAACAATGAGGTACTCATAAAACTCTGGCGCTGTGAGAACTTCGATAACCGGGGTGCCAACATTGCCGCATGCGATTGCACTCTTGCCTGCAGCTTTGATAATCGACTCGACCATACCCACGGTTGAAGTTTTGCCATTGGTACCGGTGACACCTAACCAGATTCGTTTGGCACTCTTGCCAGCTTTTAGCTGTTGTTGATCATGCATGAAAGAGAATTCAATCTCCCCCATCACGTGAGCGCCGTGCTCAAGAGCCGCAAGCAGGATGGGGTGCTCTGGTTTCCAACCCGGAGAAGTGATGACTAACGGCGGAAACTTCTCTGGGATATCAAAGGTGACGTGGATTCCAAGTGCGCCAAGTTCTTTTGCTAATTCACGATGTCTACTATCGTCCCGCTCTTCGAAGACTGTTACTTCATAGCCAATCTTTACCAGTGCGCGTGCAGTGGCATCGCCAGTAACGCCCAGTCCAGTAATCAAGACTTGGGACATCGTCTACCCCGTCACCCATGCACCATAAAAGAGGCCAAGTCCGCCGGCCACCATGATTCCAGCGATGATCCAGAATCGAATCACGATAGTGACCTCACCCCAACCCAGAAGTTCGAAGTGATGTTGCAGCGGCGCCATGCGAAAAATTCTCTTTCCTTTTGAAATCTTGAAGTAACTCACCTGGAGAATTACAGATAGCGTGATAATTGCGAAGAGGCCACCAATAAGGGTGAGTAATAATTGAGTTCTGAGCGTGATTGCCAATCCTGCTAACGCGCCACCAAGAGCTAACGACCCAGTATCTCCCATGAAGATTTTTGCTGGACTTGCGTTCCACCATAAGAAAGCAAAACATGCACCACTGAGCGCTGCAGCTAACACTGCCAAATCAAGTGGATCTCGGACCTCGTAACACTTGGCCCCTGCGCTGATGGTACAACTTTGCCCAAACTCCCAGACGCCAATGAGAATGAAGGCGCCAAAACTCATTACTGCCGCTCCCGTAGCCAAACCATCGAGGCCATCAGTGAGATTCACCCCGTTGCTTGTTGCCGTAATCATGAAAAAGACCCAGACAACGACTAGGACTGCACCTAGCTTGATTGATGTGTCGCGCACCGTTGACAAGTTGAGCGACACTGGCGTTAACCCACGTTCGTCCGGGAAATTCAATCCAGCAACGGCGAATGCAAGTGCGACAACGCTCTGCGCAAGCATCTTGGTGCGCGCGCGAAGTCCAAGTGATCTCTGTTTGGAAACTTTGAGCCAATCATCGAGAAACCCGACCAAACCCAGCCCACTCATCAGGCCGATAACCAACAACGCTGAGACAGTAACTGCCCGTTGGGTGATTAGATGAGTGATGAAGTAACTTCCCACAACTGCACCAATAATGACAATGCCGCCCATAGTGGGTGTACCGCGCTTGGTGTGGTGTGTTGTCGGGCCATCATCTCGAATAAACTGTCCATATCCGCGCTTAACCAGAACCCTGATTGCAGCTGGCGTGCCAAAGAATGCAAAGAGAAAAGCTAGTGCGCCTGCGGAAAGAATGCCTCTCATCGCGCAATCACCTAACGTCCGTTCTCTTCAAAAGTTTCTGCTGTTTCTTCTGTTTTTTCTGTTTCCTCGTGCAATAAAGAGTTCCTGAGCGCATCGCTTAGCTTTTCCAGCCCTTCAGCTCGGGAACCTTTGACTAGTATCACATCACCTGGCGTGATTTCCTTGGATATAGCCAGCGCCTCATCGAACGAACGAACATGCTGCACGTGGGACTGTGAATGTGCAATCTCTCCGTATTCCGGGGTATTCACTGCGATTACGTGGTCTATCTCCATCTTTTCGGCGAAGAGCGTAATGTCCTGGTGAGCGTGATTGGAATCTCCACCTAGCTCATGCATTTTGCCGATGAATGCCCAAGCTCGACCGCCACGTTCCTGAGCGAAATAGCGGAGCGTTTCAATGGCAGCTCGCATACTCTCAGGATTGGCATTGTAGGAATCATTAATGAGCAGAATTGAACCTACCTCTGAGATTTCCATCCGCCATTTGCTGGCGATTTCTGCAGTAGAAAGTCCGCTTGCGATTTTATCGATTGGTATCTCGAGAGCTGTTGCAATTGCTGCGGCAGCAAGTGCGTTCGGGACTTGATGTCGACCAATCAAACGTAAGGCAACCGGTTCGCGACCAGCCTTTGTTACAAGATCAAAATGCGCGCAACCCTCTCGCACATCTATATCTGCAGCTCGCACATCACAGGAGTTCTCCTCGCCGAAGGAGATCACTGCAGCTGCAGTTTGTGCGGCCATTTTTGGCGTGAACTCATCGTAGGTACCGAGAATAACCGTTGCGCCTTTGGTGAGATTAGAGACTATTTCTGATTTTGTTTTCGCAATTGCCGTCCTTGATCCAAATTCGCCAATGTGTGCACTGCCCACCACTAACACAACTCCGATATCTGGTTGCGCCATCTGAACTAACCGAGCGATATCACCCTGGTGGCGGGCACCCATTTCAAGGATGCAAAACCGCGTCTTCTCTGTAGCCCGCAGTAAGGTAAGCGGAACTCCAAGGTCGTTATTAAATGATTGTTGCGGCGCAATCGTCTCTCCTGCAAGCGATAACACGTGTCGAGCAATATCTTTAGTTGTCGTCTTTCCCTGGGAGCCAGTAATCCCAATGACTTTCATATTAGGTAAGCGCCGTCTAATCTCTGCACCTAATTTGCTAATCGCCGTTAGCACATCTGTAACTACTATGCAGCTAGCGCCGACCTGCCGAGTGGTCAACGCTGTCGTGGCCCCTTTTTCAAGCGCCTCTGCAACATAACTGTGGCCATCAACTGTTTCACCGTTTAGAGCAAGAAAGATTCCACCTTTGATTGGTTGGCGGGAATCAAAGAAAGGTTCTGCCGTAACTAGAGCATTCACATCACCAACAGGTGTGCCGTCTACTATTTTGGCAATCTCGGCTACGGTGAGCGCAATCATTTTCTTTTTCCTATCAATTCCTGAGCAATTTCTCGATCATCAAAGGGATGGATGGTGCCGTTGATTTCCTGACCCGTCTCATGTCCTTTCCCAAGAATGAGAACAACATCGCCTTTGATGGCCAGCTCGAGCGCTCGCTCAATGGCAACCTTTCTTTCGATTTCTACTGTCACGTTAGTAAATCTCTTTGGTCCCATCTGCTCAATGATTGCAGAGGCAGATTCACTTCGCGGATTATCACTTGTAAAGATCGCGATATCGCAACCTTGTGCAAGCGCCGCACCCATCAACGGACGTTTACCTGGATCTCTATCACCACCACAACCTAAGATGCCAATAACGCGCCCTGGAAGATTGGCACGTACCGCCGCTAGTACTCGTTCAATTGCATCAGATGAGTGTGCATAATCAATCAAAACGTGAACGCCTTCGGGATGAGCTACTCGCTCCAATCGCCCTGGGGCGCCTTGAGCTGTTGAGAGCGCAGCAGCAGCACTTAAAGGATCAATCCCACTATCAACTGCTAACGCAATGGCCATTAGTGCATTTGCTACGTTGTACTCTCCGACCAATGGCGTGCTCACATCTAATAGCACCCCATTGGGGCCGCGTACCGAAAAGTTCATTCCGCTTGGAGTGGTTGCCGAATAATCAACCAGGTGCCATGCAGATTTCCGATTGGTAAGTGATAAATCAAGGGCGGGAATTGATGCTTCGGCGTAAAGTCGAGCGCCCCATTCGCTATCCACATTAATCATGGCGCTCTCAGCAAAAGAAAGTGTGAAAAGTCGTTTCTTTGCTCGATAGTAGCTATCCATGTCGCCATGAAAATCTAGGTGATCTTGTGAGAGATTAGTAAAGCCCACCGCTGCAAATCGAGTGCCATCGACTCGGTGTAGCGCAAGGGCATGACTTGATACTTCCATCACCACATTAGCAATATGTCGTTCGCTAAAAGTAGCAAGAAGCGCTTGGAGATCGGGTGCTTCAACCGTTGTGCGCACGCTGGGAAATCGTTCTTGACCAATCTTGGTCTCTACTGTTCCCATCAGGGCTGATTGCCGTTTGTTCTCACGCCAGATGTGATCTAACAGGTATGCGACAGTAGTCTTGCCATTGGTGCCTGTTACTCCATACAGCCGTAAATCGTGCGTAGGTGCGCCATAGAACCAGGCCGAGAGTGGTCCAAGGGCGCCGCGAAGATTTTTCGTTACCAGGATTAGTGGTGCGTGAGCTTTCGCGCCCAGTTGCTCCCGAGCAATCGCATAACCACTTTCATCTGTAAGAATTGCAGCAGCTCCAGCGGCGATAGCTTGATTCATAAAATGTATGCCATGAGTCTTTGCGCCCTGAAGGGCGACAAAAAGATCCCCAGCGTCAATTTTCTGCGAATCTAATGAGATTCCGGTGACCAAAGCATCTTTAGCGGCATGGGTAATCTCAAGAAAGTCTGCAATTTGCTTTAGCGAGCGCGAGTATTCATATTGGAGTAATTCGCGCATGGCTACCTTTTCGCTGAAGCTGTCGCGACTTTTGCCTCTTTATTCAACGTATCAAGGCCTCGCTTATCCAACGGAAACGGAATGAACTCTTGACCTGTTGGAGGTACTCGATAACTCTTCAAAGCATATGAAATAACCGATTTGAATACAGGTCCACCAAGATACCCTCCCCAGTGGATACCTACTGGGTTCTGAACGGTCACGCTCATAGCAAATCGAGGTTTATCTGCTGGTGCGAATCCGATAAATGAAGCGGTGTACCCGCGATAGCATCCACAATTGCTGTCATACCGTTGCGCTGTGCCAGTCTTGCCTGCGACTCGGTAACCAGGTATTGCAGCTCGAACTGCTGTACCACCCTCTTGCACAACGCTCTCCATCATGACGCTCAACTCTTTCGCAACGTCCTGGGAGATGACGCGACGAGATTCTGGACGTGGCGCAGAGGTGTAATGGCCGGATGAATCACTCGTGCCAGCGACTAACGTTGGCGTGACTCGAAGACCAGAATTAGCTATCGTTGCAAAGACGCTCGTAGCTTGAATTGCAGTAACGGAGTAGCTCTGCCCAAATGAAACAGTAGGGAAAGTTGAGCCTGACCACTTCTCCACTGGATTTAATATTCCGGCCGGCTCTGCAGGTAGCCCTAACTTCACACGCTCACCGATCCCAAAATTCCTCAAGTATGAGTAGAGCGTATTCTCGCTCATCCGTTCGCTTATCTTGATAGTGCCGACGTTACTTGACTTGGCGAGAACTCCAGTTGCAGTTAACTTCCATACCGGGTGCTTATCGTGATCATTGAAGGTTTTGCCAGCCCTCTTAATTTTGTCGGGAGTCTTGAAAAGAGTTGTTGGGGTCACCACTTTCTCTTCAAGAGCTGCCGCCATCGTCATAACCTTGCCAGTTGATCCAGGTTCATACACATCTTGGACTGATGGAATCTTCAACAAGGAAGCTTTTGTTTGCGAGAAGTTATTAGGATCAAATCCAGGCGCTGTTGCAAGTGCCAAAATTTCTCCTGTTGCCGGGTCCATGATTACAGCACTCACCGAGCTTGCCTTAGTTTGTTTAGCTAGTGCGGTGATTGCATCTTCTGCGGCCCATTGCAAATCGCGATCTATCGTCAGTCGCACAGACTTCCCTGGCTGTGGCGGTACTAAAACTTGTCGCGAGGATGGAATTGATGGTCCGCCACCAGACTCATAGGTGAATACACCGTCGGTGCCTGCTAGAACATGGTTAAGCGAGGCTTCCATGCCACCACCACCCACGCCCGCTGAGTTTACAAAGCCAAGTAGTGAGGCAGCGAGATACTTCTCTGGATAATCTCTTTGGAACCCGCGCTCGCTAAAGAATCCACCAATCCGTTCCGAAAGCTTCCCTTGCCCATTTTCATTTGCAATAGCAGCTTTGACGCTCTTCCATTGCGCCGGCGTAATGTCTCGAGCAACGTAGACGAATTTACGTGTGCCCACTAGGCGTGACTTCACATACGAGATGCTCTCGCCAATAATTGGGGCAACAATTTCCGCTGCACGATCGGGTCGATTGATCAACGTCTGATCCACGACAAGATCTATTGACTCGATGCTGCGAGCTAGCACATTCCCATTGCGATCAGTGATCTCTCCACGAGGAGCTGGCAGAGTTGCGGTGCGAGTCAATTCTCTCGTCGCTCGCTCGGCATACTCCTGGGCATTTACTGCCTGCACATCAATTAAGCGAAGGAAGAAAGTAACGAAAAGAAGCGCGATGATTAAAAGAGCTGCTCGCAACCGACCCTGTGCGACCCGTAATGGACTCATGGTTTCACTCCCTCTAATTGCTGCGCGGGGACATCAACCTCGATGGCGCTCTTTGGCCGCAGGTCAAGAAAATCTGGAGTACCACTTGGCACCATACCTAGCGTGCGCGCCCGCTTGGCCAGCATGTGCGGCGATGAAAATCGTGCAACTTGAGCAGTAATCGCCTCTTCCTGGTCTGCGATTGCTTGAGCTTCGATCTTTAATCTATGCAGTTTTATCGAATCCTGATTGAGCGCCATGTTCAATGCCATCACCATAAAAATGCTTGTAATGAGCGCACCAAAAACTAGAGAGACGAAGGCTGTGGTGGTGACAGAACGGCCATCAGCAACTTTGAGGTCTTGAACTAAACGTAGTAACGGTTCAGGGGTGCGAGCTGTTGGAATGGATTTAACAAGTGGAATCTTGCGAGCGGTTAGCGCCATTATGCAGCCCTCCGTTCGATTGCACGGATTCGAACTGATTGTGCTCGTGGATTTGATTCCATCTCTTCTGCACTTGCGCTCTCACTTGATCGAGTGAGTAAGTGATAACTAGTGGGTTCCGGTTCGACAGGAAGGCCATGCGGCACCTCAGAGGTGCTGACGTGTGCAAAAGCGCGCTTGATGATCCGATCCTCGAGCGAGTGATAAGAGAGCACAACCATCCGTCCGCTGATGGCAAGGAGTTCAAGCGCTGCAGGTATTGCCCGCTCGAGAACGTCTATCTCATTATTAACATAGATTCGGAGCGCCTGGAAGGTTCGTTTTGCAGGATTGCCACCAGTGCGACGAGTTGCAGCTGGGATGCTCTCCTTGATTATCTGGGCAAGTGCGATGGTTGATGTAACAGGAGCAACTTTTCGCGCATCAATTATGCGTGCTGCAATTCTGCTTGCAAATTTCTCTTCTCCATATTCACGAATTATTCGTGTCAACTCTTCATGTGAATAGTTATTCACAACTTCAACAGCGCTTACGCCAGTAGATTGATCCATTCGCATATCAAGAGGTGCATCGTGTGAATATGCGAAACCACGATCAGATTGGTCAAGTTGCATTGAGGAAACGCCTAAATCAAAGAGAATCCCTTGCACCTGCGTTAAGCCGCGTTCGCTTGCTACATTCGCTATTTGGTCATAGACCGCATGAACTAACGTTACGCGTTCGTTGAATCGAGCAAGTCGAGCAGCAGCTTTCTCAAGCGCGCTCTTGTCGCGATCAATTCCAATAACGTGGAGATCTGCAAATCTCTCCAGAAGCTTTTCAGTGTGACCACCAAGACCCAGAGTTGCATCGATCAGGTATGGAGAGGTGACCGAAAGCGCTGGCGTCAATAATTCAATGGTGCGCTCAAGCGCCACTGGAATATGCTCATCATGCATTGCTTTCTTCACCTTCCCCTCTTTCGCTCTACGTCTGCTCTTGTCTTGCTCTGGTATTGCTGTGCTGCTCTGCTGCTTTATCTCTCCTGACCTTTGGACACCGCCGCCGGACGGACTGTTCGGCGCCGGGGAAGGGGCGTCGAGACTCGGTGCGGCAGTGACCGAAAATCAGGGGTTAAAAGAGACCAGGGAAAACCTCCTCTGATACATCAGCAAAACTCTTTTCACGATCTGCGAGATAGCTCTCCCACGATTGAAGATCCCAAATCTCTACCCGAGTGTTTGCACCGATCACTACGCACTCTTTCTCCAACGCTGCGTAACTTCGAAGAGCTTGTGGAATCGTGACGCGTCCTTGCTTGTCGGGAATCTCGTCATGTGCGCCGGCAAACATCACGCGCATGTAATCGCGGGCAGATTTTGCGGTTACTGGCGCTTGGCGCATTGATTCAGTAAGCGTTGCGAACTCTTGGGCCGGCCAGACATAGAGACAGCGCTCTTGGCCTTTGGTGATGACAAGACCTGCCGCGAGATCATCACGGAATCGAGCAGGAAGGATTAGTCGCCCTTTTTCATCCAAGCGGGGTTGGTAGGTGCCAAGAAACATGCGGTAATGGCCCCCTTCCCCAAGGATCTATCCCCCACTTTACTCCACATTTCCCCACAGTCAACCACCCTCCCCCCTCCTACTCCCGAAAGGCCCACCCCGAAGTGATGGCCATGTAGGAAGATCGTGATTCTGTGAATCCAGCTCGATGGCCGTACCGTTAGGGAGGTGTCCAACTCTGCGATTAATCCCCGCTCCTTCCGCTCTTTGATGAGCGGTTGGATTACGGGCATTGCCGTTGTGACTGCAGAGGTCGATGGCGAGCGGGTAGGAATTGTCTGCAACTCGCTGACCTCAGTCTCACTCGATCCGATACTCGTCTCGTGGTGCGTTGATAAGAAGATTGCTTCATATCCACTTTGGCGGAACGCAATGAATTGGGCAGTTCATTTTGTGGATGCTGGACAAGAAGAGTTAGTCCATCGCTTCACTACTCATGGCGTTGATCGATTTGCCGGCCTCGAGCTCATTGAGCCCAGCGCTGAACATCCGGCGCTCGCACTTGCCTGTGCGCAGACCTACTTCACTGCCCGAACGACTGCTCAACATGAAGCGGGCGACCACGTCATCATCGTTGGTGAAGTGCTCGCATTTTCTGATGGCATTTCGCAGCCGTTGACATTCTTCCGCGGAAAATTCCTCCCCGGCCCTACGGTTTAAGCCCGCCGCACTCTGGCTTTACCTTTTAGCCAGAAGTAGTGGAATCTCCTCTAGTAAGTCGGTAGCAACTAATGGCGCACGTTTACTCCGTGAAGATCGTGCAGCTGCAGCAAATAGCGTGACTGCGTTGACCACAATTGAAGCAGCCGAAGAGATCGTTTGTGGCTGGTGCGAGGCGAGCATCGAAGCAATCAAGCCAGCGAGCACATCACCTGTTCCTGCAGTTGATAATTCAGGGCCACCAATTTCATCAATGTGGAGAATCCCCTCAGGTGTGGCAATAATGGAGCGATATCCCTTAAGTATCGTTATGGCATGTAATTCTTGTGCAACGCGCACAGCACAACTCTCACGATCTGACGGGTCAAAACCCATTTTCTGCACTTCGCCTTCGTGTGGAGTCAGCACCCAAATACGCTCTGCTGGCGCTGGTTTTGTTACCAAACCAAGTGCGCCACCATCAATTATTACGCGCTGCGCTTGAGGTAGCTCGTGCACATCTGGAGCCCCTGGACCAATTAACGCTGTGGTGCACTTTGCTATCTCTTCGCTATCTCGCTCACGATTAAGCGGCACAACATCTGGATAGGCGTGCAGAACTAATTCGGTTGGAAGATTCTCGCGAGAGAGATAATTGATATAACCAGCGCCACCACGACGCGCACCACCAACTGCTAAAAGTGCCGCACCAGGAAATCGAGCGGATCCCGCGTCAATGAGCAAGCGACCGGAGGTGTATTTGTTTCCGGTAGGGATTCTTTGATGGAGAAAATTTGCTAACGCGAAATTGTGATCGTGCGTCGTGGCAGGGTGAGAGGTCGAACTACTGTTGGTCGTCGCCAAACTGACGGCGCTCCCAGCGCTCTTCCAACATGCTATTGAGACGATTCTTTCGCTTCTGGCGCGGAGCCTTCATGCCCATACCGTTTATGACATTTCGCGAAGTAGTAATCAATCGATAGAGACCTGCTAGGGCGATAACAAATCCAATGACTCCTGCGACAACTACTTGCATTACAAGACCGATGAATAACGTTACAAATCCACAAGCAATGAGAGTCAGGCTCAAAATTGGCGAGCGCTTCACCTTTTTTTGCGAGAGCGCCGAGACCAGCTTCGGATCCTCTTGTGAGAGGGCAGCCTCCATTTGAGCTAGTAACCGCTCTTCATGCTCTGATAGTGGCATTGCCTGCTCGCGCCTCCCTTCTTGAATGAAGCGGCCTACGCCGCTACCAAAAATCTTAGCCCAGTCCAGGAGTTACGGCTTGCCGGTGCTACTGCGTGAGCCAATCTGTGAGCCAATCTGTGAGCCACTCTCCGGGCGAGCGCACGCTAACTGGGCTCCTGCTCGCCGCCGCTTTCGATCAGGCGGGCTGGCTTGAGCGCTCCCCCGCCAAAGCGCTTCCTGGCTCGGTCGAGCGCCTTATCTACTTGGCGCCAGCCCTTCTCCCGAGAGCCGAGAGTGAGCTGCTCCACCAATCCCGCATCGCTCTCAAGGTTTTCTAATCGCACTCCTACCAAGCGCACACGTGCCCGAACCAGTCCTAGGGCGGCAAAGAGGCGTCGAACCTGTTCATAAATTTCTTGCGTACTAGCGGTAGGTAGGTCGATTGATTTAGAGCGCGTGATAGTTGTGAAATCACTAAAACGAATCTTGATGGCGATGGTGCGAGTAACTAACTCTTGATCGCGCAGCCTACGCGCTACTCGCTCTGTCACGCGAAGTAGTTCAGCGAGCAACTCTTCGTTATCGTCGATATCGCGGGCGAAGGTCTCTTCCGCGCCAATGCTCTTTTCGATAGCGCTCTCTTCAACCGCGCGGAGATCTCGCCCCCATGCCAATTCGTAGAGGCTCTCACCTTGACCTTGACCGAGCGCACGAATGAGCGTCCCGCGTGGAGTATGTGCGATATCGCCGATCGTCTGCAATCCAAGTCTGGTTAGCGCATCACCAGTCTTTGGGCCAACTCCCCACAACTCTCGCACAGGAAGTGGATGGAGAAATTCCAATACTCGATCATCGGCTATCTCAAGAATTCCATTTGGCTTGCAACGACCTGACGCTAACTTTGCAATCAATTTTGTCGTAGAGATTCCTACTGAGCAGGTGATATGGAGCTCCGCTTCAATCTGAGCTCTAATTTTCACTGCAATCTCGCGCGCTGTTCCAATTAACTTAGTTGCTCCCGATACATCGATAAATGCCTCATCAAGCGAGAGCGGTTCGACATGTGGTGAGAAGTCATTAAAGATTCTCATGACCTCAGCTGAGACCTCGCCATATCGATGATGGCGATTGGGTAAGAAGATGGCATGTGGCGCGAGTCTGCGCGCTTGGGCTACTGGCATCGCTGCGCGAATACCAAACTCTCGTGCGAGATAGTTTGCCGAGGTAACTACTGCGCGTGGACCTGCCCCGACAACAACTGCTTTTCCTTTGAGTTCAGGGTTATCTGCCTCTTCAACTGATGCAAAGAAGGCATCCATATCGACATGGAGGATTGTGCTCGGCTTTACGTGCGCGACCTCAGGCACTGGCGCTCTCTCCCTCTTTATTACCTTTATTACTTTCATTGCTGATATTAATAAGAGTATCCATCTCACTTCGAAGAACCGAGATATCTCCGCTCTCGCGCCAACGCGCATGGAGTTCGGAGAGATCCCAGGCGCAATCGCCGAGGATGGAGACCCCACGCGCACCAGTGCGACGTACAGTGCCATGGACTAGAAGTAATTGGGAGCGATAGAGGGTTCGACCAGAGTGGATTTGTGTCTTCTCGAAGAAGGTTGCATCGCTACATCCGGTGCCATCATCAAGAGTAATAAAGATGACGCGGCGACCAGAGCGAATTGGGGGGCTCTGCAAAGCAACTTTGACGCCCGCGACAAGAAGTGGTGTTCGAGAGCGGAGGGTAAGAAGGTCGGCTGCTCGAACGACGCCAAGCTCGCGCAATAGATCGTGATAGAAGTCGATGAGGTGGTGGCTTACATCAAGGCCAAGAAGCGCGACTTCGTTACGAACTTTCTCGCTCTCAGTCAACGCTGGCAGCCCGCTACTAGTGAGCGCGCCAGCGCTACTACCTGAGAGAAGAGCAAGGGACATCTGATCAGAGGATGGACCGCTCCACCGATCAAGCTCGGCATAGTGGAGTAAGAGATCACGCCTATTGATATGAGGGTGGAGTTCATCGAGGGCGCCAAGGAGAATTAAGTTCTCGACAATTGGCTGTGAGATGCGAGCGCGATAGACGAAATCAGCGAGATCGATGAAAGGCCGCCCAGAGATGATCTCGGTTATCTCTTTCTCGTTGATGCCAGAGATATCAGAGAGCGCTAACCGAATTCCATATCTGTCGGATATCTTCTCTACTTGATACTCGTTTGCTGAACTATTGATTGATAACGGCAAGAGCGCTACTCCCAACTGCCGCGCCTCATCAAGAAGAAGGCGCTTTGGATACATACCTGGATCATGTGTGAGCAAGCCAGCGAGGAAGTGCGCTGGATAGTGGCTCTTGAGCCATGCTGATTGATAGGTAGGAAGTGCAAAAGCTGCAGCATGGGCTTTGCAGAATCCAAAGGAAGCAAAAGCGCGCAAGACATCGTTCACTTCGTTGATGACATCGGCTGAGTAGCCGCGTTCGCTAGCGCGCTCTGCGAACCAGGAATAGAACTCGACGCTACCTTCTGGATCGTTAAGTAGTCGACGATATGACTCGGCTTGTGCAAGCGAGATACCGGCAATGGTCGCGATGATCCGGATTACCTGTTCGTGAAAGACGACAACGCCTTCAGTCTCGACGAGGATCTCGTAGAGCGAGGGATGGATAAGGCGCGGTGCGCGCCATCCCTGTCTGGCATTGAGAAATGGAGTGATCATGTCGCTCTTGACTGGCCCTGGACGAAAGAGCGAGATATCGATGATGAGATCGTTAAAGACTTCGGGTGCGAACTTGCCAATGAGTTCTCGCTGGCCGGGGCTTTCAATCTGAAAAACGCCAAGCGTCTTGGTGGAACGGATAAGAGTGAAGGTCTTGGCATCATCGAGGGCAATCTCATCGAGTGGAATGCTCTTCTTATCAACTCGCTTAATCTCATGGAGCGCGTGCGCCATCGCCGATTGCATGCGAACGCCGAGAATGTCGAGCTTAAGAAGACCCACGCTCTCTACATCATCTTTATCCCATTGCGACATGGGATAACCCGAGGCGCCTATCTGGCTTGGCATCCGATCAAGAAGCGCCCTATCGGCAAGAATCACCGCGCATGGATGCATCGAAAGGTGGCGCGGCAATTTATCAAGTTGTTGTGCAAGAGCGATTGCCTTGCCAAGTGGCGCATTAAGGGAGATATGGCGTAGCTCTGGAAGTTCGCGAATCGCATTAGTGATGTTCTTTGCTCGAATATGCGGGAGCGATTTGGCTAATGCATCGATCTCTTCATGAGGGAGCGCGAGCGCTGCGCCAACATCGCGAATGGCATGGCGAGCCCGATATGTCTCGACCATCGCAACTGTCGTCGATTGGGCAGGACCATGTGGCCATGACCCTTCAGGGTTATAGCGAGCGAAGACCTGATCGTAGATTTCTAACCGTCGAGCTGACTCGACATCGATATCGATATCAGGAAGGTCGGTACGAAGGGTGGAACAAAAACGCTCCATCAATAAACCATGCTCGAGCGGGTCAACTCCTGAGATGCCAAGTAGATGACAGATCAATGAGCCTGCACCGCTCCCGCGCGCTGCCACTCGAATACCAGAGCGGCGAGCGCTATCGACGATGTCAGCAACGGCAAGAAAGTAGGCCTCGTATCCCAATGTATTGACCGTCTGGAGCTCTTGATGCAGCCGCTCAGTAGCAACGCTTAACTTCTCACCGGAGTAGCGTGAGGTCAGACGCACCTCACACCGCGCCTTGAGATGGTGGGCCATCTCGCCATAAGAGGAGAGGCCAACTACTTCGGGTTCAGGAAGATGAACTCCCCCTAAACCGATATCACGCGTTGGTGAGAGCTCGCACCGCTGCGCCCACTCGTGTGTTGTCGCGAGCAACTCATATTCATTTCTCTCGCCAGCGCTCTGTGCAATCTCTTTGGCAATCTGAAACATCTCTGCGCTACTTTTCAGATAAGCCTGGTCTGTTACATTCTCGATATGGCGCGACGAGAGCGGGACAAGCTTTCGGATTGCGTCAAGAACTTCAGCTACTGGCGCATCGCTAGCTTCAAGCATTCGAACGTTATTACTTAAAAGGACAGGAGCTTTCATCATCCGACCAAAGAGCGTTAATTTGCCGGCATGATGTGTTGACCACTTTCCTACTCCTGGAACGCGATGTGAGACCGCTTCGATGGTGATGAGATCACGCGGGAAGTATTCGCTCCACTCATTGAAAGCTTGCTCTGCTAGATCGGCGCGATTGGATTCGATATGGCGACCGACATCAGAGTCGGGGCCAAGAAGGAGGATCAATCCTTTGCCGTACCGCGAAAGATTCTCCCGAGTAAGAAGACCCTCTTCAGTTGCAGAGATCAATCGAATGAAATTACGCCACCCAGCAGGAGTAGCAAGAAGAGTCGCGCGCGGATACTTCCGCTCTACCTCGCTCCCACCTTTTATCGGCGGTATTACTGGCGCTGATTTTTCTTTGCGCGCACGAACAATCAACGGTGGCGCGATGAGAAAATCAGCGCCGAGAATCGGTCTGATGTTCTTCTTCTGACATGCTTGAGAAAAACGAATCGCACCAGCAAGGGCGCCAAGCTCTGCTCGATCGGTGAGCGCAAGCGCTGGCATCTCTAACTCGGCAGCGCGAGCAACGAGCGCCTCAGGGAGCGCAGTGCCATATTTAAAGGAGTAACCACTGGCGCAGTGGAGATGCGAAAAGTGCATACGAGCCATCGCTCAACCC
>CAMAPN010000006.1 GCA_945860275.1 Bifidobacterium breve
GATACAGCTGCAATTTGTCCTTCATATTCATCACCGTGCGTTCCGCCAACAACTAGTACCGTGGGACCTGTTCCGTTTTTGATAGAAATGATGGGAACTTGATGGCTCGCCCAGCCGCTGTGATTAGTGGAATCGCCAACTACGAGATAGCCGGTGTTCTTCCCCGGCGTGTTCAGATCAAAGGAGATAGAAACGGTTGTCGACACACCAGAACTATAGAAGTGAATAATGATAATGGAAAGGTTTGCTGGGAATATGGCGAAGGAATCGCTAGGGTGATTCGGGAGGGGCGCACCCGCGCAGCGAGGTGGCTCTGAGTGGGGATGCGCGAAAGCGATTTGAATCGGCTTATATGATTCCGGAAGGAACGCGATAAGGAGATAGCTGTGAAAATAACGAAAATCTCAACAACCGTCGTAAATGCAGCGCTTCGCAACTGGGTCATCGTTCGAGTAGATACTGACGAGCCAGGCTTGTATGGTCTTGGCGAAGCAACCGTTGAATTCCAAACCGAAGCGGTCGTTGGCGCCGTTAAATCAGTGGCACCGCTGATCATCGGCCGCGATCCATTAGAAATTGAACGAAACTGGCAAATCATTTATCGCCATCCTTTCTTCAAAGGTGGCGTTGTTTCGATGTCCGCACTTAGTGGCATCGATCAAGCGCTTTGGGATATTCACTCAAAGAACATGGGAGTGCCACTCTGGCGCGCGCTTGGTGGATTAGCTCGTGATCGAGTGCGGCTATATGACCATCTCGGTGGTGGAAATTCTGAAGCGGTTTACGACTCTGATACCGCTAAATCCTTCGCGGAAAAGATGCATGAAAGTAAAGAACTTGGCTTCACGGCTGTAAAAATTCTTGCAGTGCCGCAAGCTGCTCCGTTGGAAGGTGCAAAGAAGTTAAAGCACGCAGACACGTTAATGCGTGCTGCGCGCGAGGCTGGTGGCGATGACATCGACATCATGGTTGATTTTCATGGCCGAACTTCTGCAGCAATGGCAATCCAGTTCGCGGAGGTACTTGCACCATACCGCCCCTTCTTCCTCGAAGAGGTAGTACAACCAGAACAGTACGAAGCGATGAAGCGCGTAAAAGAGAAAGTATCAATCCCGCTTGCTGCAGGAGAGCGGCTCTACACGCAACAGGAG
This sequence comes from Bifidobacterium breve, assembly GCA_945860275.1. GTDB lineage: Bacteria > Actinomycetota > Actinomycetes > Nanopelagicales > Nanopelagicaceae > IMCC26077. The sequence goes on from CAMAPN010000006.1 coordinate 1,152, forward strand.
TTCTTGCCTTTCCTCAAGTCAGGGGTCTTTGAAGTGGCTCAACCTGATGTCTGTCACGCCGGAGGAATTACAGGCTTGCGAAAGATCGCCGCGCTGTGCGATGCCTTTGGCGTAGTTATGGCGCCGCATAACCCACTAGGGCCAATTGCAACGATGGTGAATGTCCATCTTGGATTAGTTACGCCCAACTTCCTCATTCAAGAAGTGATGCGTGCAGATGTGCCATGGCGTAAAGAAGTGGTGGAAGGCACACCAGATATCGTCGATGGACACATTCTCCCGCCATCGAGTATCGGAATTGGCGCAACAATCAACGACGCCGCAGCTGCGAAGCATCCATTTAAACAAGATGCTCCCACGCAGTGGTTCCATAGCGATGGATCAGTTGCTGACTGGTAAGCCTTCTTTTGTAGGACCGTTGATCTTCCACATGTAGTAGCTTCCGAGTGCAATCGGAATCAAAGCGCCATACCCGACAACATAACCGAAGTTGTCAAAGACGATTGCCAGAATAAAAGGCGCGAATCCGAATGCGAACGACGTTCCCATCATGTAGCGAGAAATTCTCAGGTCGGCATGTTCAAATCCTTCCGAAACTCGGAAAGCTCCCAAGCCAAAAAGTGGCGCGATTCCAACAGCTGCAATCGTTAAGCCCACCATAGTTATGTAGGGATCGTCGAATAAACAGACAATCGCAGCACCTGACATGATTGCAGCAACAGCCAAACGTATTACTACCGCAGGATTTGGTTGGAGGTACGCAAAAGAAAGTCGGGACGCTGCGATTCCGTAGCTGAGAATCGCAGAGCCAAGCGCTCCAAGCGCAATCGGCGCATCACGACTAACTAACAAATCAAGCGCCCAGAAACCAATACCCACTTCAAGAATGCAATTGGTGACACCGAGAGCAACGATTTTTGTTTGAACCGCCTTACTGACCATCGTGGTGGAATGGTGATGGGTGCTCTCTGGAACTATGAACTTCACTTTCCATACTCGCATCAGCGAAATCGGCGTGAGAATTAATGCGCCAAGGATGATAGGAAGGCGCCAACCGCGATCGACGTGCAACGACGCACTGATAAGCAAGATGGCAGTTGCGCCAACAATCGCTTGAATGCCAGTTTGCATCATCATCCGTCGCATCGACGGCGCGCTATCGTGCGAGATCTGCGCCAAACTGATTGCATTCACAATTGTTTGTGAGAAGGCGGCGACGCCAACAGCGGGGACGGTGATGAGAATTGTTGGCGCAGTAACAAGCGCCATTACGCCGATAAACATCAGAAGTAACATCGTCCGAACGACCCAGTCGCGACCAAACTTATTGATCAAGGGAACAGTGAGACGAGCGCCTAATGTGGCGCTTATTCCGACAGCGATATTGTGTGTTCCTGCGAGCGTGCGACTGATGTCGAGATCGAGTCTTAAGAGCGGAATTGCAGCTCCTGCGGACCAGAGTAGATACGAGCCAATTGCCGCCATAATCAAGAGCGAGCGGAAAGTATCTGATTCGTTCCTTGCGTTCTGCTCGCTTTTCACTCGCGTTACTTTATTACGATAGTTATTGGGGTACCTAGAATATTTTGGGCAATCCTTGATACTTCTCGAATTCGTTCTTCTTTTCGCATCGCGGAATAGTCATGCTCCACTGCGAATTTTGAAGAATCTCGAAAATCCAAAGTAAGAATTCCGTCGGAGAACTCCGCAAGTCGTCCATCAAAGAAGGCAAGCCAGAGAATTCTGTCGATGCGCAGCAGCTCGTCAAGAACTTCATTCCATCGTCTTTTGATTTCCTCGAGCGTCATTTAGTGCACGCCCGCAAGCTCATACTTAAGCCAAGAAGGAGTAGATGATGGCGATTGCTGAAATGACGAGCGCGACTATGAATCCCGGACCTTTTTGAAGTTTGAGATTTATTGGCTTACTCAATGTTGCCAGCAGTAAAAGCGCACCGACGATAATCGCAAAGCCCCCTGCATTGAAATCTATATAGCGCCAGTTGATGAGACCAACAGCGAGCGAGGTATAGGCAACGAGTCGAATATTCGTCATGTCAGCAATTTACCAAATGGTCCATCCACCATCTACTACCAACGCTTGGCCAGTAATAAATGATGAACCAGGAGCAGCGAGAAAGAGCAAAGCGGTGCGCAATTCTCGATCAGTGCCGATCCGCCCCATTGGCGTTGCTTGAGAAACGGCATCTAGAAGCGGTCCGGGGGAGAAGTATTGGCGGTTTACAGGGCTGTCGAAGCTGCCGGGACAGAGCGCATTAACGGTGACGCCAGACTTTGCCACTTGGGCAGCAAGAAACTTGGTCAAGCCAATGAGCGCATGCTTGCTCGTGAAATATGAGGGCATATGCACGCCAAGGCCCGGATAGCGGTTCTCATCCCCTGCAACTACACCGTATATAGAGGAGATGTTGATGATTCTTCCCCAATTATTCTCGATCATCCCTGGTAAGAGGAGTTGGGAGAGCCAAAACGGCGCTTCGACATTAAGAGTCATGATGCGCTTCCAGTCAAGTGATTGCTCCTCCCACCATGGCGCGCGATGGGCAAGCCCTGAGCTATTGACCAAAATATCGATATGTCCAACGCGTTGCGCCAATGCACGAACATCCTCATAGTCCGTAACATCACAGCGCTCTGCAGAAATTTTCGGGTATTTTCCGCGCAATTGCTCAACCACGGTATCGAGAAACTCTTTCCGTCGGCTAGCAATAATCACTTCTGCACCTGCATCTAAGAGCGCTTCAGTGAATTGTCGCCCTAATCCATCGCCACCACCTGTGACGAGCGCGCGCTTACCCGAAAGTTCGAAATCAGTGAGATTTACGTGATTGGTCATGCATGTGACGGTAGCAGGTTCACAGATTAAGCAGAAGTAGAAGCGAATTCACCTGACTGTGCGAGCTGCTGCTTTTGGCGCTCTGGCTTCTCGGGTTTCCCTGGCTTCTCTTGCTTGCCTCGTGGATTCGGTTGCGGCTGGCCAGGTTGAATCTGACGCTTGCCATTTTTTGCCAGAGTTGGATCAATAGGCTTAATTGGTTCTAGGGGACGCATCGGAATGTTCGGCCGCGCAGGTGGCGTTGGCGGTTCACCTAACGCTTCTAACGCGACTTGCCGGGCAGTGGTTGCGGCAAGTGTTGCTGCGCCAAGCGCGTTACGGGCGGCAACTTTCGCTTCAGTGCTCTTCGCGGCGGTGAATGCAGCTTTGAAATCTGCACGCGCCTTATTGAGATCTTTCTTGAAATCATCATTAATCTCTTCGATGAGAGCGCGGTTGGCATCATCCCACGCATCACGAGCAACTTTGAATTTATCCATCTCAATTTTAAATGCATCGTCCGCCGCTTTTCGTAGGACATTCCATTTTTCAAGTGCAACTTTGTACTCGTCAAATTTAATTTTGTACGCATCGAGTTGTTGCTGATAGCTCTGCGGTGTTGCAGAAGGTGATGGTGAAGCTCCCGGTGCTGGAGTAGTGGTAGCAGAAGATGTACCGCCAGAAGTTTCAGTGGCGCTCGCGCTAGTTGAGCTCATGCTGCCCATGGCAAGCGATATCGCTACTGCTACCACTGTGAATCGAGCTCGTGAAGCGCTCGTTACCTCAGCCATTTCATGCCCACCCTTTCACCAACCGGATAAGGCAATGCTCGCCTGGGAATATGTGAAGACTCTGTGAAAACCGTACCGAGAGCTTTGGAGTTTGCCCATGGTCAGCGATACCCCTCCTCATTGCAAGAGCTTGCCAGTAGCCTTGCCGCATGGCGAACCAGGGCTCAGCTAGCGCTCATATCCTCGTGGTTGACGACGAGGCAGGGGTGCGTGACCTGCTGGGCGATGCGCTACGAGTTGCCGGGTATTCGGTCTCCGCTGCCCCCGATGGGATGTCCGCCCTCACGGCGCTTAGGGGTGCGGCGGCAGACCTATTAATCATCGATATCAATATGCCTGTGATGGATGGATTCGAGCTATTGGAGCAGCTTCGTAAGAAGGGCGACCGCACGCCCGCGCTGATGCTCAGCGCCCGCGGTGAGAAGGCTGACGTGACTCGAGGGCTGCGGCTAGGCGCTGATGACTATGTAACCAAACCTTTCGGATTAGAAGAGCTCCTCCTTCGGGTTGGCGCGATTCTTCGGCGGACTAAAGCGGCAGTAGTTGAGAACAGCGTTCTGCGTTGTGGCGCGCTCGCTCTTGATGAGGATCAACATAAAGTCTTCTATGCCGATGCAGAAATAGAGCTTTCGCCAACAGAGTTCAAACTCTTACAAGAGTTGATGCGAAATAAAGGCAGGGTGCTTACCAAATCTGCGCTACTGCGCGATGTATGGGAGATTGATTTCGAAACTGAGACGAGCGTTCTCGATACTTACATCTCTTACTTGCGCAAGAAGTTAAATCGTGATGGCTTGGAATTCATACGAACGGTGCGGGGCGTCGGCTACCAAATCGTGGAACCTGCGTGAGATTACAGACTCGATTTGCACTCATTGCGGGTGCGATCACCTCTTTAGCGTCGCTATCTATTGGTTACTTTGCCATCACTACCGCGTTTAACTCAGAAATCACTCGCGTGGATGAATTAATTGGCAGGGTCACCACTCAATTAGATTCAAGAGATCCACTATCGAGCGCAGTTTTCTTGGCGGACGAGAGTGACTCTGAATTGCTAGTGGCACTCCTAGATAGCTCTGGAGAATTGATTACTGTACGAACTTCAGCAGAGGGCGAGATTTTGGAGCTTCCTGCAGTGCAAGTGAAAAACAGAACAGGCAGCATTGAAACGCTTGGCGTTAAAGAGAGATATCGAGTTGAGACGCTCGAGCTACCGCAAGACTCTTTTCTTGTATTGGCATACCCAATCCGAGATATTTACGACAATCGCTTGATAAATATTGAGAGACTCGCCTTATTTTTGTTAGTGGCCCTGCTCCTGGCATTCGCTGCCACGCGTGTATTGATTAGGCCAGATATCAAGAAAATCGAGCGACTTGCAGGTCGTGCCCGTGAAATCGCTAATGGTCGAAAGTGGGAGATTGAAGTTGTCGAAACTGGAAACTCAGAGGTTAATGATTTGAGTAGGGCGCTTAATCAAATGGTGGGTTATCTACAAAATGCGCTCGAGGGCGAGCGACGCAATAGCCAGAAGATGCAAGAGTTTATCGGTGATGCTTCACATGAACTGCGCACACCGCTGACTGTCATTAAGGGGTATGTGGAGCTGTTAGCACGCTCGGAGCAGCTTGATGCGGATGGGAAGAAACGAGCAATTGATCGACTAACAAATGAAATTGATCGGATGGAACGATTGATATCGGATTTGCTCTTCTTGGCCGAAATAGGGGAGCGGCAAAGTCAACTTGATGATGCGGTGAACATTTCTGATCTCTTACGAATTCAGTTGACTGACTTGAAACTTCTTGAGCCCATCCGTGAGATCGAGGATGCAATAACTCCAGAGGTTTTTATCATTGGCAGCTTGCCACACATGCAGCAGTTGTTGGCCAATATCTTCTCGAACATTAGACGTCACACTCCGCAAGATTCCCCGCTCTACGCGCATCTTGATTATGTGAACGAAGGTGTGCGGATTCGGATTGGCGACGGGGGTTCGGGGCTACCTGAAGAGGTTTACCAAAAAGGCGTGCAGCAATTTCAGCGTTTCGATAGTTCGCGCTCTCGGGAGAGTGGAGGCTCTGGCCTTGGCATGAGCATTATGCGCGCGATTGTTGCAGAACATAAAGGAAGAATGGAGTTTCGGCAGAGTCGTTTTGGCGGATTGGAGATTGACATCATCTTTCCGCTTAAAGAGGATTAACTAGAAGAAGTTATTGCGGTGGCGCGCTATTTTCAATAGCACTGCGATCTTCCGCCTCCGTTGTTATGCGATTAGCTGGCTCAAGAATTTTTCTCCCGAAGGTGAGTACGAGCAACCCAATGGAGACCGCAATAGTTGTACTCAGTAAAGTAAACCGCGGCGAGAACTGACTGGCGATAATTCCGCCAAGCGCTGCGCCAAGGGCCATAAATGAACCATCAACAGTCCAGATCCAACCAAGTGCACTCACCGCTGTTCCTTTTGGTCGAACCGCTTCAAGTACCTCCCAATAAAAGACTTGTACTGCGCCGCCGAAGAATCCAATGAAGAGCGCAATGAAGGCCATGCTCCATCCGGGATAGGTGAGTGCAAGTGGGAGAGTGGCAATCATCCAGAGCGAATAGGTGCGAAGCAGCCCCTTCAGCGCCGATGTTTTTCTTGAGATAAGCCCCGCGACTAAACCTCCTGCGACGGAGGTTATCGCCAGACAAGCGAAGATAGGTCCGCTCCAACCAGGGATCTTCTCCAAAGTGGCAAATGCAGGGATTCCCACGTCGAACGCGCCCCAGCCAAAACCAACGAACATCGCCTCCAACATCAGTAGCCGCATTGCAGGCAATCGCCAAATCGCAATATGAGATTCGCTCTTTTTTTCTGGTACCCACGTTGATGAAATTTTTGTGAAACCGAGGGAGAGTCCTCCGACAGCCATAAAGAGCGCGCAGAGAATTAGCGCGCTTCTTGGATACGGTGAGAGCGCCAGCGTTGAGGCAAGAAGTGGACCGAAAACTCGCGTGGCATTAATAACCGATGTGTCGAGTGCATAGGCAGTGCGCAGTGAAATTTCGGGAACCGCGACTTTCCAGAGCGGACGGACGGAGAGGTTGATGGGCGGTGAGACCAAACCCATGAGCAGGGAGAGCGGCAAAATCAAACTCTTGCTTGTTGTGAATTCCAGGACGAGCAACCCTGATGCGTAGAGCGGGACGAGTATTCGAATGGGCCATTTCTGTCCCCAACGGTCAAGGGCCGCACCGCGCAGACCTGCAGTGACGGAATTGGCAAAGGTATTCAGGCCCAGCGCAATGCCAGCGTATGCGACGGAGTCAGTCAATCGTTCGACTTTGAAGAAGAGCGCAAGTCCGACCATTGCATATGCCACCCGTGCGGGGAACGAGCTGAGCAGAAGTATTTTCGTGTTTTTGATCGCTAGTAATTCCCCATATTTACGCACTTAGGTAAGGTACAGGCATGCGCACGCGATTGAAACCACTCACTCTAGTTTTCGCCTTATTTGTGGCACTTATGAGCACATCAAGTGCGCTCGCCGCCATTACCTACACGGTCGAATTTCGTGACCACTATGGCGTGACTGGTGGGCTGGAAAATTCCTACATATCTAGTGGAGTGCCAGGTTACAACGTGCAAGGTGAGCGACTATGCACATCGCTATCTGATCCCAATTGTGCGATGACTGCAACAATCTTTGCAGTACTGCCGTATTGCCAGAGCGCAAGTGAGGCTAATTGTGTGGAGTCTCTCGCCGTCACCACGCCCCGGGTGAACTCAGGTGCAGCGACGTATCTGCGGACGGTAGGAAATAAAGTCTTTGAAGCAGATCCAGCGAACGGATTACCTGCGGGAGCGAATTGGTCGCTCTTTGAGGTTCCGAGTCTAAAGAGCGCAGGATTGCACTCTACGTTTGGAGTAAAAGTTCGAGTAGAGCTTCAGAAGATTCCATTTGTTGGAGTGAAGGCAACCTCATTCTCTGCGATTGTTACGCCTTATGAGATCGGGACAACATCGGCAGCAGATAGCGTCCTTTCTAATTACATCAATCCGCTGGGACGTTCATCGATTAGAGGTACCGGGGGAGATATCAATTGCCTGTGGGTGAAATCCGGAGAGTGTGGTCGCGAGAAGGCATTCCCTGCAGATTCGACTGTGACACTCAAACTGCATATCGGAAATTACTTGACCTCGTGGTTGCATGGCAGATTGGCTGAGCCAACAGTTTCCATCACACAACTTGATCAGCGACAAAACACGCTCACCGTCTCAGGTAAACCAGTTGTTGTACCTGGAGTGAAAGGCACGGCAAACACAGAGGTAATTCCAGGAAAGACTCCACTGCAAGATGGTGGCGGAATTAAATACGATTCGTCGCAAGATACGTCGTTAGAGCAATTTCTCTTCTTTGAGAAATTCTTTAATAAGAAGGCAACAGTCCTTGATGAAGTCTGGTCGTTTAGATCTTTAGGCCTCGAGTCTGTAGCAAGTTCTGCAGCGGATACCTTAGGCGTGGGTAATCCATTGGGAAGTATTTCGTCAGTCCTCGGCGGTGCTGCGGGCGGACTGGGCGGACTGGGCGGAGCAACCAACCCGCTGACTTCAGGTACGAAATCCATCAGCGATCTCACTGGTCTTGGCGCGAGCGCTGCAAAATGTGTGCCTGAAGCTAGCCAAGTTGTGGGCGCGATTCTTGGCACCGATTCGGTGAGTTCCTTAATAGGTTTGGTAACAACCAATGCGCTGACCTATGCAGCGGGACCGCCGAAATACAGCGATGGATTCTTAAATTACAAAGTGGCAGGCCTGCATCTGAATCCAGATAGCTCAACCTTTCAAGGATCGTATGACCTCGTCATGAGCTCAAAGATTGCCCGATGCATTTATGGGTTTGAAGGCGCTGGGCCCTTATACGCGACCGTTTCAGTGGTCAATAGTGAAGGCGGCGAAACCACGCTAGCTACTGAAAGCGTAAAAGAAGAGGGTGGCTGGCTTCGTTTGAAAGCTCGCGGATTCACCTTCTCCTCGCCAACGTTGAAAATTAAATTAAGTCAGGGTTCTCCAGCTGCGCCGGCGCAACCTGCGCAAACGGCAGAGCCGACAAAACCTTCAGCTGCCCAGTCTGCGCAACCCACAAAGCCAGCAAAGCGAATTTCCATCACCTGTGTGAAGGGCAAAGTGGTGAAGAAAGTCTCCGGAACCACACCGAAGTGTCCTTCAGGATACGCAAAGCGGTAAGTGGTTAGCGCCTTGTAATTTGGCTGAGCGCATCCTCTGTTGCTGATTCAACGCCATCGCTTTGGATTTTTTCGAAGAAGTGCGTGACATCTGTCTTTAATCGAGTGAGAGCGTTTAATTCTTTTGTGAATATCCGCCCTTCACTGAAGAGCTGTTCCACAATGTATGCTGGTTTTTCTGCTTTCGCGCTGAGCCCTGCTAAGTATTCCAGCGCCGGATCTTTCATCGCGCGGGCAATGGGTCCAGGATCAAATCCTTGCGGTGGCGCGACGCACGCTAACCAAGCAGCGAGAATGAGCGCCGTCAATGGAGTGGTATTTCCTGCCTTGCCATGAAAGAGGCTTGTTTGGGTGATCCGCGGTGGAAGTTTTATCGAACCATCAGAACCAATCCGCGCTGTTGTATCTGAAAGTACGGTGTTAGACCATCGCGAAAAAAGCTCTTCTATGTAGTGATCAGCATCAACTTGGCTTGGCATCGAAAAGGTAGGGAGCATCTCGTTTTTCATAAAGGCGCGCACGGCGCTCTCGATGTACGGAGTAAATCGCGCCTGCGGCACCGTTTCTTTTCCTGCCAACGCTCCCACGTAAGACAGTAGGGAATGGGAACCATTAAGCAGGCGCAGCTTCATCGTTTCAAATCTGTCGACTTCGCTACTGAATAAGACCCCGGCATGTTCCCACGCTGGGCGACCAGCGATGAAGTCATCCTCAAGCACCCACATCGAGAACTTCTCTGCTGGCACGGGTATTTCATCACGGACGCCAATTCGCTCTTGAACTAATAACCGGTGCCGTTCCTCGGTACTGGGAACAATTCGGTCAACCATCGAATTCGGAAATGATGTTGCCTCATTGATGTACTGCGCGAGCAGCAGTGCATCTGGAGGTGGGAGTTGGGCGGCGAATTCTAGGAGCACTCTCTTTGTGGTCGCACCATTTGATGTCAGATTATCGCAACTAACAATCGTGACTGCCCCTCGATGTGTTTGTGCACGTGCTAGTAACGCCTTAGCAAGTAATCCGATCACAGAGTGCGGCGTGGTGAGATCGTCGAGATCGTGGATGATTTCGCTACGTCGTTGATCGAGACCACCAGTCTCGGTTGAATAGCAGTAGCCAGATTCGGTAATTGTGAGCGAGATGATTCGAGTGTGCTCATTGACGAGAAAAGCCATGACCTCCTCGAGCGCGCCCGGTCCACCAGAGGCGCCGACATGGATGCCCGGAATAAGGGTTCGTTCTGAATCTGGATGAATATCAACAACTGAGTAGAGGAAATCTTGCGCTGCTAGTTCGTGTGCTGCTGTCGAACTGCGCAGTGAATAACCATAAATTCCCCAGTCGCCGCCAGAGTGGGCCACAGCTTGCGCGGTATGGACTGCAAAATGCGCGCGATGGAAATTCCCCAAACCAATGTGAACTATTCCAAGCTTTGGCGCCTTACTTAAAATTGTGGCAGAGCCAGGTGCACTTTCCTTGGTTAACCTCACCATGTTTGTCACCAATCTGTGACTGTGCCATCGAGTGATCTCGCATATGGCAGGTAGGCCGGAGCATAGGGGAATTTCGCAGCAGCTTTCTCATCAAATTCCACGCCTAAACCTGGGTTATCTCCGGGATGAAGGTATCCATCTTTCAATGTGTAGCTGGAGTGGAAGACCTCACTTACGAGTGGGTCGTAACCCATGAATTCTTGGATTCCCAGATTTGGCGTGGAGAGATCGACGTGCAAAGAGGCGGACATGGTGATTGGTGAAATGTCAGAGGGTCCATGTGGGCCGAACTTGATTCCATAGAGAGCGGCAAGATCGAAAATTCTTCGCGCATGCGAGATTCCACCTGCATGCATCACCGAACAACGGACATAGTCGAGCTGTTGATTGATGATGAGATCTTTAAAATCCCAAATTGTGTTAAATACTTCACCAATTGCCAGTGGAATTGTGGAGTGTTCTCGAATCAGCTTTAACGCCTCCTGATTCTCTCCAGGAGTGACATCTTCGAGCCAGAATAATCCAAAGGGTTCAAGTGATTTACCAAGTTGTGCTGCTTGAATCGGAGTGAGGCGATGATGGGCATCATGCAACAGTTCGATATCTGGTCCTACGTGCTCACGTGCGGCTTCGATTACTTTTGGTACGTGCCGTAGATATTTTCCGGAGTCCCACATTTCAAGTTTTGGATACGCACCACGTGTTGCTGGTTCATAACCTCCAACTCCCTGCGTGACGCCATAAACCGAATCTAAACCTGGAACTCCACTTTGAACGCGAAGCGCCTTGAAGCCTCGAGCTAAGTTCACATCGAGGGCATCTTTGAGCGCAGGTATATCCCAGCCAACGGTGTGGGTGTAGGTCAGAATCTTTTCGCGGACTGCGCCGCCTAGTAATTGATAGACGGGGCGATTAACAGATTTACCTTTGACATCCCAGAGCGCTAAGTCCACTCCACCTATTGCCGCCATGGTCACCGGGCCACGACGCCAGTAAACGCCGCGATAGAGAAATTGCCAAATATCTTCGATGCGATCAGGGTCGAGCCCAATTAAGAGCGGGGCTACGTGATCTTGTAGATACGAGGCAACGGCCAGCTCACGTCCATTGAGTGTTGCATCGCCCCAACCGACTAAGCCATCGCTAGTGGTTACTTTGATGGTGACAAAATTCCGACTTGGGCTACAGACAATTACATCTACTTTTTCGATCCTCGAAGTCATAAGTAGCACCTCCAAATTTTGGAATTATTGATAACAGAGAGATTCTTTCACACTGGACGAGGGCGGTATACCCTTGCCGCATGACCTTGAATCAGGAGCTAGCCATTGGCACACATCAGGCATTTGTGATTCACGGGAAGTGCAATGGCGCAATAATTGAGATGCCGCTGGAGGCGCCTGGCGCTGATGAGATTCGAGTAAAGGTCGCATACGTTGGAATTTGTGGCTCTGATTTACATTATTACTTCGAAGGTGCCAATGGCAGCTTTGCTATCAATGAACCTTTGATACCAGGCCATGAGATTTCCGGGCACATCGATGTCGATCCACTGGGCGAGTTCTCCGTCGGATCAGCTGTTTCAATCTTTCCCGCTCAATCAGGAAGGGCAATTGCAGGCTTAGAAGATCGACCGCACTTGTGGCATGGAGTCAGATACATGGGCAGCGCTGCCACCACTCCACATACACAAGGCGGAATGGCGCAATTCATCAATGTGAAACGAACGATGGTTAAGTTACTGCCGGAGGGCGTCACCCCGTCTATCGGTGCGCTTGCCGAGCCACTTGCTGTAGCGCTACATGGTGTGAATCTTACTGGCAACCTCAGTGGAAAAAAAGTTTTGGTGTCAGGCTCTGGACCAATTGGCTTACTCTCAATTGTTGCGGCACGTAGCGCTGGCGCCGAAAGCATCACTGCGACTGATCTCTTTGATGAAGCGCTAGAGCGCGCTCGACTAGTTGGAGCTGATTCGACGATTAACGTTGGGGTTGAATCGCTTCCAGAGAATTCATTTGACGTTGTACTTGAATGTAGTGGTAGCGCGCGTGCAGTAAATAGTGCGATTGCTGCCGCACAACGTGGTGGCGTGATTGTCCAGGTCGGAATGTTGGGTTCTGGGGCGCACCCAATCGATTTTGGCGCGATAGTGACCAAAGAGTTACGAGTGAACGGCGCATTCCGATTCAATGAAGAGATGGAACAGGCGCTAACACTTTTACAAGAATCTCCGGCTTTAGAAAAGTGTATTAGTCACACATTTGGTTTCACTGAAGTTCTTCAAGCGTTTGAGATGGCAAAAGATGCTAAAAATTCGGCGAAGGTGCTAGTCAAGTTTTCGACTGATTGAGCAGATCTGCGGTTACCCGCTATTTAAGTTGCCAATCAAGTAGCTGGCCAATTGTTGTTCTGGTTTTTCTTTGCCACCATGCTCTGAGGTGAATCCAGCAGTGCCATCCTGGCCGCAGAGCGCCTTGATCACGACTGCACCTCCTGGATGCTTATCTATCCATTGCGTGAGGTCATACACCTTGCCATTAACAGCGCTCCAACAATCCTCCGGAGAATTATGCAATGCAACTTCACTCATCGAAATTGTCCCCGCTGCTGTCCCGGAGGAGACTTCTTGCCCACCTGCAATCCGTGATTTCCATACTGCCTCAGCTCCAGTATGGCCAGTAAGTATCGATAGTCCGATGACGATTAAGCCAACAACGGTAGCTATAACTCCAAGGGGATTCACTTTTTCGTTTTGGGTTTTCTTCCAATGCCGAATGAGCAATGAAGTGACGAGCAAGAAAATGAGTGCGGAAAAAAAAAGATAAGTGCCGAGATCGGAATGTCGCTGCGGCAATCCAACCCGCTCAGCAAGGGCCTCGCCAGATTGTCTAGCGATGAAAGTTGCAAGCGTTCCGAGGAGGACGCCAATGCCGCTCAGGGTTAAATAGCGCTTACCAGTTCTTGGTATCCAGATGGCAGCAAGCACACCAATTACAGCCAGGGGCAAAAGTACGACCGCGAAGTGAACGATTAATGGGTGAAGTGGCAGCCCAGCAACTGTGTCAAAGAGCGATTCCACACGATTATTAAATCAGAGGCTGACCGTGAATTACTGCAGATTCTTCCGATTGTTGAAATCATAAGAAGTGAGATAGATTGGGTTCGTGAGAGCAGTTATCTCAGCTGAGAATCTAACGAAAAAGTATGGCGATTTAGTCGCGGTAGATCATGTGACCTTTGATATCCCTGCAGGGGCTATTACGGGCTTTGTTGGCCCAAATGGTGCCGGAAAGACCACAACGATTCGTATGCTCTTGGGATTGGTTAAACCCTCAGCGGGTAGCGCTCGAATATTAGAACACCCGATCTCTGAACCTGAAACATATCTGCCTTTTGTAGGCGCGATGATCGAAGGGCCTGCCTTCTATCCTGCGCTCTCCGGGCGAGAGAATCTACGGGTGCTCGCGCGGCTGGGCGACTTTCCCTATGAGCGAGTGGAGGAACTCCTGGAATTAGTCGGCCTTGCAGATCGTGCCACCTCGAAATTCAAAACCTATTCACTCGGCATGAAACAACGGCTCGGAATTGCTGCAGCGCTATTGCCGCAGCCGAAGGTCTTGATTCTTGATGAACCGGTCAATGGTCTTGATCCTGCAGGCATTCACGAAGTGCGAAATTTGCTTCGATCACTTGCTGATTCAGGAATCTCCATCTTCGTCTCGTCGCACATCTTGAGCGAGTTAGAGGTCATTGCCGATCACCTTGTCGTTGTTGATCACGGAAAGGTGCTTTTTCAAGGCGCCACCAAAGATCTTCTTGCGGCACATAAGCCGCGCCTTGCGGTGCGCGGCAGTAACGCATCAGATCTCAAGAGTGTGCAGGAGCTTGCTTTTGCAGCAGGTTTTCCAGGGGAGATTATTGGCGATCAATTAGTCATCATGGCGCCAGAGAGTTTTGCCGGAGAGTTAAATAAGGCTGCCTTTGATAAGGGGATTGTCCTTACCCTCTTGCAAGTAACTCGCCCCACTTTGGAAGAGAGCTTCTTTGAGATCACAGGGGGAGAGAAATGATTCGCGTCTTCCGCTCAGAGTGGCGCAAACTTCGCCGGCCGACGCTCTTTGCTGGCACGTTAGGAATAGTTTTTGGCTTGAGCGTTCTGATTACCTCACTTCTCTTCATACTCCTTGATGGTGAAGGTGGCAATGGCCCACGTGGACGTATCATCACTCGAGATACGTTGGCGCTGCCTAGCGGTCTGTACTTGGGTTTTACGAACTTCGCTGGCTTACTCGGAACGATTGCACTTTCAGTCTTTGCTGCACAAACCGCGCTCGAATACACCAATGGAACGCTGCGCAATCTGCTTGTCCGCCAACCAAAACGACTTGTACTTCTAGCAGGCAAACACCTGTCCATGTGTAGCTTCGCTCTACTCACAGTTCTGGTTAGTGCAATCGGAAGCATCGGTATCTCACTCGCACTCGCAGGAACAAAGAACGTCAATACCGACGCTTGGTTTACCAGTGAATCTTTTGAGTTGTTCTACTCAAACTTAGGAAACGTTTATCTCTCCGCGATTGCCTACGGCACTGTGGGAATGGCAGTAGGCATTATCTTGCGCTCACCTATATCGTCGATTGCTATCTCTCTTGCTTGGATCCTCATCCTGGAAGGCATTCTCTCGTTCACGGTCGATGGGCTCGATAAGTGGCTCCCTGGGCAGCTAATGAGCCTGATTGCCGAGAGCTCTAATTCCGACATCAGCTACACCTATGCTCTAGTCGGCACCGCGATTTATTTGACCATTTTTGGTGGTATTGCGACCACGCTATTTCTGAAGCGAGACGTCTCTAACTAGACGTCTCGCTTCGATTCGGTCAGGAACTATTACTGCCAGATGATTCTGCCTTCACCCGTCAGCTTTGTGTAACGGGCATCAGAGGCAGCAATTGTTGGCAAGCCGCTCAATCCTTTGGGGAAAGCTGAGAGGTACTCAAAGAGAGCCTCCTCGTAAGAAATCCCAAAGGCATATTTTTTCAGTGCAGCCAACGTTGGATAGTTGTCGCCACCATCCGCCGTGAAGTTGTTGGTTACGATGGTCACTGATGGTGCACCGGGAACTAAAGCTCCATCCGTGATAATTTTTCGACCGTCAGCCAAAATTAGGGAATTCACTCTCGTGCCCTCACCAGTAATGGATCCCGTGGACGCACCTGCGGCGGGGTTGGAAACGACCTGGGCAGTGCCTGCACGCAAGCACACCACCTTGATTCCTGAGACCTGCAGGAATTGTCCACCACCGGCAGTCGAAACGGAGCAGGAGCGTTCAAAAATCGACTTTAGATTTGCCGGAGTCACATCCACCACCGCAACCAAGGTGTTACTAAAAGGCAATAGGTCGAAGGTATTCCCTCGACTTATATTTCCTGCCTTCCCATCAACAGGAAGTGTGATGGCAGGGTTTTGGCGAATGCCACCACCGTTTTGAATTGCAATCATTGGAGTTGCCACTGACGGCTTAGGTAGCCCAGCCTTTTCGTGTCGATTTGCGTACCCGAATGCAAAAGCGTCAGCGACGAGATTGCCACCATTGGTTTCCGAGGTGCGTACACCAAGCACTGTGGCACTTCCTCGATCGGTATTAAACACGATTTCACTATTCGCAAAAGGTGTTGAAAACTTTGCAAGACACTCGTTGAGCGGTTTTTCTACCAGATTTACGATGTCAGTGGCTGGCTTTACGGTGTCTTTGATTTTGAGTGCCACGGCAATTTCCCCGTCAGGTATCACGCGTCGGGGATAGGAATAGAGCGTATCGAAACCTGCAAAATTTCCTGCCGCGTCAAAATTAACATCTAGGCGCCCGAGGTATTTATAGTTGCCGCTAGTTGTAACTAGTGGAACAAATTTGCCCTCGGCGTCCACAAGTGATGTCGGGTACGGACCAACGGGGGCGGATTCGCCTGGGATGAGTTCGATTGAATTTGGAGTGCTAGCCGCTTGCAGTAATTCATCGCCACCACCAGCAACTGCCACGTCAACGCCCTTTAATAGGTCAACTAATTCACGATCATTTGAAGCAGCCTGGAGGTGGCTCACCAAGATAATCTTGTTTACGCCCTGTTTGAGAAGCCCATCAATTTGGCCCTGCACAACCTTGGCTGTGGTTTGCAAATCATTTGAAGTTAACTTGACTGTTCCTGGACTGGAAATTGTGCGTAGGGTCCAAGTGACCGCCGAGACGACCCCGAATCGATGCTTTGTCACCGGATCAACGTGAATATAAGAAGCCCCAAGAGCCTTGCCATTTCTGATATTACCTTTGACAAGAGTTTGTTTTCCATACAATCCTTTCAATTCCGAATTGGAGGAAAAATCAAGGTTTCCCGCGAGGAAAGGATAGTTTCGTTTCCCGTTAGCTTGAAATGATTTTACGTATCGAGCTAAAAAAGAAGTGCCGTAATCAAATTCATGGTTGCCAAGAACGTGTACGTCGTAGGGCATCTTTGCCTGCGCTATCGCATCAAGAACGGGTTTTGTTGAATTGGTTATTGCAGGCTCACTGCAGATAATGTTTTTGCTCGCGAGAAATGAATCTCCTGCGTAAACGGAAAGCACCGCATTCCCTAGCGCTCTTGCTTCAGAAATTTCTCGCTTCATAACTGCCGCAAAAGCTGCAGCTCCGCCGACAGGCAACTTGCCTGCGTCAGTTGTGTAAAGAGCATCCGCAAGCAGCGAAGACTCGCCATCATTATTGTGAAGAAGTGTTAACGTAACTGGAGTTTTTGGTTCTATTGTGACTTTGTTCTGTGCACCAGCGGGCTGGAGCAAGCCGCCGATTAAAATTGTGATTGCAGAAGTGAGTACCGTGCCTTTGATGACAAATCTTTTCATGACATCCTCTCGTTTGGCACTATGACACTCTGCCAAGGTAAACAATGTTTGAATAGCGAGCGTATGGTGTGTAATAAGTTTCTGAAGTTATTGTGAACGCATTTTTTAGGCTTTCTAAGCCGATCTCTCCCAAGGGTTCGTGGTCTACGTTGATGCGCAAGCGCTCTCTTGTGCATGGAAGGGAAATCTCGGGTTCGCGTCCAACATGCGAGTAGCATTGTGGAGGCGGTCTGTAAGCACAAAAATTGGCGAGAGGTGGAATCGAGATGAGTGAAAACCTAAGGTTGACGATCAAACCAACTCCAATCGTCGTTGCCAAGAACGTTCTGGTACCAATGCGTGATGGCGTTGGGCTAGCTGGTGATATTTACCGCCCTGCTGAGAATGGCGAAGGGTTGCCCGGTCCATTTCCCACGATTTTATGTCGCACTCCGTATAACAAGAGCGATCTGCGCTATATCGAGATCGGAGAGTACTTCGCAACCCGTGGATATGCAGTGGTGTTGCAAGACCTCCGTGGGCGATACAAATCGCAAGGCATTGGTCAATATTTTCATACCGTTAATCCACACGAAGGAATCGATGGTTATGACACCATTGAATGGATTGCCAGTCGCGATTGGTCTAACGGAAAAATCGGAATGGTTGGTAGTTCATTTGCAGCTGTGACTCAAGTAGCAGCTGCACTGGAGCGTCCGCCGCATCTCACGGCAATCTGGCCAGATGTCACGCCAACCAATAATTTTTTTCACCAGGCTCGCGAAGGTGGCGCGATGCAGCTTCATATGTTTTGGGCGCTCTTTGTTCATGCCCAAGATGAGTTAGAGATCAAAGATAATCCAGCCGCGCAAAAAATTGTGTGGGATGGCCTGCGCGATATGCGCAAGCTGGTTATGCAAACGCCGTGGCAACCAGGCAAGACCCCACTTGCTGTCGTGCCAAGACTCGAACAAGTCTTGATGGATTACTACACGCGAGGTGAGTACGACGAGTACTGGGCGCAGAAGTGCAATAACTTCGAGGCCTTCTATCCAGAACATTCCGACATTCCAGGTTTCTACTCTGGAGGGTGGTTCGACCCGTATGCAACTGCCATGACTGATTACTACAGTGCGATGGCGAAGAAGAATGGATCCCCGCAACGTTTAGTGATGGGGCCATGGAATCACGTGGGTATGCGTGGCGACTCCACCTTTACCGGTGATGTCGACTTCGGACCTTCCTGCGTCTGGGGAGTGGCGCACTATTTCGAAGAGCAACTTCGCTACTTCGATCACCATCTCAAGGGTCTTTCTCCAGAAAAAGATGAGCCTTCCGTGCAGATATTTGTCATGGGTGGTGGTGATGGCCATAAGACCAGCGAGGGAAAGTACTTCCATGGCGGCAGGTGGCGCAATGAGAAGTCATGGCCACTTGAGCGAAGTGAACTGACCAAGCTTTACCTGCACTCTGATGGTGGATTAGCAGCAGAACCATCCAACAAGGCAGAAGGGTCACTTACCTATCACTTCGATCCAACAAAGCCCGTTCCAACCGTTGGTGGCAGCTTATGTGGATTAATGGAGATGCCAGAGGACAGCGGGAATCTCGATGATATGTGGGCACGTTTTCTCTCGCCAGTTCTCAAACTTCGCCATGTCGTGGGGATTGGCCCCATGGATCAGCGAGAGAGCTCACATATTTTCGGAAGTCAATCGCCTTACCCAGCGCTTGCAAATCGACCAGATGTTTTAGTCTTCGAAAGCGCGCCGCTCACGGAGGATATTGAGGTGACTGGCGTGATTACCGCAGATCTCTGGGTGAGTTCAAGTGCGCTCGATACCGATTTCACAGTAAAACTTATCGATCTCGCCCCGCCAAATCCGGATTATCCAGATGGTTATGCGATGAACATTGTTGATTCCATCATGCGCGTGCGCTATCGGAATAGTTGGGAGCGCGAAGAGTTGCTAGAGCCCGGGAAGGTCTATCCGATTCATATCAAGATTGCCCCGACGAGTAACCTCTTTAAAGCCGGACATCGCATTCGGGTCGATATTTCAAGCAGTAATTTTCCGCGACTAGATGTTAATCCCAATACTGGTGAGGCGATTGGAAAACATACGCACACCGTCGTCGCGGAGAATACTCTTTACTGCAACTCACAATACCCATCGGCGATTAATCTGCCAGTGGTTAAATAAGTTTTACCACTCTGCTAGAGCGCCATCCCTGCTGGTCCACTCTGGTGCGCGCCATGGTTTTGTGTTTGCGGCGACGAAGGCAACAGCTTCTTCATCGACCTCAATACCCAAGCCTGGCTTGGTCATCAATTCAACGTAGCCATCTTTAACCTTGAAGTCGCCATAATCGACGAACTTGTGGGTATTGGCTTCGGTACCTGGATTACCCAAACCAAGAACTTGCTCTTGGATAAGGAAGTTAGGCGTTGCAAAGTCCAACTGCAAGCTCGCAGCCAAGTTGATCGGACCGAGCGGGCTATGTGGGGCCATGAAGACGTTGTAGGTCTCAGCCATCGCAGCAATTCTGCGTAGCTCTGAGATACCGCCTGCATGGCTGATATCTGGCTGTGCGACAGCAAGCCCTGTCCGCAAGACATCTTGGAAGTCGGTGCGGAGGAAGAGTCGCTCGCCGGTAGCGATTGGAATCGGGGTGGACTCCACAATTAACTGGAAGTGCTTGGTGTACTCAGGGAGCACTGGCTCTTCAACGAACAAGAGATTAAATGGTTCAAGAAGAGGTAGAAGTCTGCGGGTGTTGGCAAGGCTGAAGCGACCGTGGAAATCGAGCATGAGATCGCGTTCATCACCGATATGTTCACGTACCGCTGCAACGCGAGCAACAATCTTGTTCACTTCTTTCAAGTTGTCGATTGGCTCGAGCGCATCAGATGGGCAGAACTTGAAGGCAGTTAATCCACGATCCATCTGAAGTTGAGTGATTTCACGGAGCTCTTCGATCTCCTGCTTGAGTGAGATTTGGGTCTGCGCCTGGTGTGGAGTCTTTGTGTTTAGGTGACCATAGATACGTACTCGGTCGCGCACAGCGCCACCAAGTAGTTGGTGGACGGGAACCCCGAGGCTTTTACCAAGAATGTCCCAGAGCGCTTGATCGATACCTGAGATTGCAGAGAAGGCGATAGCGCCACCACGGTAGAAGCCGCCCTTGAGCATGCGCTGCCAGTGGCGTTCGATCTGAAGGGGATCCTTACCAACCAAATACTCCATCAACTCGACTACGCAGGTTGCCGCGGTATCGGTCTTACCTTCAAGTACCGGCTCACCCCAACCGACGATTCCTTCGTCGGTCTCGATCTTGAGGAATAGTTCACGAGGTGGGGCAGGAAATAATTTATAACCGGTGATTTTCATGGCTTGAGCTCACGCATCCATTCTCTAGTTGGGATTACTACTCTTTTACAGCTCCTGCACTTAGTCCGCTGACCATATAGCGGTTGAAGAAGATGAAGATGATCACCATTGGTACGAGCGCATAGAGCGCACCTGCCATTACCTCGCCCCAAAGAATGTTGTATTCGCCGATTAACTGACCAATTCCGAGTGAGACCGTCTTCTTTGTATCGGTATTGATAAAGGAAAGGGCGAAGAGGTACTCATTCCAGCCCGCAATGAAGGCATAGATTGCAGTAGCTGCAACTCCTGGCCATGCGATAGGCAGAATTACGGAGGTGAAGACCTTAATGCGTCCGGCACCATCGATAGCCGCTGCCTGGTCAAGGTCCTTCGAGATTCCCGCAAAATAGCCACGCATCATCCAGGTACAGAAAGGAATGGTGAAGGAGACGTAGGTGATAATCAACGCCGAGATGTTGTCGATTAATCCGAATGTCATGAAGATCTTGTAGTAGGGGATCAACAACATGATGGAGGGGAATAGTTGAGTGGCGAGTAAGAATGCCATGTAGGTGCTGCGACCACGGAAGTTAAAGCGCGAGATTCCATACCCTGCGAATGTCGAGATGCAGACTGAGATAAGGGTTGCACTACAGACGACGATGAGAGAATTCTCAAGGTATTGCAGGAATGGGTGGGTCGACCAAAGATTCTTGAAGTTATAGAGCGTTGGCTCTGAAGGAATGATTTCAATTGGGGTATCCCAAATTGCATCCTCGCTCTTGAGCGAAGTCGAGATAATCCAAAATATCGGAATGAAGATTAGGGCTGTCATGATGGTCAGGACTGTGTACGAGGCAAACCTCGTCACAATCCGACTGTTCTTTTTGTTGCTCATGAAAGCTGTCTTTTGTTTACTCTGATTCATCACGGAGCGCCCTTGCGTAGAAGAGACTTACAATCATAAGAATTGCAAGAATAATGACCGATTCGGCAGCGGCTCTGCCGAAGTTGAAGTTGGTGAAAGCCTGCAGATAAATCTCAAGGCTGACTACTTCGGTTCTACCTGCTGGACCACCAGCAGTCATCAACCAGATGATGGTGAAGTGTTTGAACCACCATGCAGTCTCCAAAATGATGGCGACGAGAATGATTGGTTTGAGGCCAGGGAGAGTAATGTGGCGGAATTGTTGCCACTGGTTGGCGCCATCGATTGCCGCCGCTTCGTATCGCTCTTGAGGGATGTTTTTCATACCAGCCATCATCATCAACATGACGATGGGGTAGCCCTTCCAGATACAAACGAAGACCACGCCTATGAAGGCCGTAGTCTCTTTGCCGAGCACATCGGTCTCGGTCTCGATTAGGTTAAAGGTGAAGAGGAAATGATTGAGAAGCCCAAAGAGCGGGCTGAAGATCCATTTCCAAATGAGTCCTACAACGACCTCAGGGAATAACCAGGGGAGCATGAGGATGACTTTGAAGAAATTTACTAGCGGAATCTTCTGATTGACAATAACTGCAAGGAGTAGGCCCAGCACCATATTGCCAATAACCACACAAGCCGCGAAGGCCGTTGTCGTGCTGAGAGTCTGGTAAAACTCGGAATCAGAAATCAGCTGGAGGTAATACTTGGCGCCAACAAACTCCCACTCATCGATGAGGTTGGTCTTCTGTGTGCTGATGAACATTCCGTAAGCCATCGGATAGATGACCAATGCAAACATAAAGAGCGCTGCTGGACCGGCAAAAATCATTCCAGACCGCGACTCACGTTT
This sequence comes from Bifidobacterium breve, assembly GCA_945860275.1. Lineage (GTDB taxonomy): Bacteria > Actinomycetota > Actinomycetes > Nanopelagicales > Nanopelagicaceae > IMCC26077. The sequence goes on from CAMAPN010000006.1 coordinate 23,528, forward strand.
GGCAAAAGCTGACTTCATCATTCCCCTTAGTTCAAAGATTTGTATGAAGATAAAACTATAGGGTGAAGATTCTTCACCCTATAGTTTTCTACTTTATCTAGATTCAGATCAGGAATTGTCGGCGATGATCTTCTTGATCTTCGCGTCTGCTTCTTTCTGAATTTGTTCTGGAGTCTTCTTGCCTTGGAAGGCTTCCGAGTATGCCTCGTAATCAACCTTCACGATGCTGCCGTTGAAGCCCGCAGTTGGTTCGGTCCATAGACCGCCCTTGAGCGCTGCAACGAAGCCTTCGGCCATACCACCAGTGACTTGCTTATCCTTCTGAGCCTTTAAGCGTGAAGGTAGGCGCCACTCAACTTCGTTGTACAGAAGTTGATACTTGGTGGAGAGTTGGAACTTGATGTACTCAACGCTAAGTGGCTTGTTCTTGCCTGACTTAGAGATTGCGTATCCAAGGTTTCCAAGGGTTGTTACAGGCTTGGCACCATTGTTTGTTGGCATTGGGAAACCAGCTAGCTTGCCAGCAAGTGATGGGTTGGTCTTCATGACGATACCAAGTGAGTGTGGACCGGTAACCATCATGACGCCCTTACCGTTAGCGACCTGTGCGCTCGCCTCTGGGTAGCCAGTAGTGGTGTATCCCGGAGGAACAACGCCTTCCTTGACTGCATTTTGGTACAAGGTAAGAGCATCGAGGTAGCCCTTGGTCATTGCGCCTGACTCCCACTTACCAGCGGCAGTCTCACGGTAGTTGTAGCCACCGCTGTTACGAACGACCTGCGAGAAGCGACCTTGGCCGGAACCGTTTGGAGTACCAACGATTGCCCAACCATATTGATCGATCTTGCCATCTTTATCGGTGTCAACAGTGAGCTTCTTTGCTACAGCGAGGAACTCATCCCAGGTCTTAGGGAATGCAGGGTTTCCTGCAGCAGCCCAGAGATCCTTACGGTAGAGGATTCCCGTTGGAATTCCGACCCATGGAGCGAAGATCATTTTGCCGTTGATGACGGACTCTTCGAAGAACATTGGATCCCAACCGCTGACGTAATCCTTGCCAAGGAGTGGAATCAAATCTTCAAATACGCGCATCTGAAGTGCTTTACCAGTGAATGATGTGAAGTGGACGTACATATCTGGCATGTTTCCACCGATTGCCATTGTGGTGAGCTTCTGTGGCAAGTCGTTTGAAGGAATCGCGATGAACTCAACCTTCACATTTGGGCAAGCCTTCATGAAGTCATCAGCAATCTTCTGCTCAGCTTGTCCGCCAACTTCCAAGATGATTGGAGTTGCGATTTTGAGCGTCGTTGCATTCTTAGGGCACTTCGGCGTGTAGAAATCATAAATTTCTTTAGCAGCAGCAGGCTTCTTTGCAGGCTTCTTGCTAGCAGCCTGTGCAGAGATTGCGCCTACTCCGCTAATCAACAATGCAGCGGCGATGCCGGTGGCAACAGCTTTGCGGCTGAGGCCAAACCGATTACGAGTTAGTTGCATTTCGGTCCTTTCGTGATTTTGAGACATGGCTACTTCTTTTTCGCTGATGCTTTTTGCATAGCTGTGATTTGCGCTTGGATCTTCGCGAGAGTAGCAATCAGAGTTGCTTGAGTTGCGAGGATCTCATTGAGTTGATCACCAAATGAGTCAATCAAAGTAGCTACAGCCGCCTGAAGGGTGGTTACCTGTGCAGCAAGAAGCTTGACATTGTCATTTACTGTCGTAACAGAGGTTTTAACATCTGCAATTGCCGCGTCAGTAGCTGCATCAGCGCGTGCAGATGAAGCTCCAATTCCGCTCACGAGAAGTGCAGCGATAACGCTGGTGGCAAGAGCCTTGCGAGTTTTGCCAAACCGATTACGAGTTAGTTGCATTTTGGTCCTTTCAGGTGGCCATCAGGACACCAATTGCTGAACATGGGGTGGGGATGTGCGCAGTAGATTACTCACAGAGCAACCCCCAAACTAGGATTTTTCGGGGAAAACTTTTATTGATTTTGTTATTAAATTGTTATCAAATTTCAAGGCGAGCGCCGAAACTTACTGTCATGTCATCGTCCTACAACGTGAGTACATGCCACTTCGGAAAAAAACTTTTATTGATTTTGTTATCAAATTGTTATCAAATTTCAAGGCGAGCGCCGAAACTTACGGTGCAGGTCAGCGTCCTACAACGTGAGGACATGCCACTGTCGATTTTCGTGAAAACTACCCATTAGTAACAACTTAGTAACAACTTGTGAACAACTTAGTAAGAACGTGGGGCGGGTCGGGCTCGAACCGACGACGACCGGATTATGAGTCCGGGGCTCTAACCAACTGAGCTACCGCCCCATTACTGGGAATGGGGCAAGGTTACCGGAGTTCGAGCGTTTACTACTGTCGTAAGAGTAATAAGCGCCCGCGGATACTCCAGTTACAACTTGCGTACTTATGTATTTATGGCCGCCACGATCCACCATCGGGCGTGCGCGCTGTCGTCCAATTCGCAGGCCTGATTGCATTCGTGTTATCTGGGGGATATTTCGCAGCGAGCTTCTCATCGATATCGATACCAAGTCCTGGTTTCTCGTTGGCATAGAGATAGCCCCCGCGAAGCTCTGGAGTTCCCGGGAAGACTTCCTTAATGAGATCTGATGGACCCCACCACTCTTGGACACCAAAGTTATAGGAACTCAAATCAATATGGAGGTTTGCTGCATGACCGATTGGGGAGACATCTCCTGGTCCATGCCAGGCAGTTCGAATACCAAACGCTTCACATAAATGAGCAAGTTTCTTAGCGGGAGTGATACCACCGATCGTGCTGATATGGCAGCGGATGAAATCAATTAGACGATTTTGAATTAGTGGTAACCATTCTTGCGGATGAGTAAAGAGCTCTCCCATTGCTATCGGCGTTGAACTCTGTTGGCGCATAATGTGGAACCAGTCAACTGCTTCAGGTGAGAGCGCATCTTCCAAGAAGAAGAGGCGATAGGGCTCAAGATTTTTCGAAAGCCGAATTGCTTCAATGGGGGCCAGTCGTTCATGAACATCATGGACGAGCTCTATTTCATCGCCGACAGAGCTTCGAATATGCTCAAAAAGCTTGACTGTATTACGCGTATACCCAAGTGGATCGAAATATGTTCCTTCCGGAGCGTTATCCGGCAATTTAAGTTGATCAATTCGACCGCCATAACCGCCCCATTGGCAGCGAACATAAAGCAGACCCTGCTCCATGTATTTGCGGACATTATCTTCAACCTCTGTTAACGACTTGCCATCAGCATGGCGGTAGACCGCAGCTGCAGTGCGAGCTTTTCCACCAAGTAGGTCGTAGACCGGCATCCCGGCAACTTTGCCTTTAATATCCCAAAGCGCCATATCCACGCCCGAGAGAGCGTTGTTGGTAATTGGCCCATTGCGCCAGTACGCATTCACCTGACAGGTCTGCCAAATATCTTCGATATTGGCGACATCTTTACCAATTAAATAAGGTGCCAAGTATTGTTCAACGGCCGTTACGACAGCTAGGTAGCGCTGAGTAAACGTTGCACATCCCAAGCCATAGAGACCTGGCTCAGAGGTTTCAATTTTGACTACAACCAGAGGAATCGTCTCTGGCGCAGTGAGGATCGTTCGAACATTGGTGATAGTTATGGGCTTCGACATGGCAGGGAGCCTATATGTCGGAATTATGAAGAGTCAGCCGGAATCCGCCTCGTCCTTGAGAATCTGCCCAAATAACGTGGAGATGGTGGGCAGCTGGTCATTTTCGTCATTTCCGTCATTTTCCCGGACTAGTGGGGAATACTCGCTCCATGCTTGGCCACACTATATATATAGGTATCGCGGTATCGCTTTCGATCGTCCTCGCCTCTGGTCAGAGCGCAGTTGCCGAACCGAAGAGAGTCTTTCCTATCGAAGAGAGCAAGAAGTGCGCGGTGAAATATGCCCAGTACCACCATGATTACCCGGCAACCGACATCATCACCAAAAAGGGGTGTGCCTTCTTAGCACCCATCGATGGGACAGTTGATGAGGTCAGTCGGAAAGATCGCTGGAGCGGCAAAACTAATCGTGGGCAAGATCGTGGCGGATTATTTGTCTCGATCATTGGCAGCGATGGCGTGCGTTACTACGGATCGCACCTATCTGAAGTGGCAGTCGGAATCGAGCCAGGAGTACCAGTAATTGCAGGTCAAATTCTTGGAAAAGTTGGCGATACCGGTTCAGCGCGCGGAACATCGCCCCATTTACATTTTGGTCTCTCATGGCCGACCGAAAAAGGCGATTGGAAGATTCGTAGAGGCGCGCTGCTTCCATACAAATATTTGAAGTCCTGGCAGAAGGGTGGAAATCTCTCGCCAGTAGAGGCCATCGAGGGAGCTAAATCGTCGCCCTCAGGCGCGTGATGAGTAATTCACCTAGCTGATTCCTGTTGTTAACTTCATATTCCTTGGCTAGCAAACTAGTCACCTCAGAATCTCCTTAGAAGAAGCAGGTACGCCAATCCAAGGAGATTTTTCGAAATGAGTGAGCGGGAGCAAAGCCAGGTAATTGTGTGTTCGTTCTACACGGAGGATGAATACTACTCGGCTCATGCAAAAAAGTTGATAGAGAACCTCGACAAAATCGGAGTGCTTCATCAGATTACAGTCATGGAGAAAAAGCCGGGAGAAGATTGGGCTGATATCTGTCGTAAGAAAGTTGGATTCTTAGCAAAAGTTTGTAGCGAGCATCCTGACAAAAAAGTGTTTTGGATTGATGTAGATTGTGAGTTACTAGAAATTCCAGAGTTCATTGTTCGCTCAACCGCAGACATTATCGGTTTTCAAAGAAGTTTTGGTTCACCGCTTAGCATCGGTTATCAAAACCGCACAAGGTTTTGGGAGCCATGTTTCTGGGGAGTTAATAACACTCGTCAAGGTAGAAAAATGATTGAAGATGCTTATGCACTTGAGCAAAATTCTACAATTAAGGCTACTGACGATTACTTTTTTGAGGAGGGTTGGCGAGCAAATGCAAGCAACCTAACTTTTCAACTCATTCCATCGAATACTGTGGCGAATCGCGGTGATGAACTAGAGAGCGCTCGCCCTGTCTTCTTCAAGTTTGGATCAAGTGGGAAAGTTGCCGAATTCAAGAATCAGGTTGAACAACATAAGCTTTCCGGGGCCTCTGGCTCGCTAAAAAAGCGGATTCGAAAGCGACTACTAAGTCTGGCCAAGAAGATACATCGAATTTTGCCGGCTGGTCTCCGAAAGAAAGCTCGACGAGTAGTTGATAAAACAGGTATTACGGGCGCACTGACTCAGGATGCACATAACGGTTTGGTATCACCAGAAGCCAAATCCATTCTCGAATTTGCTCGGAATGGAGCAACGGGTGAATTCAACGCGGCTTTCGATGCTTTCAGGCGGGGAAAAATTCCCACATCAGCAGAGAATCGAATGATTTCAGCAGCGCTATCGTTCTTGAACTATGCCACATCGCCTTCGGACACCTCGATAAAGTTGGCTTGGTGGAGTCAGCCGTATCCAGGCAACTTCGGTGATTGGCTCTCCCCTTACTTGTTGCAGAAATATTCACGGAGCAGGATTGAATTTCAGCCCTTGCATCAACCAACAAAGGCGCCCCATATAGTTGCCGTGGGATCAATTGGTCGTTTTATTGGTCGAAATTCAATTGTTGTGGGTACTGGGGTGAGCTCGCTGGAATACCCCTTGGAGCCACAAGCCAAATATTTCTCGCTCCGAGGGCCTAGGAGTGCAGCTCTTCTCGCGGAGTCGGGCGGGCCCGTAGTCGATTCTTTTGGTGATCCTGCGTTGTTAACTTCGCGCATTTACCCCGTAATTCGAGGGGAGACTAATGGCAAAGTAGCGTTCATTCGTCACCATTCTCACAGAGCGCTCCCAATTAAATTGCCTGAGCATTTTGAGGAGCTGAACGTGCTGCGGTCGCATTCAGCGCAGATAGAGGAGCTTCTCATAGGCCTCAATCATTACGAAGCAGTTGTGACGAGTGCGATGCATGTGTTCATTGTTTGTCAATCATATGGAATACCAGTTGCTTTAGTAACATTTAAAGGTTTTGAAGAATCGGTTCATGGAGACGGGATTAAATACATTGATTACTGCGAAGGAGCAGGCGTCCCTACAGTAACTCCCACTTCGATTCCTCTTGATCTGCGAAAACTATCACTAGAAAACCTCATGACGAATGAAAAAATTGGAGACGAGAAACTGAATGAAGTGGAAATCAGTTTAGTGAATGCGATCGAAGAGTATTTAACCACTTCACCGAAGATTGCAGTTCGTTGAAGTATTTAACATCAAGAATAGCTCTCGCTCTAATTAAGTTACTTCCAGAAAGGAGAGATAAAAGGCGTTTCTTATTTTTTACGCTATTGGCATCATCAACCTCGATCCTGGAGCTAGGCATCGCAAAGGTCTTCTCCGAAATAATTCTAGGTCAAGATAATCAATTCAACAATTTCGCTTCATTACTATTTACTTTTCTGTTATTGAGCGTAGTTTCGAAACTTGCGATCTATCTGCAGAGGACTCGCAGAATCGAAGTGTTTAGCGACACGCACATCAATGAGGAAGGAAAATCGAAGACCAATACTTGGAATATCACTTTGGGAATTGAATGTTCGAACATTGCCAATCACGTCATACAGGTTATTCTGATAGTGGTATTCATTTCAGCACTCTCACCAGCATTTGGTATTTCAACCAGCTTTATGATCGTATTGTTATTTGCGGTATTTAGCTCAATATTCATTAGACAGGAACGTTTTCAGACGAAAATGCTGGTAGCTCACTATCGCAAAGAGCAAATCGACGCTACTAGGAGAATCAGTACCAGGATTAAGAGTGGAGAATTGGGAGCTTTAGTAGCAAATTTATCCATGATTTCACTGCTATTTTTATTGGTTGCCCTAAATTACTTTGAGTGGATTCCCACAACAGACACCATAGTGAGTTTTTTTGCAATTCGGCTTTTAGGAACTAATTTGAGTTCGCTATCGTCGTCATTGATGCGTTTTGCTCGTGCACTCGTCAATTCATCGTTTGGTACGACACATTTAACTCGCAATTTACCTGACGATGAAACCCTCCTGGCGTGAGAATCCCAAGCTTGCAGCTCACAAATAGAGAGTTGAGTTGGCTGGAATTCAACTCACGAGTACTGACGCTCGCCGAAGATGAGGGTCTACCCCTTCTTGAACGGGTCCGGTTCCTCTCTATTTTTCACTCCAATTTAGATGAATTTTTTATGGTTAGAGTTGCCAGCTTGCTCCGTCTCATAGAAATTGGATATGAGAAAGAAGAAGACGAATCTCTCTCAAATAGGCGCGTACTTTCGGCGATATCGGGGCGGGTTAATTCTCTGGTGTCCCGCGTGGAAAGATTGTTCTTTGAAGATTTGTTGCCTGGGCTCCGTGATCATGGAATTCACATCGAACATTATCGCGGATTGACCCCAACCGAACGAAAGAATCTTGATTTGTTCTTCGATGAGAACATTTTCCCAGTTTTGACCCCACTAATGGTAGATACTTCTCACCCATTTCCACACATCTCAGGTTTGTCGCTTAACTTTGGCGTCTACGTGCGACATCGAAATGAAGAGAAACAATTCGTTCGATTGAAAATTCCCCCAAACTTTTCACGGTTGTTACCAATCCAGGGGGCTGTGGGTGTGAAATACGTTTGGCTCGAAGAACTTATCGCCGAAAATCTGCAAAAGCTCTTCCCTGGAGCAGTGATAGAGGAGTACTTCTTATTTCGAGTTACGAGAAATCAAGATTTAGAGATTGACGAAGACGATGCAAACGAGAATCTTCTTTCTTTGATGAAGGAAGAATTGGAGAAGAGAAGATTCGGAGATGTCGTACGTCTTGAAGTGGAAAATGTCCATAACGAAAATTTACTATTGCAATTGGTTGACGAATTCGCGGCGGATAATCTTCAAATTTACAAAGTAGGCGCCCCGCTTGATTTGGCTTCGTTATCCGAATTGTGCAACATTGATCGGCCTGAACTGAAGTTTCCACCATTTCAACCAGTCACACATTCGAACGTGGCTGGGGTCGAAGAGGAGGATTGCGACGGTTTTTTTGGAAAAATTAGACAGAAAGAAACATTGCTCCATCATCCTTATCATTCATTTTCTACTTCCGTAGGTAAATTTGTGGAAATTGCTTCGAAGGACCCGAAAGTTTTAGCAATCAAACAAACTCTCTATAGAACATCGGGTGATTCGCCAATAATGCACGCATTAATCGAAGCGGCAAAATCGGGTAAACAAGTATTAGCGGTAATTGAGATTAGAGCTAGATTTGACGAAACCGCCAATGTGCGTTGGGCACAACAACTGGAGGAGGCGGGCGTACATGTGGTTTATGGAATTCTGGGGTTAAAAACTCACGCCAAGGCTTCATTGGTGGTTCGTGAAGAAAATGGAATTCTACGTAGGTACTCTCATGTTGGAACTGGCAATTATCATCCACGAACTGCGCGAATGTATGAGGACCTTGGGTTGCTCAGTTCCGATGAAACATTAGGCCGCGATCTCTCCACGCTGTTTAATCAACTCTCCGGCTTTGCACCCGAGGCTGAATATTCCAGATTACTAGTAGCACCCACTTTCCTCAGGATTGGAATTCTGGAGAGAATTACAAGAGAAATAGAGAACCACTTAGCAGGAAAGAGCTCTCGCATACGCATGAAGCTTAATTCCATTGTAGATCCTGAAATTATTGGAGCGCTTTATCATGCAGTAAACGTTGGTGTGCCAGTTGAAGTAAGCGTTCGCGGAATCTGTTGTATCGATACGCGAGCAGTAGAAACATTCGGAAAGCTCAAAGTTAGATCGTATTTAGGGAGATTTCTGGAACATTCCCGAGTGTACAACTTCCATAATGATGGCGAACAAGAGTATTGGATTGGTAGCGCAGACATGATGGATAGAAATCTAAATCGTCGGATTGAGTCATTGGTTCAGATTATTGACCCGGACCATATGAAATACATTGAGAGAATCCTTGATGGAATGTTCTCTGACAAGCATCAGGCATGGATTCTGAATTCCGAAAATGAGTGGCAATTTGTTAAAAATTCGGAGGGGCGCGAAATGAGAACTGATTTTCAACAAGAGTACATAAAGGAGATCACTAAATGATTAAAGGAGCAGGAGTTCTGTTGTGGCGAGAGAGTATGCCGCTATCGCTCGAAGTAGGATTGGTCCATAGACCTAAGTATGACGATTGGTCCTTTCCAAAAGGCGGAGTTGAGTCAGGAGAGAATCTCATTCAAACTGCATTTCGGGAATGTTTAGAGGAAACAGGGATCTCTCCGCTTTTTGGCCCGTATTTGGGAGAGTCCAAGTATGTGGAGAGTGGACAAAGCAAAATTATTCAATATTGGATGGGTAGAGCAGAGGATGAGAGCCTAGTCTTTACTCCAAATTCTGAGGTGGATCAACTTGTGTGGATGTCGGTTAAAGAGGCGCGTCATTTCCTTTCCTATGAGTCAGATAGAGAGCTTTTAGCTCGATTCATTAAATTAGAGAGACATGTCAAAACTCTGGTTTTCCTTCGCCATGGGAAAGCGGTGAAACGCGCCGACTGGTTTGGAGAAGATTCGGATAGGCCGTTAGCCCATCAGGGAGAATTGCAGGTGGCGAAGTTGTATTCAGCGATGAAGCCATTTGGGATTGAAGAGGTGCACACTTCTGATGCCCAGCGTTGTATGAGCACAGCTCTCCCAGTTGCCCAAGCTCTGCGGGTGGAGTGCAAAACCACACCTAGTTTGTCAGAAGATGTATTCGAAAAGGATGACAACATTGCAATCGAATACGTTCAGCAGCTACTCAAATTCAATAAGAACACAATAATCTGTAGCCATAATCCCATTTTCTCAGAGATGTTGCTTGCCTTTGAAAATTCTAGAGAATTTTCAAAGCATCTTCCGAGTCTAAGTCCCGCTGATAGTTGGGTGGTCCATTACACAAATGCTCGAATAGTCGCTATTGACACAATTAATGCACCGAATGTAGAGAAAGCTAGTTGAGCCAATCCATTCTACGGAGCACAATTCCCTCTCGGAGCGCCCAGGGGCATGTATTGATCACTGAAATTTCAAATTGATTCATCACTGCTCGAGCCACAAATGCTCCAGCAACAATCTGGTTTGCTCGAGTTTCGGATATTCCGGGAAGATTTTTACGTTCCTTAAATGTCATTTTTGATAGACCCAATGCGATTTCGTTTATTGCCTCCCGCGTGATGCCACTTTGCTTTTTCGACAGAAATTCAGTGCACAATTTCTCGAGGGTCCGATAAGTTTTGCTGGTTCCGACCGCGAGACCACCTTTGAAGTTGGTTAAATTGGATTGCAAAGGTCTCAGGGTTTCCTCAATATGCCCAGTTAATCGCTTGAGACTTTTTTCTGAGAATGGGTCACCGTCGAGATAGTTCCGTGTTAATCGCCCAGCTCCCAGCATGACTGAGGTAGTGAAACTAGCTACTTCTTCAACGCCGCGAGCAATCTCCAGCGATCCGCCGCCAATGTCAAATACTAGAAGGTCTCCTGCAGACCAGCCGAACCAACGACGAGCAGCGAGGAACGTGAATTGCGCTTCTTCGTCCCCTGACAAGACTTGAAGGTCGACACCTGTTTTCTCTTGCACTTGATTAAGTACGAATTCGCTATTGCCTGCCTCGCGAATAGCTGAAGTAGCAAATGCGAGTAATTCATCGAGCTCAAGTTTTTCAGCCTCAGAAGTAGATTCCTGGACAGTTCTCAACAAGGTCGCGATTCCAAGTTGGGAGATATTTCCTGCTTCATCGAGGTAATCCGTTAATTTGATGTCATGTTTAAAGCTTTTGAAGGGAATTGGGCGACCGCTGCGATGACCATCAATCACCTCAAGATGGACTGAGTTGGAGCCCACGTCGAGAACTCCTAGTCGCATTTACGTAGTATAGATAGCGAACAAAGAAAATCGCCCCAGTCGAGTGACTGGGGCGATTTTCTTAAGGTCTAAGTAATTACTTACCAATTACCTTGTCAGCTTGTGGACCCTTTGGACCCTGAACGATTTCGAAATCGACTGCTTGACCTTCATTGAGGGTCTTGTAGCCATTACCGCCGATTGCTGAGTAGTGGACGAATACATCTTGGCCGCCACCATCTACTGCAATAAAACCGAAACCCTTTTCAGAGTTGAACCACTTCACTGTACCTGTTGCCATTGAACTTCCTTCGTTATAGAAAAGAACGATCGAGAATTCCTCGTTCGTCAGTCTTCACCTGCTACAGCCTGACGAAACACCTACTGGCGAAACGGGCCCTGCAAAGAATCGGACTAGGAGAAGGGTACCGCCCCACATGGCAGCTGATGAAATCGCAAAAAATACCGACCAGTAGCCAAAATTCCCCTTGGTGAAGTAGATTTTCGCCCTGTTTTACCTCGCATTACCTGCATCACCTCTATGCGGGAGCGCGCTTGATGGACTGGGGAAGGTCACATCAGAGTGCACCTGCTCGGAGGTCTGTTATGAATACGTCTGGCGTGAAGCCTGCTGCCAGAGTGAGCGGATGGGTAGAGATTTTCTCTGCGCCAAACTCGCTCCATTCCCATATTCAATGGTCCATTTCGCAAGCTCTCGATAGCGAGATCTCGCTGCAGTGGAGTAGCCAGCCACTGGCCCCCGGAAGTGGACAATGTCGATTGCGCTTTACCGGTGAACCAGGGATCGCGGGCACACTTGCCCGGGCGCTCGCAGGATGGCATTACCTTCGTTTTGATATTAGTGAAGAGCCAAGTCGAGGATGCGATGGGTCACGGTATTTAGCTACTCCATCGCTTGGGTTATTCCATGGCTACGTTGGTGGAAGTGGAGATATCTATCTTTCCGAACATCGCGTTCGTGCTGTTCTCGATAGCGCCCTTCGCCAGGGGCGAGATGTTGAGAGCGCGCTCGAGGATGCGCTGGGAACGCCATGGGAGGAAGAGTTACAACGCTTTCGAATTGGACAAGAGGGAATGCGCTGGCTCAATGTTGCAGGATGAGTGAGATTTAGGTGCGCAACAAGTATTTAGAGCGGGATGTTGCTATGGTCCCCGCGACGGTGTGGAGCTGCTAGGAGAGCGTGCGCGATTGCACTACGCGAGCGTGTCGGTTCGATAATTTCATCAACTACGCCGATTTCAATCGCTCGAGCAACGCCTCCAGAAATTTTCTCATGCTCAGCTGCAAGTTCTAGTTCCATCGCTGCACGTTGATCATCAGGAAGATCGGCAAGAATCCTTCGATGGAGCACGCGAACGGCAGCAACCGCTCCCATGACAGCAACTTCTGCCGTGGGCCAGGCAAAAACCCGTGTCGCTCCGAGCGAGCGCGAATTCATTGCAATGTATGCACCGCCGTACGCCTTGCGAGTAATTAACGTGACGCGCGGAACGACCGCTTCGCTAAAGGCGTGGAGAAGTTTTGCGCCACGACGAACTACACCATCCCACTCTTGACCTACTCCCGGCAGGTAGCCAGGTACATCAACGACGACGACAAGTGGCACGCCAAAGGCATCGCACATTCTGACAAAGCGCGCTGCTTTTTCGGCGGAAGATGAGTCAAGGCAACCACCTAGGCGCAGTGGATTATTCGCAACGACGCCAACGGTTCTGCCACCGAGTCTTCCCAACGTAGTAACGATATTTGGCGCCCATTTTGGATGGAGCTCTTGCAAGTCAGAATCACCATCGAGCAATCCTGTGATGAGTGGATGTACATCGTATGCACGCTTATTGGATTCTGGAAGAAACGTTGCTAAATCGATATCGGAGGTATGTGCTTGTAACGCACCTTGATTTCCAAGCAGTCGAACCAGTCGTTGAATCGAAGCGAACGAGTCATCTTCGCTCTCTGCGACGATATGAACGACGCCACTTCGACGGCCGTGTGGCTCTGGCCCACCTAATCGCGCCATATCCACTGATTCGCCGGTGACGCTTCGGACCACATCAGGTCCAGTGACAAATATTCGACCTTCTGGTGCAAGCACGATTACATCGGTCAGCGCTGGACCGTATGCGCCACCACCTGCCGCTGGGCCAAGGACCAAAGAGAATTGTGGAATCTTGCCACTTGCTTGTGTAATCGCGTTGAATACCAAACCAAATGCATGGAGTGATTTCACGCCTTCACGTAAGCGCGCACCACCAGAGTGCCAGATGCCAACGATCGGATTTTTATGTTTCATGGCATCGGCGTAAGCAGCAAGAATTACGTGCGCACCGCCCTCACCCATCGCACCACCTTGAATCGTTGCATCTGTTGCAAAGACTGTGACGCGGGTTCCTGAGACGTAGCCGTACCCAGCAAGCATTCCCGAATCATCGCGTTCAGTTAGTGCGGTGAAAGTTCCAGAATCAAGTATTCGCTCGATGCGAAGTTGTGGGTCGCGCACATCTACTTGTGCTTGTTCGGTCACTAATGCCTACTTACCCTCAAAAGAAGTGAAGAGCAAAGCCACGTTGTGTCCACCAAATCCAAAGGAGTTATTGAGCGCCGAAATCTTTCCGCTTGGCAATGGTCGTGGTTCATCTCGAACAATATCGAGAGTGATCTTTTCATCGAGATTCTCGATATTTATTGTCGGTGGCGCCAGTCGATGATGAAGTGCGAGCACTGCAAAAATTGATTCAAGCGCTCCAGCACCACCAAGAAGATGTCCAGTCATCGATTTGGTAGCAGAGATAGCAACGTGTGCTGCATCTGAACCCAGAGCATGTGCGATTGCGCCAGCTTCTGCAACGTCTCCTGCAGGAGTTGATGTTGCATGTGCATTGAGATGGACGATAGAGGCCGGGGATATTCCTGACGATTCAATTGCTTCTTTGATGGCTCTGGTTGCGCCGGTTCCTTCTGGGTCTGGCGCTGCGATGTGGAATCCATCTGACGATAAGCCTTGTCCAACAACTTCACCGTATATTTGAGCGTTGCGCGCTTGTGCATGTTCGAGCAGTTCTAGAACTAAAACGCCAGCGCCTTCGCCAAGGACGAAGCCATCGCGACCCTGATCGTAGGGACGTGATGCACGCTCTGGATCATCATTGCGAGTGGAGAGCGCTTTCATGTTCGCAAAGCCAGCCATCGGTAGTGGGTGAATTGCAGCTTCTGTCCCGCCAGCCACTACAACGTCTGCTCGGCCATTGCGAATCATTTCAAAGGCATACCCAACTGCTTCAGCTCCTGAAGCGCACGCGCTTACTGGGGTATGTACTCCCGCTCGAGCACCTAATTCGATTCCAACATATGCAGCAGGCCCATTTGGCATCAACATAGGAACGGTGTGTGGTGATACTTGCCGCGCACCCTTTTCTTTTAACACGTCGTATGCGCCTAATAAGGTGAGCACTCCACCGATGCCAGATGCGATTACAACTCCAAGGCGCTCATTGGCAACTTTTGGTTCGCCAGCATCGCGCCACGCTTCGCGGGATGCAATCAGAGCAAACTGCTCTGATCGATCAAGCTTGCGCATCTCTACGCGATCCATTAACTCGCTTGGCTCAGTCGCAACTGGAGCTGCAATCTTTGCGGGAATATCAGCTGGCCAATCAGCAGGCAAATGGCGAACACCACTCTTACCCTGCAAGAGCGCGCTCCAAGTGGAGGCGACATCATGCCCTAATGGAGAGAGCGCCCCTAAACCTGTGATGACTACCCGACGTTCTGACATTACGTTACTTACGATGCAGCGCTGACGATGAAGTTAACAGCATCTCCGACAGTGGCCATCTTTGTCACTTCATCATCAGGAATCTTGATGCCAAAACGCTCTTCAGCAGCAACGACAACTTCGACCATACTCAGTGAATCAACATCTAGATCATCAGTGAAGCTTTTTCCCATTTCAATTTCGCTCGGTGCGACTCCAGCGACCTCTTCTACAATCTCGCGAATTCCTGCGAGTACCTCATTCTCGGTTAGTGCCATTTCTGCTATCCCTTCTTTTGTTTTCTCTCGTGGAACTACGGTAGTTGAACAACTTGGGCGGCATAGACAAGACCCGCACCAAAACCAATAAGGAGCGCGGTATCACCACTTTTAATCGCACCTTCTTGATAAAGCGCATCCATCGCCAGCGGAATCGACGCGGCAGAGGTATTGCCAGAGTTGCGAATATCTCGAGCAATTGCAACGCGCTCAGGCAGATTCATTGCCTTTGCCATTGCATCGATTATTCTCTCGTTGGCTTGATGGGGAATAAATGCATCAAGTTGCTCAGCGGAGATTCCCGCTGCCGAGAGCGCCTCGAGGGCAACAGGTGCCATTTGGTACACCGCCCAACGAAAGACAGCCTGGCCCTGCATTTTGATGTCCGGCCAACCAATTGAATCGGGATCGCGAAGATCAACCCACGATGGTTCCATCATGATTGCTTCGCGAGCAGTGGCGTCCGATCCCCAAATCATCGGGCCAATCCCAGGAGTATCCGAAGGACCGATGATTACGGCACCAGCACCATCTGCGAAGATGAAAGCGGTTCCTCGATCTGCAGGGTCAGTAAAGTCAGAGAGTTTTTCTACTCCCACGAGGAGCACATATTCGGCAGTTCCAGCGCGGACAAGATCGCTTGCAATTCCCACGCCATAACAAAAACCCGCACATGCCGCCGAAATATCAAAGGCAGGCACTTTTGGCGCCCCTAATTGAAGAGCGATATCTGTTGCTGCACTTGGCGTTTGGAACGGATAGGTGACGGTGGCACAGATGACTGCACCAAGTTGCTCTGCCGAAATGCCAGCCCGTTCGAGGGCGCTTTTTGCAGCAGCGACAGACATACTGACGACGCTCTCATCATCGCTAGCAATGCGCCGTGCGTGAATTCCACTTCGTTCTTTGATCCATTCATCGCTCGAATCAATTGCCGCAATAATTTCGCTATTCGGGACGCTTCGTCGAGGACGATAGACACCAACGCTCATGATTTTTGAGTGTCGCTCCGGCGAAGGAGATTTAATCGCGACCATCAATGCGCTCCTTGCCCGTGTGGGTGTAACCGAGCGATTGGCTGGCCGGGTGCAACTGGATCGCCATCTTCAACCATGAATTCAATCACTATGCCGCCGTGATCTGAGAGTAAATCAACGCTCTCTTGTCGATTAGAAACTCTGCCGATAATTCGTCCAGCGCTGACTTCATCACCAATCTGAATATCGGTGTGCGTGAATTTGCCAGAAAAGGGCGCAACAATCATGCGCCACGTTGGATTATCACTGAGCTCACTTGGGAATCCATGTCGTGCGATGATATCCATCGCAGCAGGAATATCCTCTGGTGTCTTGAGCGCTAACGTTTCAACACCAGGTAACGCTCGCTTGATGAGGCCAACCAAGGTGCCTGCAGGTGGAACTTCGATAACGGCAGTAACTCCTAATTCGCTCATGCTCTTCATACATAAATCCCAGCGCACGGGTTGAGAGATTTGCGAAACCATGCGATCGAGAATCTCGCGCCCTGAATGGACTACAGCGCCATCCGCGTTGGAGAGGACTTTGGTCCGCGGATCACGCACGGTGACCGAGCGCGCCAGTTGGGCCAGACGTGCGTGGGCGCTCTCCATATAAAAGGTATGAAATGCACCTGCTACCGCCAGTGGTCGAACTCGAACACCTTCGGGCGGGTTGGCTTCCAGGGCCTGTAAATTCTCGAGTAAGCCAGCAGCAACTATTTGGCCGGCCCCATTTTCATTCGCCGCAATCAAGTGGTGCTTATTAATAGCCTCGATAACTACCTCGCGCTCGCCGCCCAGAAGCGCTGACATTCCACTGGTCACGAGGGCCGATGCCTGCGCCATTGCTAAACCACGTTCTCGCACCAAGACCATCGCCGACTCTGCAGTAATCGCGCGCGCACCTGCTGCTGCGGTGAACTCACCGACCGAATGCCCAGCGACAACGCCGACTTTTCCGAAGGCATCAGATGGATGGGGAAATAGCGAAAGTGCGCCAAGCAATCCTGCTGAAACGAGAAGGGGTTGAGCATTCTCGGTCGCCTTTATTTCTTCACTATCAGCGGTGGTACCGAGATGGAGGAGATCTACCCCTGCCACCGCGCCCCACCAGGTGAGAAGATCTTTCGCTCGCGGAAGTTCAAGCCAGGGGGTGAGGAACCCAGGGGTTTGCGCCCCCTGCCCGGGAGCTACGAGTGCGAGCATTGGTTCAGGGTAAAGGGTGAAATCGGTTACTACGGAGTAATTCGTTGGGTTTTTTCAGTTACTGCTCGGTAACATAGCTATCGATAGCCATCGAGCGCCGAAGCAGCATCCTTTCGGTTCTCCAAAATGTCAGCGCTGGGAGAAATTCGTGAAGATTCTTGTCTGTGTAAAGCAAGTGCCTGATTCATGGGCGGAGAAGAAACTCTCGCCTGCCAAAGTGCTCGATCGGGAGAGCGCCGATGCGGTACTCAATGATCTTGATGAGTACGCCGTGGAAGAGGCGCTGCGCATCGTTGAAGCAAACGGTGGCGCTGAAGCGGGGCATACCATCACACTTCTTTCCATGGGGCCAGAGCGCGCGCAAGAAGCGCTCCGCAAAGGATTATCAATGGGCGCTGACGCTGCGCTTCATATTCATGATGGCGCGCTCGCCGGATCCGATGCGTTAAGTACCTCTCGAGTTCTCGCTGAAGCAATTAAAAAAGAACAGCCTGATTTGATTCTCACCGGAACGGAATCCACTGATGCGCGAATGAGCGTGATTCCATCGATGATCTCGGAACGACTCGAATTGCCACACCTTTCCTTTGCAGGCGACGTTCAGGTAGATATCAGCGCCGGCAAAGTCGTAACAAAGCGAATGACTGACGAAGGCGTTGAAGCAATGGAAGCTCCATTGCCAGCTATCGTCACGGTGATCGAGAAAATTAATGAACCTCGGTATCCATCATTCAAAGGAATCATGGCTGCAAAGAAGAAGCCCATCACACAGATGAGCCTTGCAGATCTCGGTATTGCTCCCAATGAAGTGGGAACCGGTGGCGCATGGAGTGAAGTGAAAGATTTCGCACTTGCCCCAGCCCGCGGCGCGGGAGTAAAAGTTGTCGATGAAGGAAGTGCTGGCAGCGCGCTAGTTGAATTTCTGGCAGAAAAGAGGTTGATCTGATGAGTAAAGTTTTTGTTTTTGTCGATCACACCAATGGAGCGGTTGCAAAGACTGCTTCTGAGTTATTGACTCTTGCGCGTTCTATTGGCCAGGCTCATGCAGTAATTGCGGGTACTTCAAGTGACCTCGATGCTGCCGTTCCCGTGCTCAATAAATTTGGCGCGAGCTCAATCACGCTCTTGGAATCAGGTGAGATCAATAATCACCCAAGCTCTGCAATTGCTATTGCGCTGGCTGATCTTGCGAAATCACAGGGAGCAAAGGTAATTCTCCTGCCATCTACTGCGCGCGGAAAAGAGATTGCTGGCCGGTTGGCGGTTCGTCTCGAGTCAGGCATCATCACCGATGCAATTGCGTTAACCCCTGAACTTGTAAGCACGCAATCAGTATTCGGGGGTTCGACGCTCGTGCATTCGCAGATCGTAAAAGGAATTCCTGTGATTACCATCCGCCCGAATGCTATTGAGCCCGTTGAGGCGGCAGGTAGCGCAGCAATTGAGAAGGTAGCAGTTGCTGCAATCATCACAGCAAAGATCACCTCGCGCGAACCTGCAGTCCGCGGTGCACGTCCAGAACTTTCAGAGGCGAACATCATCGTTTCTGGCGGTCGCGGCACCGATGGAAATTTCGCACCAATCGAAGAGTTGGCAGATGCGTTAGGTGGCGCTGTTGGCGCATCACGCGCTGCTACCGATGCAGGGTGGTACCCACATTCACATCAAGTGGGTCAAACAGGAAAGACAGTTAGTCCAGCGCTCTATGTTGCCTGCGGCATCTCTGGTGCGATTCAACACCGCGCTGGCATGCAAACAAGCAAGACCATTGTTGTTGTAAATAAAGACCCAGAAGCGCCAATCTTTGATATCGCTGATTTCGGCGTAGTAGGCGATCTCTTTGCTGTCGCGCCACAAGCCACGGCGGGAATTAAGGCGCGAAAAGGCTGATTTCACTGTGCACCCTAGAATTAAGGGGTGAGTTCTCAAGTGGCCTATCTCGATAACGCCGCGACAACAGCGATGTTGCCGGAGGCCCTCGAAGTCATGTATCGCGAGGCTGTCAATGTGGGAAATGCTTCGAGCCTGCATGGCGCCGGTCGACGTGCGCGACGAGTTGTTGAAGAATCCCGCGAGAAATTAGCAGCGGCAGTGGGAGCTAAACCGCAGGAAATTATCTTCACCGCTTCTGGAACTGAAGCAAATAACCTTGCCGTCAAAGGAATGTTCTGGAATGCGGGAGCAACCAAGCGCGCAATCCTTTCGTCACCAATCGAGCATCATGCGATTCTTGATCCATTGGAATGGTTAGAGCGCGAACATAACGTCACACTCCACTTAGCAGATGTTGATGGCGATGGCAGAACCAAAGTGGAGAGCGTTGCGCAATTGCTAAGTGAGCACGAAAACGAGATCTCATTTGTCACGGTGATGCACTCCAACAATGAGGTAGGCGCACTACAACCGGTCGAGGAGATTGCTGCGATATCTCGCGAGTACAAGATTCCCATTCACTCTGATGCGGTACAAAGTTTCGGTAAAGTGCCATTGGATTTTGCCAAACTAGGCGTAAATGCAATGACCATCAGTGGTCATAAAATTGGTGGCCCACTTGGCGTAGCAGCGCTCGTTGCAAAGAAGGAACTTGAGTTAACTCCCTTACTTCATGGCGGTGGTCAAGAGCGCGATGTGCGTAGCGGCACATTACATACTCCAGCGATTGCAGCGTTTGCTACTGCAGCAGAATTATCGCACCAACGATTGCTCGCAAATGCAGACCACATTAAGGCGCTACGTGAACGTTTGATCCGAGGCGTAACCACTGCCGTTGCAGATGTTCGCCTCAATGGTGGAGCGAGCACGCTCCCTGGAATCGCTCACTTTACCTTTGCGGGAGCAGAGGGAGATGCGCTCTTATTGCTACTCGATGCCCAAGGGGTGCAATGTTCCACGGGTTCAGCATGTAGCGCAGGAATAGCTCAACCCAGCCATGTATTGATTGCCATGGGTATGGCTCCAAAAGTTGCGCGATCATCGATTCGCTTCTCGATTGGGACCACAACTACTGAGCAAGAAATTGATAAGACTATTTCAGTAATTAATGAGGTAGTTACTAGGGCACGGGCTGCGGGTGTGCGATGAAAGTAATCGCAGCGATGTCAGGTGGGGTTGATTCTGCTGTAGCAGCCGCTCGAGTAGTCGATGCTGGACATGAAGTCATTGGCGTGCATTTAGCGCTTTCATCTAACCCGCAGAAGTATCGCTCGGGCGCGCGCGGATGTTGCACGATTGAGGATTCGCACGATGCACGCCGCGCGGCAGACATCATCGGAATCCCTTTTTATGTTTGGGATATGGCAGAGGAATTTCATGAAGGAGTGGTCTCAAACTTTCTCTCGGAATACTCTTCTGGAAAAACGCCAAACCCATGCTTGCGTTGTAACGAGAAGATCAAGTTCGAAGCAGTACTCAAACGCGCTCGAGCGATGGGGTACGACGCGGTTGCAACTGGCCATTATGCGAAGTTATTTCCGAGCGAGAACGGCCCATTGCTTTATCGCGCAGATGACGAAGGCAAAGATCAGTCCTATGTCCTTGCTGTACTCACTCAAGAGCAGCTCTCTGGTGCGCTCTTTCCATTGGGAGACACAGTAAAAAGTGATGTGCGCAAGGAGGCTGAAGCTCGAGGCTTTTCGTTAGCGCAAAAACCTGATAGCCACGACATCTGCTTCGTCCCATCAGGGGATAACGCTGGTTGGTTACGTGAACGATTAGGAAGTGAAGTTGGCGAGATTGTCGACGAGGAAGGCGCCGTCCTTGGCAGCCATAAAGGTGCGTATACCTACACCGTAGGTCAGCGACGTGGTCTGGGTTTGACGATTCCTGCAGAGGATGGTCGAGCGCGATACGTATTACGAGTTGAGCCAACCAACAATCGCGTCGTCGTAGGCTCTCGCGAAGAGTTAGCAATCACTGAAATTTCTGGTGGCGATGTGAACGAGGTCAAATGGTGTGGGCCGATCCCTGTACTCGGTGAACACCGTGGGTTGGCGCAAGTTCGAGCACATGGCAAACCTTTACCGTGCACCTACCGCTGGGATGGCAAGAAGTTATCAGCGACTTTGGATGCGCCGCTTTATGGTTTGGCGCCGGGGCAGGCACTTGTGATTTATGAAGGTGAGCGCGCTGTTGGTTCTGTGACCATTGAATGGACGCAATAGTGAGCCAGATTCGCCAGCGCATGTCTGCGTTAAGTGAGCAAATCAGAGAGCATCAGTTCTATTACTACGTTCTAGATAAGCCCGTCATCTCAGATTCAGAATTCGATAAGTTGTGGCGCGAGCTAGTTGAACTTGAAGAAGCCAATCCAGAGCTTCGAGATCCACACTCTCCAACTCTTGAAGTTGGCGGTGGGATAGAGACCACCTTTGCTCAAAGTGATCACCTCAAAGCGATGATGAGCCTTGACAACGTATTCGATACGAATGAGTTCTATGCCTGGAGCGAGCGAGTACTAAAGGATGTCGAGGCGCCAACCTGGCTATGTGAATTGAAAATTGATGGTCTTGCGATAAATCTCCTTTATGAAGAAGGAAAGCTAACAAAGGCGCTAACTCGCGGGAATGGTAAAACTGGCGAAGATGTCACGCTTAATGTGAAGACCATCAAAGGAGTGCCGCACCAATTACAAGCAAAGGTTCCACCGCGCATGATTGAGATTCGCGGCGAAGTGTATTTTCCACTTGCAGAGTTTAATGAGTTGAATTCTGCAATCGCAGAGAGCGGAAAAGTTCCTTTTGCGAATCCGCGAAATGCGGCTGCGGGATCGCTACGACAAAAAGATCCAAAAGTCTCAGCAAGTCGTCCATTGCGATTACTAGTCCATGGTGTGGGTGCAATCGAAGGTGCTGATTTCTCTTCACAATCTGACGTGTATGAGGCGCTCGCACAATGGGGTCTGCCGGTTAGCTCTCGGGTTGCCACTTTTGTCGACTTGAAAGAGGTGCTTGCATATATAGATAAGTATCAATCAGAGCGCCACCAGCTAGATCATGAAATTGATGGTGTCGTCGTTAAGGTCAATGAGTTTGCAAAGCAGTTACAGCTTGGCGCTACTTCACGCGCGCCACGGTGGGCAATCGCAGTTAAGTTTCCGCCGGAAGAAGTGGTAACGCGACTACTTGATATAAAGGTGAGCGTTGGACGAACTGGTCGCGTAACTCCTTTTGCCCATATGGAACCGGTCAAGGTCGCTGGCTCCACGATTACTAATGCCACCTTACATAATCAAGAAGAGGTCGAACGCAAAGGCATCCTCATCGGTGATTTTGTGGTGATTCGAAAAGCTGGCGATGTGATTCCAGAGGTACTTGGCCCGGTTAAATCTAAACGCACTGGAGCCGAGCGAGCGTTTGTCATGCCTAAGAAGTGTCCCGATTGCGGCACGACGCTTCGAGCTATAAGTGAAGGCGATGTAGATATCAGATGTCCTAATGCGCAGAGCTGTCCGGCACAATTGCGCGAGCGCCTTTATTACATTGGTTCACGCTCAGCGCTCGATATCGATGTACTTGGTATCGAGGCAGCCCAAGCGCTCCTTGAAGATGAGATTGTTAAAGATGAAGGTGATCTATTCGATTTAACGTTGAGTGATTTGATGAAATCTGATTTCTTTAAGAAAAAAGATGGCAGTGCAAGTGCGATTGCCACACGTTTCATCGATGCACTTGAGCGAGCGAAGACGCGACCGTTGTGGCGAGTCTTGGTTTCATTATCTATTCGCCATGTTGGACCTACTGCAGCGCAAGCGTTGGTTCGCACTTTCGGGAGCATTCCTGCCATTGCAACAGCAAGCTCGGAGGAGCTATCTGCCGTTGATGGGGTAGGGCCAACGATTGCCAACGCGATTGTGGAATGGTTTGAAATTCCATGGCACGCCCAGATTGTTGAGCAATGGGAGCGCGCTGGCGTGGTGATGGTTGAAGAGCAGAAGGCGGCGCATGCCGATCAGCGCTTTGCAGGACTTACCTTCGTTCTTACCGGAACGCTCTCTGGATTTACACGTGAAGCAGCAGACGAGGCGATCACTAGTCGAGGCGGTAAATCCGCTAGTTCTGTGTCGAAGAAGACCAGTTACGTGGTCGTTGGAGATAGCCCAGGCTCCAAGTACGACAAGGCGATAGAACTTGGCGTCACAGTGCTAGATGAAGCAGCATTCGTTAAACTGTTGGGCGGAACAGAAATAGAATAGGATGAGTCCATGTTGATCCTCTCTGAAGCGCGAGAACTGCCGGCCCCTCCGGTTTTCTTTGGCGTAGTCGCCTTCGCAATCCTGAGCCTGCTGCTCTATTTAACGTTGCGAATCGATAAGGATCACTAATTCTCTCTCCAGCTCTTCCAACCGCCTTATTTGGTGGAACATTCGACCCAATTCACAACGGTCACATTCGCGCAGCTGAAGAAGTTCTAGCGCAGCAATGTGCAGCCAAAGTTGTTTTCTTGCCAGCAGGCGAACCGTGGCAAAAGGGGAGCACGCTTACTGCAAGTGCAATCGAGCGAGCGTCGTTAGTTTCGAAAGCAATCTCATCGAATCCGCGATTTAGCCTCTCTACCCGAGAAATTGAACGCTCTGGTCCGACGTACACAATTGACACAGTTCGGGAATATCAGCAAGAGTTTCCAGCAGAAGATTTCGTACTACTACTTGGTAGCGATGCTTTTAATGGAATTCCCACCTGGCGCGATTATGAAGAACTTCTTCAATCGATTGATCTTGTTGTCGCGATACGTCCGGGGGAGCAGTTATCGGATGTGCCCGGTGCACACCTGCGCGTCATTGAGTCGGAGATGTTCGACATATCGTCTACCGTGATACGGCGCGCAGCAAAGAGCGGTGCTGACCTCGCTAAGTTTGTACCAGAGGTAATTGCCAATGAAGTGGAGCGGATTTATGGCGCTTAAAGCACAGACCATTTCGCTCACAAAGCTTGCAGTCGCTGCAGCCGAAGAGAAATTGGCGAAAGATATCGTGGCTTTGGATCTTTCCAATCAAGGGATCTTGTCTGATGTGTTTCTCATAATTACAGGTGCTAACGATCCGCAGTTAGAGGCAATCTCTGATGAGGTACAACGAGAATTACAGAAAGCTGGAGAGCGACCAATCCGTCGTGAAGGGATGGGTGGAAGTTCGCAATGGATTCTCCTTGATTACGGTGATTTAGTAATTCATATTCAGCATCCTGAAGTGCGAAGTTATTATGCGCTCGAGCGACTATGGGGCGATTGCCCAAAGCTGACTACTCAAGTAGGAATTTCATGAGCAAGCGACTGATCATCATGCGACATGGCCAGACCGATTGGAATGTCGAGAATAGATTTCAAGGCCACACTGATATCCCACTCAATGCCACCGGCCGCGGCCAAGTCGCGCGCGCGGCATCAATTCTTGGTACGCAAGATATCGATCACATAATCTCGAGCGATCTGCAGCGAGCGTTTGATACCGCCGCAGCGGTAGCTTCGGTGAAGAAGTTGCGCGTGATTTCCGATGCTCGGCTCCGTGAAACTCATTGCGGAAGTTGGGAGGGTCGCACCGGGCCCGATATAGAGGCAAGTGATGGCGAAAATCTTGCTCGCTGGTTCGATGGTGATGACATACCAGCTGGTGGCGAGGGAGAACGTCGAAGCGATGTTGTAAAGCGGATGATGAACGGAATTGAAGAAGGGTTGAGTGACTGCGGGCCAGGACAAACGCTCTTAGTTGTCACCCATGGTGGCGCTGCGCGTGGCGCAATTGGTGCGCTTTTAGGGTTGGTGATTAGCGATTGGGTTGCCATCGGTGGACTTGCCAATGCTTCATGGTCAATCGTTGAAGAACGTAACTCGCGATGGCGATTGATTGAACATAATTCTGGGGTACTTCCTGAGCCGATCCTTGGCCAGGAATCTTCGCAGTAGCCAGAACCTGGGCGAGTAGCAGCAACTTTTCTTTTCATCTAGAGTTCTCATGTTTCGGGGCTGTGGCGCAGCTGGTAGCGCACCTGCATGGCATGCAGGGGGTCAGGGGTTCAAGTCCCCTCAGCTCCACGTGGCAGCGCTTCCGACGATTCCCAAAAACTGGAATAAGCCAGATTCACTTACCGGAAGACATTTTCTTATCACTGGTGCAAGTAGCGGTCTTGGACTTGAAGTAGCTCGAGCGGCAATCGCAGCAGGCGCTGATGTGACACTTGCAGTTCGAAACATCGAAAAGACAACGGCGCTTATTCCGCAATTGAGTGTAGGCGCCACAGGAAGCGTGCAGGTGCTTAATCTCGATCTTACAAATTTAGCAAATATCAAGAGTGCAGCTAGCTCCGTAACCAAACCAATTGATGCGCTCGTTCTCAATGCAGGAGTGATGGCGACTCCGTTGCGCCACACCGATGATGGCTTTGAACTTCAGATGGGCACCAATCACCTTGGGCATTTTGCCTTCGCTGGCCAAGTGTTGCCCGCGCTCGCTGCAAGAGCGCGAGTAGTAACCGTGTCGAGCATGGCTCATCGCATGGGGTCATTTAAACCAGAGCTAATCATCGATCAATGTTATGGACGTGGTGAGTACAGCCCATGGAGCGCATATGGTCGAAGTAAATTAGCGAATTTACTTTTCACACTTGAGCTACATCGCCGTTCGCAACACGGTCAATTACCAGGAAAGAAAGAAATTATTGCAACTGCAGCACATCCAGGTTGGTCATCGACAAATTTGCAGGCAGTTGCTCCGCAAATGAAGAATCAACCATTAGTGGAACGTGGCACGAGTGTGGTGAATAAGGTTTTCGCGCAAAGTGCAAAACAAGGTGCGCTCCCAATTCTTTGCGCTGCAACTTTCCCTGAGATTCCTGGTGGAAGTTATCTAGGTCCAGATGGATTCTTGGAGATGCGCGGATATCCGAAATTCACGCGCGCAAGTGGCGCAGCCTACGATCAAAACCTCGCCGCAAAACTCTGGGATATTAGTTGTGAGCTCACCGGAGTTCGCTGGAGTTAGGTCTACGGGTATGAACCGGTACCCTTAGCAGCATGCAGGAACGAGATACTTACGACATCCAAGGCGCCCAAGAGAAATGGCTGCCGATTTGGGATGAGCTCGCTCCCTTCCGCTCTGGTCGCGCAGATGACAGCCGTCCCAAGAAATATGTCTTGGATATGTTTCCGTACCCTTCTGGAGATTTGCACATGGGCCACGCCGAGGCCTATGCCTTAGGTGATGTCATCGCCCGTTATTGGGTCCAACGTGGATTTAACGTAATGCACCCTATTGGGTGGGATGCTTTCGGGTTGCCCGCAGAGAACGCCGCCATAAAACGGAATATCGATCCGGCGGTTTGGACCTACGAGAACATCGCAGTGCAAAAAGCTTCTATGCGTCGTTATGCGTGTTCCTTCGACTGGGATCGAACGTTTAACACATGTGATCCTGAGTATTACAAATGGAACCAATGGATATTCCTTAAGCTCTATGAAAATGGTCTGGCATATCGCAAAGATTCAGCAGTTAATTGGTGTCCGAGCTGCCAAACCGTTTTGGCAAATGAACAAGTTGTCGCCGGTCTCTGTGAACGTTGTGACACTCAAGTAACGAAGAAGAAGTTAAATCAGTGGTACTTCAAGATCACCGATTACGCCGACCGACTCCTTGATGACATGGAGCAGCTTGAAGGCAAGTGGCCTGAGAAGGTGTTAACCATGCAACGCAATTGGATTGGTCGATCCAGCGGTGCGAATGTGCAATTTGCCATCGAAGGGCGAAGTGAGCCCGTGACTATTTACACCACACGCCCAGACACTTTGTATGGGGCAACTTTCTTCGTGGTAGCTGCCGACTCTGCAATCGCAGAAGAGCTTGCTTCAGGCAGCACCCCTGCAATCGCAGAGCAATTTCGTGACTATCTCAATAGCGTGAAGGCAGCCAGTGATATCGATCGCTTGGCAACCGATCGTCCAAAGACTGGTGTCTTCCTTGAGCGGTATGCAATCAATCCTGTGAATGGCGAAAAGTTGCCGATTTGGGTAAGTGATTATGTGCTTGCTGACTATGGAACAGGTGCGATCATGGCAGTTCCAGCCCATGATCAACGCGACTTAGATTTTGCACGCGCAATGAACCTACCCGTTCGAGTAGTGGTTGAGACGGGCGAAGATGATCCTGGCCTGACAGGTGTAGCCACTGGTGGCGATGGTGCGCTGATCAATTCTGGTTCACTTAACGGCCTCTCCAAAGATGCCGCTATCGCAAAGATCATTGCTCAACTCGAAAGCGATGGCCTCGGTAAAGCTGCGCGCAACTACCGACTTCGCGATTGGCTCATCTCACGGCAGCGCTACTGGGGAACACCTATTCCAATTGTGCACTGCGAAAAATGTGGAGAAGTTCCAGTTCCAGAGCGTGAGTTGCCAGTCAAACTTCCACCTGCGGGCTCACTTGATCTCTCACCAAAAGGTAAATCACCACTTGGTGCTGCGACTGATTGGATCAATGTCAACTGTCCGAAATGCAATGGCCCTGCTCAACGTGATGCTGACACGATGGATACTTTCGTGGACTCCTCCTGGTACTTCCTGCGCTATGCGAGTCCGAATGAATCCGAACGCGCATTCAATAGCGAAGATGTTAAGACCTGGCTTCCGGTCGACCAATACGTTGGCGGCGTAACGCACGCAATCTTGCACTTGCTCTATAGCCGATTTTTTACGAAAGCTTTGCATGATATGAAATTGCTCGACTTCACAGAGCCATTTACGCGCCTACTCAACCAGGGCATGGTTGTCATGGATGGTTCTGCAATGAGTAAGAGTCGAGGCAACCTTGTTCGCCTCTCTGATGAGTTGGCTACCCATGGTGTTGATGCAATTCGCTTAACCATGGTCTTTGCCGGCCCCCCAGAGGATGATGTCGACTGGGCCGATGTCTCACCTTCTGGGTCGGTGAAATTTCTCTCAAGAGCATGGCGACTTGCTGGTGATGTCACCTCTGCTCCTGGAGTGGATTACAGCACGGGAGATGTCACCCTTCGACGAGCAACTCACAAAGCGCTTCATGATGCTGCGTTTGCCGTTGAGTCATTCCGATTTAATGTCGCAGTAGCGCGAATGATGGAGCTAGTGAATGCAACACGTAAAGCCATCGATTCAGGATGTGGCCCAGCCGATGCAGCGGTGCGTGAAGCAACTGAGGCGATTGCAATCATGCTCTCGCTCGTTGCACCATTCACGGCAGAAGAGATGTGGGAGCGGTTAGGACATAAGCCAACTGTCGCCCTCGCGGGATGGCCAGAGGTGGATCCTGCTCTTGTGAAAGCCGAGAGCGTGACTGCAGTAATTCAAATTAATGGCAAGATCAAGACAAGGATTGATGTCGATCCAGAGATTACAGATGCCGAGTTTGAGAAGCTGGCGCTAGCAGAACCTTCCGTTGCCTCAGGTATCGCTGGCAAGAAGATTCTCAAAGTGATTGCACGTGCTCCAAAACTCGTCAATATAGTTATCCAAGAGTGAGTCGCAGATTCTCTTATGGCCCGCGTCGCAATTGTCACCGATTCCACTTCATATATCCCGCCAGAATTAGCGAAGAAGTTGGCGATATCTGTTGTGCCACTTCAGGTGCAATGGAATGGGCAAACATACGCTGAAGCTGATCCGCAAGCGGTAGAAGTGCTTCAGGCGCTACGCAGGGGAGAGCTTGCGACTACTTCGCGACCTAGTCCAGAACGGTTTGCCGCGCTCTACGAGAAGTTAGCTGCATCAGGGGCAGAAGAAATAGTCAGTATTCATATTTCATCCTCTATGTCTGGCACTAGTGAGGCAGCGCGACTTGGTGCAGCCAACTGTGCAATCCCTGTGCATGTCATTGATTCGCGAACAGTAGGAATGGCCATGGGATTCGGTGTGATTTCCGCAGCTCTTGCTGCCGACGACGGAATGAGTGGAGAGGATGTAGTGCAGGTGGCTCGCCGCCGGATTTCTGCAACGAATATTTTCTTCTCCGTTGCAAAATTGGAAAATCTCCGACGCAGTGGCCGAATCAGTAAGGGTGCATCGCTACTTGCAACCGCGCTGGCTATCAAACCAATACTTACAGTTGAGGATGGCCATGTTGTGGCGCAAGAACGAGTGCGTACCCAAGCAGGAGCGATCAAACGTTTAGAGGAGATGGCCCGTGAGGCGACCAAAAATCGAGCGGTCGATGTGGCAGTACATCATCTTGGCGCCCCTGAATTAGCGCTGCAATTCGCTGAGAACTTAAAGGCTGTGCTCTCAGGCGTAGGGCAGGTAACAATCAGTGAAGTGGGCGCAGTTGTGGGCACTCATGTTGGACCTGGGGCGATCGCTGTAGTGATTGCTCCGAGAATTTAACCCCAGCCCGTTAGCTATTCACAGGCGCTATGAGCACTCCAATCTCACTTTGATAACTCTTTTAATCTGGCGCGATGCCACCAGCAACCCCACAATCATCTGACTCCCTAGATATACGTGAAGCTCTCGAGCGAATTAACCGAGAGTCGCGTCATCGCTCCTTTTTCGCGCTTGCACAGCGATTTCCGATTCTTGGCGAAACGTCTTTTTCGCTAACCTCGACACAGAGACGAGCGCTTGCAATCTTTGCTGCAATTGCGGTGGCAATCGCGCTGCTTGCACTGATTAATGGCCAAGCAAAACCTCAGAGCGATGTCCTAGTCGCTGCGCCACAAGCGAGCGCTGCGGCGCCCGTTGAAATGTCGCTGGTAGTAGATGTACAAGGTGAAGTCATCAACCCTGGTGTCTATCAGTTGCCGGCAGGTTCGCG
>CAMAPN010000007.1 GCA_945860275.1 Bifidobacterium breve
GAAGGGGTGAGGGAATGTCTGAAAGTACGCATCGCCCCTCGAACGAAGAAAAGGCTCAAGCAGATCTCGAATACTTTGCGAAGCTTTATAGCGCTCAGGATGAATCTGGAGAACCGCAACAAACAAAGATAGATAAGTTGCGCGATGGATTATTGGTCAAGCTTTATAAGAAGTACGGCAAAGTTTCATTAAACAAATCGAAAGTTTTGGATGTGGGCTGTGGATACGGGTGGCTTCTCGATTATTTCGAGGGCGCCGAGAAGTTAGCTGGCGTCGACATAGCGCACCACGCTGTTGAGGTTGCTGCAAAGCGGAAACCTTCTAGGTATTTCAAACAGGGAAATCTTGAACAACCTATTCCATTTAATGAGACATTTGATTTAGTGCTCGCGATTAACATCGTTGAGCATTTAGAGAAACCTGAGGCGGGAATTCAATCGATTGCCGGCGCTTGTCATGCTGGATCGATAGTGCTGGTCCATATGCCAACAATTGCTAATGCGCTTACAAAATGGGAGTACTCAAAGCTTTACGACTCTGACCCAACGCACATCTATCGTCCAAGTGGTAAGACGGTTCGGAAGATGTTCGAGGCGAATGGGTTTAAAACTCTGCGCGATAGCTACCTACCCCACTATCCAGCATGGGCCACAAAAATCTATCCTTTACATCCAGCGTATTTAGCTGTCTTTGAAAAGAAGTAGCTCTCGCTTTTATTAGTTATCAGAATGGAGCGTTCCTGCTGGTCCATTAGGGCTTTACTGGAGCGGGTGACCGGGATCGAACCGGCACAGCTAGCTTGGAAGGCTAGAACTCTACCATTGAGCTACACCCGCGTTTTTGGCGCGTTATTGCTTTGCGACTTCAGGCCCTAGACTACTGCCTTCGTCAACGGGGCGTAGCGTAGTGGCTAGCGCGCCTGGTTTGGGACCAGGAGACCGGAGGTTCGAATCCTCTCGCCCCGACAAGTCAAGCAAGTGCAAGTGCTGATAATAAACTGAAATAAAAGGGAGCCCGTTCGTGAAGAGCGCTGTAGAGATTCTTAGCCCCACCCGCGTTCGTCTCACCGTCGATGCTCCATTTGCCGATTTAGAGCCACACTTCGCAAAGGCCTACAAAGAAATCGCAACCAAAGTTTCCATTCCGGGTTTTCGCAAAGGAAAGATTCCTGCAGCGTTAATAGATCAACGCGTGGGTCGTGCAGTTGTTCTTGATGAAGCCATCAACATCGCGCTGCCACAACTCTACGTAGCTGCGGCGCAGGAGCATGATGTACGAGTCCTTGGCCGTCCAGAAGTAGATATCAAGGAGCTCGTTGACAATGAGAAGCTCTCATTCACTGTCGAAGTTGATGTTCGCCCGAAGTTAGATCTCCCGAATCTCGATGGAGTAGAGCTCACCGTCGATGCAGTTGAGATCAGTGACGCGGAAATTGACGAGCAGGTTGAATCACTTCGTATTCGTTTTGGCACCTTAACCACCGTAGAGAAAAAGGCTGAGAACGGTGATTTCGTCTCACTCAACCTCGTGGCACGCGTAAATGGTGAAGTCGTCGATGGCGGCACCGCGAATAACATTTCATACGAGGTAGGTAGCGACAAGATGCTGCCTGGTCTTGACGAAGCGCTTCAAGGCATGTCTGCAAATGAGACAAAGACTTTCCAAACTGAATTGTTTGGTGGCGAACCGGGATCTGGTGGAGAAGTTGGCGATGTTGACGTCACACTCAATGCAGTAAAGAAGCGTGAGCTCCCAGCCCTCGATGATTCCTTCGCCGCTCTCGCAAGTGAGTTTGAAACTCTTGTTGAACTTCGCGCAGATTTCAAAACTCGACTTGAGCGCGTTAAGTCGCTAGAACAAGGCGCACAAGCTCGCGATTTCCTCGTAGAACAGCTCTTAGAGAAGGTAGAGATTCCAATCCCGGAAAGCTACGTCTTAGCTGAGACTGAGGAGCACCTCAAGGGCGAGGGGCGCGAGGCCGATGATGCGCACCGTGCAGAGGTTGATTCCGACCTTCGAAAATCATTGAAGAACAACTTTCTCCTCGATGCAATCGTTGATCAGGAAAAAGTCGAAGTGAGCGAAGAAGAGCTCAGCGAATTCATCGTCCGCACTTCGATGCGTTATGGCATGCCCCCTGAGCAATTCGCAAACGAAGTCGCCAAGGCTGGTCAACTTTCCTCACTCGTTGCTGACGTCGCACGGAGCAAAGCCCTAGCGGTGGTCCTTGGTCGAGCCAAAATTGTCGACAAGAAGGGAAAGAGCGTCGATATCGAAGCGCTCCGTCCTCAACTCACGCAGTAAATCCACTCCTGAATATGCCCAGAGCGAACAAGGGCCATTTTCCGGAAGTAAAACCACTCTCTCGTTGTTAGGGTAATTACATCACTAGCGAGAAAGCAGGGAACCGTGGGACTGATTACCCCAGATAGCCCAGTAGCGCGAGGAGCGCGATCGGGTGGTCAACTCGATGACGAGGTGTACCACCGACTACTTCAAGAGCGAATTATTTTCCTCGGATCAGTAGTGGAAGATTCCATGGCGAATGCAATTGCAGCACAGCTGCTACTTCTTGCCGCAGAAGATTCTGAGAAAGACATTTACCTTTACGTCAACTCTCCTGGTGGTTCCATTAGTGCTGGTATGGCCATTTACGACACGATGCAATACATCAAGAACGATGTTGCAACTGTCGCCATGGGACTTGCTGCATCAATGGGCCAGTTCTTGCTCTGCGCAGGCGCACCCGGAAAGCGATACGCGCTGCCACATGCGCGCATCATGATGCACCAACCATCTGGTGGCATCGGAGGAACTGCAAGCGACATCAAGATTCAAGCAGAACAGATGGCAGCTACGAAGAAGTCGATGGCTGAACTCATCGCATTCCATACCGGTCAAACAATCGACACAATTCAAGAAGATTCAGATCGGGATCGCTGGTTTACAGCAGATCAAGCAAAAGAGTATGGCTTTGTCGATCACGTCGTGCGATCTGCCCGACAAGTATCCGGAAGCGGAGGAACGCAACGATGAAAGACGCGATGAGTAATCACTTTGAGATTTCTAACCGTTATGTCCTGCCTGTCATCGAGGAGAAGACCTCTTACGGCTTCAAACGGATGGATCCGTACACCAAACTTTTCGAAGAGCGCATTATCTTCCTCGGCACGCCGATTGATGACACGGTCGCTAACGATGTCATGGCACAGTTGTTGACGTTGGAATCAATGGATCCAGATCGCGACATCATGCTCTACATCAATTCGCCCGGTGGTTCTTTCACAGCGCTCACCGCAATTTATGACACGATGCAATTTGTTCGCCCTGACATCATGACCATCTGTCTTGGCCAGGCCGCATCTGCTGCCGCGATCATCTTGACCGGCGGCACGAAGGGCAAGCGCTATGCGCTCGAGAATTCGCGCATCTTGCTCCACCAACCTTCTAGCGAAGGTGGCGGACAGGGATCCGATATTGAGATTCAAGCGAAAGAGATTATGCGAATGCGTGATTTGCTCGTGGACATGCTCGCAAAACATTCCAATCGCAGCCCTGAGCAGATCACCAAAGATATCGACCGTGACAAGATTCTGACCGCACAAGAGGCGGTTGAGTGGGGATTAATTGATCAGGTTCTCTCCACCCGAAAGGCAAACAGCGGAAAGTAATCGCAGTTCGGGGTAGTCCTCTAATAGCGAACAGAAATTAATCGGTAAAACCCGGCGCACGTCGGGTTTTTTCCGTAGCCTTTACTCCTGGAACAAAGTAGAAGCCCTGAATTCAGGTGAGTTCAGGGGACTTGAGTAAGAAGGAAGGGAGCGCACCATGCCACGTATCGGTGAGAGCAGCGAACTTCTCAAGTGCTCCTTCTGCGGCAAGTCACAGAAACAAGTGAAGAAGTTAATCGCCGGTCCTGGCGTCTATATCTGTGACGAGTGCATCGAGCTTTGTACTGAAATCATCGTCGAAGAGCTCTCCACCGCAACTGCCGTCTCTCTACAAGAGCTACCAAAACCCCACGAGATCTTCGAATTTCTCAATCAATATGTAATTGGCCAAGATCGCGCTAAGAAGTCACTCTCGGTTGCTGTGTACAACCATTACAAGCGAATTCAAGGCGGCGAGAACGCTCGCGAAGGCGCAGTGGAATTAACAAAGAGCAACATTCTCCTACTTGGACCAACCGGTTGCGGAAAGACACTTCTCGCACAAACGCTTGCTCGAATGCTCAACGTGCCGTTTGCGATAGCCGATGCGACTGCGCTCACCGAAGCAGGTTACGTTGGCGAAGATGTCGAGAACATTCTCCTTAAACTAATTCAAGCAGCTGACTTTGACGTAAAACGTGCAGAGCGCGGAATCATCTACATCGATGAGATCGACAAGGTTGCGCGAAAGAGTGAGAATCCCTCCATTACTCGAGATGTATCTGGAGAGGGAGTACAGCAAGCGCTACTTAAGATCATCGAGGGAACGACAGCTTCCGTACCGCCACAAGGCGGCCGTAAACATCCGCATCAAGAATTCATCCAAATCGACACCACAAATGTTCTCTTCATTGTTGGTGGTGCATTCGCAGGTCTAGACAAAATTATTGAAGGTCGAATGGGCGGCAAAGGACTCGGCTTCAACGCAACGTTACAAAGCGCCGCCGAGCGAAATGCCAGTGACATCTTCAGCAATGTATTGCCAGAGGATCTCTTGAAGTTCGGCATGATTCCCGAATTCATCGGACGACTTCCCGTAATCACAAACGTTGACGCGCTCGATCATGAGGCGCTGATGCAAATTCTCACTGAGCCAAAAAATGCCCTCACTCGCCAATACCAAAAGCTTTTCGAACTCGATGGCGTCGAACTTGAATTCACGCCCGAAGCGCTGACCGCGGTTGCCGAACAGGCCATCAAGCGTGGCACGGGCGCTCGAGGGTTGCGCGCCATCATGGAAGAGGTTCTGCTTACCGTGATGTTCGATACCCCAAGTCGCAAGGACATCGCCCGCGTGATTATCACTGCCGAATCAGTCACTGAGGCGGCCCCACCGACATTGGTACTACGGGCTGAAGGCGACCAACAGAAGGACGCAGAAAAAAGCGCCTGAGGAACGCCTAAGATTGCGCCTTATGGCAGCCGAACGCGAATTACCCACACACTTCTCGCCTGCCGAATTAGAGGCGCCGCTCTACCAAAGTTGGATTGAACGTAATTATTTCTCCGCCGATGCCAATTCGCAGAAGGCTCCATTTTGTATTGTCATTCCGCCACCGAACGTCACGGGAAGTCTCCATATTGGGCACGCGCTCGACCACACACTTCAGGACACATTAACTAGACGTCGCCGAATGCAAGGCTATGAAGCGCTCTGGCTTCCAGGCATGGATCACGCGGGTATCGCAACGCAAAATGTCGTCGAAAAACAATTAACGCAACAACAGCCACCAAAATCCCGACATGACTTAGGTCGCGAAGAGTTCGTGAAGAAAGTTTGGGAGTGGAAGGCCGAATCTGGTGGAGCAATCCTTGGTCAGATGAAGCGATTAGGCGATAGTGTCGATTGGAGTCGCGAGCGTTTCACTATGGATGAAGGCCTCTCGCGGGCAGTACTCACGATTTTCAAGCGACTCTACGAGAAAGAGCTTATCTATCGCGCAGAGCGAATTATCAATTGGTGCCCGCGGTGCCTTACCGCGCTGAGTGATATTGAAGTTGAACATAGCGATGATGCAGGAGAGTTCGTCCAGGTTCGCTACGGTGATGATCAACTGAATATCACTGTTGCAACAACGCGACCAGAAACAATGCTGGGCGATGGTGCGGTTGCTGTCCACCCTGATGACGAGCGCTACAAGCACATGATTGGCAAGGAAGTTTTGCTACCACTGGTCAATCGCATGATTCCAATCATCGCTGACGAATTGGTAGAGCCGGAGTTTGGTACTGGAGCCGTGAAAGTCACTGCCGCGCACGATCCGAATGATTTTGAAATGGGACGCCGCCATAACGTGCCGATGATCGTGATTATGAATGAGCACGGCATTATGGAAGGAACGGGGACTGAATTTGATGGCATGGATCGTTTCGATGCACGTAAAGCTGTTGTCGAACGGCTGCGCGAGATGGGTCGAGTTGTTTCGGAGAAACGTCCTTATGTACACGCAGTCGGGCATTGCTCCCGATGCGATACCACCGTTGAACCCCGGCTTTCGATGCAATGGTTCGTCAAGGTCGCTCCGCTTGCAAAAGCCGCTGGCGATGCAGTTCGTAATGGGTTAGTGAAAATCGAACCAGCTGAATTAGCTCCACGTTATTTCGAGTGGGTCGATAACATGCATGACTGGTGTATTTCGCGCCAATTGTGGTGGGGACATCGCATTCCTGTTTGGTATGGCCCCAATGGAGAAGTTCTAGTCGTTGGCCCTGATGAGAAAGCCCCGACAGGTGCTGGCTGGGAGCAAGATCCGGACGTTCTTGATACTTGGTTCTCCTCGGCGCTCTGGCCGTTTTCAACTCTGGGTTGGCCAGACGAGAGTGGAGATCTTGCTAAGTTCTATCCAACGAGCGTCCTTGTCACTGGATACGACATTCTCTTTTTCTGGGTCGCACGAATGATGATTTTTGGTTTATTCGCGATGGACGGTACGCCGCCATTTCACACCATTGCTTTACATGGTTTAGTCCGCGACAAATTCGGCAAGAAAATGAGCAAGTCTCGCGGCAACACCATCGATCCACTGGAGTTCATGGATAAATATGGCGCTGATGCGCTGCGATTTTCGCTCGCGCGGGGCGCAAACCCTGGGACTGACCAAGCCCTCGCCGAAGAGTGGGTAGCAGGATCTCGCAACTTCGCCACAAAACTCTGGAACGCATCGAGGTTTGCGCTGTTAAATGGTGCAACGAGCGCGCGACCGCTTCCTGAAAAAAGTGCGCTAACTGCAATTGACAATTGGATTCTCTCGAGACTTCACCAAACTATAAAAGAAGCAGATAACTATTTTGAGGGCTTCGAGTTCGCAAAAGCGTGCGATGCGATTTATCACTTTGCATGGGATGACTTCTGCGATTGGTATCTCGAACTCGCGAAGTCTTCGTTCGCGCAGGGAGGCGCTCAAGCCGAGAACGCGCAAGCTGTCATTGGTCACGTTCTCGACAATCTGCTCCGAATTCTTCATCCAGTGATGCCATTCATTACCGAAGCGCTTTGGACTCGACTCACTGGCGGAGAGAGCCTCGTTATCGCTGCGTGGCCAGAGGCTGACGAAAGTCGTATCGATGAACGAACCAACGCGGCGATGGAAGAAGTGAAATCCCTAATCACTGAAGTACGAAGGTTCCGCAATGATCAGGGAGTGAAGAGTTCTGCCCCGATTCCAGGACGATTCAATGGAATCGACAAGAGCGCCTTGGCCCCATATGAAAAGGCTATTCGTTCAGTCTTGCGCATCACCGATCCTGCTGAGAACTTCACAGTATCTGGCTCGATTGTTGCCGGATCAATCAATTGCGAATTCGATCTTTCGGGCACTGTGGATGTTGCCGCAGAGCGGGCGCGACTTGAGAAGGACCTCGCCACTGCAGAGAAAGATCGTGAAACAGCGCGAGTAAAACTTGATAACGCCGACTTCATGGCCAAAGCTCCCGAAAAAGTTGTCACAACCATCAAGGCGCGCCTCGAAGAGACTGATCGCGACATTGCGCGGATTACTGAGCAACTCAAAAAGTTACCTGGCTAGTTGATATGTCAGGAAACTTTGATTCGAAGTTAGCGGAAATTATCCAGGAGCTCAATTCGCGCTGGCCTGAGAATAAGATAGAACCCTCGCTCGATCGAATTGCCAAGCTTCTGGATTTTTTGGGGAACCCACAAGAGACATTTCGCTCCATTCATCTTGCTGGAACAAATGGCAAAACTTCTACTTCACGGATGATTGATTCGCTCCTGCGCTCCTTTGGTATCCGCACTGGCAGGTATACAAGTCCACATCTAGAAGATATTCGTGAACGGATATCAGTCGATGGTGAGTTGATCACGCCGGAATTTTTCATTTATGCCTACGAGGACATCAAGCCCTATATTGAACTAGTTGATGCGCGTTCTGAACATCCGCTTTCATACTTTGAGGTGCTCACAGCCATGGCATATGCCGCTTTCGCTGATGCGCCAATCGATGTAGGTGTCATCGAATGTGGCGTGGGAGGCGCATGGGATGCCACAAACGTCATCAACTCTGATGTTGCCGTCATGACCCCAATTGGCTTAGACCATCAAGAGTATTTGGGGGGAACTATCGCTGAAATTGCGCACACAAAAGCGGGAATCTTTAGGAACGGAAAGCCATCGGTGTTAGCTCATCAAACGCGGGAGGCAGCAGAAGTTCTGATACGTGAGAGTGCAACGATTGAATCGATTCCACTTCGCGAGGGGCTCGATTTCGCTCTGATTCGACGCGATGTCGCAGTAGGTGGCCAACTCTTAACAATTCAAGGTTTGGGTGGCACGTACGAAGATATTTTCTTGCCGCTTTATGGTCGCCACCAAGCATCTAACGCCGCCCTCGCCCTGGTAGCTGTAGAGGCATTTCTTGGTGGTGGCGCACAACAACTTGATATCAATGCAGTTCGTGATGGGTTTGCGCAAGCAACCTCTCCAGGTCGTCTCGAAGTGATGCGTCGTAATCCGACGGTGATTATTGATGCGGCGCATAACCACCATGGTGCACTTGCACTCCGTGAGGCGCTTAGCGAAGAATTTGCATTCGATCGCATCATTGCCATCGTGGCAATTTTGGGTGATAAAGATGTGACAGGTTTCTTGAGTGAGCTAGTTAATGTTGTTGATGAAATCATCGTCACAGAGAATTCCTCTCCGCGCGCAATGCCCACTGAGGAGTTATACAAGATTGCAATGAGTATCTTCGAAGATGAGCAAGTGAGCTCGGCAGGTTCGATTGCGCGCGCAATTGAAATGGCAATCGATAAAGCAAGTCATCCAACGCAATCGGTTGGAATCCTTGTCACTGGATCAGTAATCACAGTCGGACAAGCTCGTGCGCTACTCAAGCGAGGGGAGCAATCGTGAGAATGCTTGGTTCCAGCGTTCTCGTGATGGAAGCGTTCACGATGGGATTTGCGCTGCTGATTGCCATGAATTCATCGGACACATGGCAGCTGGTTCTTGGTGGCGTGCTCGCCGTCGTACTGCTACTTACCCCCGGTTTACTGAAGCGAAAATCAGGTTGGATTATTGGATCGATTCTGCAAGTTCCCCTGGTTGGCTACGGCGCCGTTGTCACCTCAATGTATGTGCTTGGCGGGATTTTTGCCGCGCTCTGGATTGCCGCGATTATCGTCGGGCGGGCCGGCGAGGCAGCCCGCGCTCGTCTGACCCCTCCGTAAGCCATTAGGCTATCCCCATGGAACGGACGCTCGTATTAGTAAAGCCTGACGGGGTTCGTCGTAACCTCATTGGTGAGGTAATTGCTCGGATTGAGCGCAAGGGATATTCCATCTCTAACATCCGTTTTCTCAACGCAGACCGCGCTTTACTCGAGAAACATTATGCCGAGCATGTCGGCAAACCCTTCTACGAGCCACTTGTCGAATTTATGCTCTCCGGTCCAATCGTGGCGCTGATCGCCGAAGGAAATCGAGTGATTGAGGGATTCCGTTCACTAGCTGGCGCAACAGATCCAACCGTTGCAGCGCCGGGAACAATTCGTGGCGACCTAGCGCGCGATCAAGGAACAAAAGTTGTTCAGAACATTGTGCATGGATCAGATTCAGTTGAATCCGCTGAACGTGAGATAGCGCTTTTCTTCGGAGGTAAGTAATGGCACGGACAATGTCTTTCATTGGTCGCGATATGGCGATTGATTTAGGAACGGCAAATACTTTGGTTTATGTCCGCGGCCGGGGAATTGTGCTCAATGAGCCAAGTGTTGTTGCAATTAACCAAGACACTGGTGGAATTCTTGCTGTAGGGCTAGAGGCGAAGAAGATGATTGGCCGCACTCCTGGCAATATCGTGGCAATCAGGCCCCTAAAAGATGGGGTTATTTCAGACTTTGATACCACCGAGCGAATGCTTCGTTACTTCATCCAAAAAGTGCATAAGCGTCGCCACTTTGCCAAGCCCCGCTTAGTAGTGTGCGTGCCATCAGGCATTACCGGTGTGGAACAGCGCGCAGTAAAAGATGCTGGGTATGCCGCAGGTGCACGCAAGGTCTACATCATTGAAGAACCAATGGCTGCTGCTATTGGTGCTGGACTTCCAATCCACGAACCAACGGGAAACATGGTCGTCGACATCGGAGGCGGTACAACGGAAATCGCGGTCATCTCCCTTGGTGGAATCGTGACCGTGCAATCCATCCGTGTTGGTGGCGATGAGCTTGATCAAGCAATCATTGCGTGGATTAAGCGTGAGTACTCATTGCTTCTTGGAGAGCGAACTGCTGAAGAGATCAAGATGGCAATCGGATCTGCTTTCCCTGCGGTGGGGGAGCCAGATGCAGAAATTCGAGGTCGCGACCTGGTGACTGGCCTACCAAAAACAATCTTGGTAACAGCAGAAGAGATTCGCAAAGCCATTGATGAGCCGGTTTCTCGAATTGTCGAAGCGGTAAAAACTACCCTTGATAGCTGTCCGCCAGAGCTTTCCGGCGACATTATGGATCGAGGCATCGTGCTCACCGGCGGTGGAGCGCTCTTGCATGGCCTCGATGAGCGACTTCGCCACGAAACTGGAATTGCGGTGCACATTGCAGAGAATCCATTGAATGCAGTTGTTATGGGAACTGGTCGATGCATTGAAGAGTTCGAAGCTCTAGAGAAAGTGCTTATCTCCGAGCCTCGCAGATAGCAGCCGTATCGCGTTTGGGCTGAGAGTGGGGTGACGAATTGGCAGTACCAGATAAATCTCGCTCACGATTTTTTCTAATCGCACTTTTAGTCACTGCGCTGATTATCGTCACCTTAGATCTTCGAGGCAGTGTGCCTGGCCAGACATTCCGAGGAGTTACTAAATCTGTACTTGCTCCTATTCAATCGTTCTTCCGATTTTTCTATGACCCAGTGAGCAATTTCGTCTCTGATGCAGCGAACTTGGGAAGAACTTCGCAAAAAATCGAGGAGTTAGAGGCAAAGAATGCTCAGCTAGAGGAGAGGCTCAGTAGATTCAATGTCCTCTCTCGTGAAGTAAAGCAACTAAAGGAAGTCCTCGACCTTGCAGGCGCCGGCAGATATAAAAGTGTGCCAGCTCGAGTTATTTCAGCAGGATCGGCGGCAGGTTTCTCTCGCACAGTAGAGCTAGATATTGGCGCTCGCGATGGAGTGAGCACCGATATGACAGTGATTGCAGGCGCTGGCCTAGTTGGTCGGGTGATCTCTGTGAGTGCGGACACCTGTATTGCGCTCCTGCTTGATGATGAGACCTTCAAGGCTGGAATCCGGATGGAAGGAAGCGGCATTCTGGGAGTAGTCACCGGAACGGGAAATGACGAGCTTTCACTGACGCTTTTCGATTCAGCTTCGACTTTAAAAGTTGGCGATCGATTAGTGGCTCGAGGTAGCAGCGAGAGTCGACCATTCGTGCCCGGCGTTCCCGTGGGGACGGTTGTCGCAGTTGATCAAAATTCCGGAACGTTAACTAAGACAGCATTGGTAAAACCTTTTGTCCGATTGAATTCATTAGAGGTTGTTGCAGTCGTAACCGGGAAGGTGCGTGTGAACCCGCGAGATGCACTTTTACCACCAGCTCCACGACCAACTCCTACCCCTACCGTGACTGTCTACATCACGCCATCACCTGAGCCTTCACCGACCAAGAGCAAGAAAGTGAATCAGTAGTGCGAAAGACTTTGTTCTTCCTCCCGATTGCCATCATCGCACTTGCGCTGCAAAATGCAGTGATATCGAGGATTTCGTTTCCCTTTGCAGATCCCTCTATTTTTCTCATTGTCGTTTTGGCGTGGGCTTTTCTGGAAGATCCAGAGTTTGCAGCGCTACAGGGATTCATCGCTGGATTGCTCCTTGATTTCAACCCCTTGTCGGTAGGTTTTATCGGACATTGGGCCTTTGTACTCGCAGCAGTGTGTTACGGAACTTCTGAAATGGGTGTGCAGTTACGGTCAAGTCGCCAATCTCCAGTGACGTTGACGGTCACCGTGACGGGAGCGCTCCTACTCACCCTCATCCTTTTTGCGGTAACAAGTTGGGTGATTAGCGCAGAACAAGGACTCTCTTTCTCTCGAACTGCTCCGGGAGTTCTGTTCTGGTCAGCGCTTGTTACACCTTTACTTTCGCCTCTGATTATCCGCCTTGCACGATTCGCGCAAGGTGCACCAGGCGCACGCGGAATAGGCGCACTTAATGGGTGAGCGCTCCAGGTACGCGACGATTTTCGTGCAGATC
This sequence comes from Bifidobacterium breve, assembly GCA_945860275.1. Taxonomy (GTDB): domain Bacteria; phylum Actinomycetota; class Actinomycetes; order Nanopelagicales; family Nanopelagicaceae; genus IMCC26077. The sequence goes on from CAMAPN010000007.1 coordinate 12,414, forward strand.
CTACTTTTCTCATTAATGGCCGCACTCTTTGGTCGACTTTTCTATCTGCAAGTTGCTGCAACAGATAAGTATCAAGATGCAGCGCTTGAGATTCAAAGTCGAAATGTCATCACACCCGCAACAAGAGGGATGATTCTCGATAGCAGTGGTAAACCACTTGCAATTAACCGAGTCGGTTTAGTGATTGCTGTTGATCGATCTATTCTGGATAAAGAATCCGATCGGGGAGTGGCTTCACTGCAGGCAACTGCCAAAGTATTAAAAATGCCTTACGAGGAAGTGTTTGGAAAAACTCGATTGTGCGGGGAGAAAGTTGACCCTGCATTGACTGGAGGGGCTCGTTGTTGGAATGGCTCGCGCTACCAACCGATTCCAATCTCTGTTGATGCCAGCGAAGAGGTTGCGCTTTCGATCGTAGAACATGCTGAGCGATATCCAGGCATTCTTGCTTCACCGCAGGGTTTTCGTTATTACCCTGGAACCGAAGGAGTCAACGGTGCTCACGTTCTTGGATATGTTGGGCCAATTAGCGAGAAAGAATTAGCAAGTGAATCAACGGCTAAGTTTTACCGTAATGAATCTATTGGAAAAGCTGGACTTGAGAAGACTTACGATTATGCGCTTCGTGGGGAACCTGGCGTAAAAACAATTGTTGTAGATAGGAAAGAGTCTGCCACTAGTGTGCTCAAAGATAACAAGGCAATTCCTGGCAATCACTTAGTTACAAGTATCGATGCAAAACTCCAGGCGGTTGTAGAGCGCGAATTGCTCGCGGCAATTATTCGCGCCCGCTCGGGCACCGTGGATAAAAAGGGTGCACGTAAAGCCGACGCTGGCGCAGCAGTAGTAATGGATGTAAAGAATGGGCGGATTCTTGCTATTGCCTCTTATCCAACCTACGACCCCAATATTTGGGAGCAAGGAATCACTGCCAAGCAAGCCAGCGACTTGTATAGCGCGAAGTCAGGGGTGCCAGCTCTCTCTCGCGCGCTACAGGGAACTTTCGCTCCCGCATCGGCGTTCAAAGTCGTCTCAGTAGCGGCGGCAGCTAAGGCTGGTTATGACTTAAATGGAAAGTACGACTGTCCAGCGCAGTTCAAAGTAGGTAATCGCTTCTTCCGCAATTACGAAAGCAAAGGCGCTGGTCGCATCACCATGGAGGAAGGAATCGCGATCTCTTGCGACACGCTTTGGTACCAAATTGCATATAACGAGTGGTTGAAAGATGGCGGGTTGCGCCCGAAGAAAAATCTCAATGATTATTTCTACAAAGCAGCAGCAGGATTTCAGCTGGGTAAGCGCACTGGAATTGATCTTCCTTCAGAATCGGCAGGTAGATTGGCTGATCGTACGTGGCGAACGAATTGGTACGAGCGGAATAAAGATTTCTTCTGTGATTATGAAAAGCGCGCAAAGAAATCGCAATTGACCCCATTTTTAATTGCAATTGCGAAAGAGAATTGTGTTGATGGCGGGAAGATTCGTGCGGGAGATGCCGTGAACTTCGCGATTGGTCAAGGTGATACCAGCATGACTCCTTTGCAAATGGCACAAATCTATGCGGCGCTTGCAAATGGTGGAACACTTTGGAAACCGTCGGTCGGCAGAGCCGTGATTACTCCCTCCGGAGATCTGGTCGAGGAATTTAAGCCTCAGAAAGTAGGAAAGCTTCCGCTTACGAAAAAGACGCTCTCATTCCTACAGAAATCTCTGCGAGCAGTTGTGACATCGGGTACCGCCAAGTGGCGGTTTGACGGTATGCCAATTCCTGTCAGCGGTAAAACAGGAACCGGTGAGGTGTATGGAAAGAATCTCGATGGTTCGAGTAAGGACACCACATCATGGTTTGCAAGTTATGCACCATCGAATGCGCCTCAATATGCTGTTGTGATGATGGTGAGCCAAGGAGGAACTGGCTCTGGAACATCTGGCCCATCGGTGCGGCGAATTTACGAGGCAATTTTTGGTGTTCAAGGGTCAAAAATCGTTAAAGAGCAAGCGATATTTCCATCGGTACCACCAGCGCAAATTCCGCGTCGACCGGTGGTGAGTACTTCATGACAAATATCCGAGCAAACTCCCGACGATCTCGATTTGAACGCGTGGCGATAGTTGATCGATTTGATATCCCACTGCTCGTTGCGGTCGCTGCACTTTTGGGTATTGGAATTCTTCTAGTTTATGCAGCAACACGTGAGTGGTTTGCTTCCTTTGGTGGAGATCCTGAGTATTACCTCAAGCGACACGCTTTAAACATCGTTATTGGGTTGCTCTTGGCGTTTGGAACCACGCTGATTGACTATCGATTACTACGCGCGTACACCCCGTTTCTGTGGGGGATCACGGTTCTTGGACTCATCGCCGTTCTCATTCCTGGGATTGGTGCCACAGTGAACGGTGCACGCGCATGGATTGCACTTCCGGGCGGTTTACAGATTCAACCGGCAGAGCTGGCGAAGATTGCCATCATCGTAGGTATGGCGATGATTCTTGCCGAGAAGAATGATGCGCACCAGGAACCACAGGCTATCGATGTACTTCAAGCTCTCGCCGTTGCTGCGATCCCAATTCTGCTTATTGTGTTGCAGCCTGACTTAGGAACTACAGCGATTATTGGTGCATCCGTTGTCACCATGATTGCCGTCTCAGGTGCGCAATTGAGATGGAGCGTGGGCTTACTCGCCTTAGCAGCTACTGGCGCTTTTGTGGCGATAAAACTTGGCATCATCGCGCAATATCAACTCAACCGATTGCAATCTTTTGTGGATCCATCTGCAGATCCACAGAGCACTGGTTATCAACTACGTCAGGCGCGAATCACCATTGGTTCTGGCGGATTATTTGGTAAAGGATTATTTAATGGTCCGCAAACAAATGGACGTTTTGTGCCGGAACAACAAACCGACTTCATCTTCACTGTGGCAGGAGAGGAATTAGGTTTTGTCGGATGCGCAATTATCGTCTCGCTGTACATAGTTATTTTGTGGCGAGCTTTCGTGATTGCCCGTCGAGCAAATGATCTTTTTGGAAGGTTAGTGTGCCTTGGAGTGACCGCATGGTTTGGCTTCCAGATTTTTGAAAATATCGGGATGACGTTGGGCCTTGCTCCGATGACAGGGGTTCCGCTTCCCTTCCTCTCCTATGGCGGCTCAAGTATGTTCGCCACGCTGATAGGCGTAGGGCTATTACTCAATATTCGCGCTCGGAGCTAGTTCTCTGCCATACTTATGCCAGCGCAGCCTCGAGGGCTCGACCCGTTCGAACTCGGTGGCGCGGACGAAGATTTTTTGCACTGCACGAAAAGAAAGATAGAAGCTTCGTTCTACTCCGGTAGAACACGAGATTAGTACCAGGTTTTTAGAATTTGTTTACGTAAATCTTCGCGTAGATGATTGAAATTCCAGGTACGTGAGAGATGACAGCATGGCTGCACCAGCACGTAAGCGAGTATTAAAGAAAGTCACTGCCAAAAAAGGCAGCGCAAGTGAGGCAGAGACTAAACCTGCTAAAGCGGCGAAACCGGAGAAGGTTGCCAAATCCGAGAAGCCCGCAAAGGTGAGTAAAAAGAAAGTTGCGGATGCTCCGGTTGTGGAGAGCCCAGCTGCTCCAGTAAAAGCGAAGAAGGGCATAATTCCCGTCCCGATCTTTCAAGCGCCGGCGCGCTCCAAGGATTCGGTCAAGAAAAGCGCCTCAGCATCAGTAGATAAGAAGTCTGAAAAATCAGCAAAGGTTTCCGAGGCGGCAACTTCTGCAAATACGAGCTCTTCTGATGGCGACGGAGCGGGTGAGACAAGCGAAGGTCGATCACGACATCGCAATCGACGCCGTGGCGGTAGAGGGCGCGGTCGAAATCGCCAAGGCGATGGCAACGCTAATAATGAATTAGGTGACGAATCGTCGGAAGCGTCAGACGTTGATAACTCAGATTCATCTGACGATAGTTCGGCTACGCATCGTCGACGTCGCCGACGCGTAGCTGGAGGAGCCAGTGACGCAGAAGCGCAGACCGTTGTAGAAGATGGAATCGTCACGACAATCAAAGTGCGCGAACCACGATCTCGCCAAGAAGATTCTGGCTCTACACGCTTGGATAAGCGCGGGCGTCGCAGAGACCGAGACAGAGACAGAGACAGAGATAGAGAGCACCCACGCTCGTTCCATAACAATCGTCGTCCTGCAGTGATCACCGAGTCTGAATTTCTTGCTCGCAGAGAGAATGTCGACCGTACGATGTTGGTTCGACAAACTGGCGATCGAACGCAGATTGCTGTTTTAGAAGACAAGATTCTTGTTGAGCACTACGTAAATCGTGCTTCAAGCTCCTCCTATGTTGGAAACGTCTACCTCGGTCGGGTACAAAATGTGCTCCCGAGCATGGAGGCAGCATTCGTTGATATCGGCAAAGGGCGTAACGCAGTTCTCTACGCAGGCGAAGTAAATTGGGATGCAGCAGGCTTAGCTGAGGGAACGCCACGAAAAATCGAATTTGCGCTAAAGACTGGCCAACCAGTTCTCGTTCAGGTGACCAAAGATCCAATCGGACAGAAGGGTGCACGGTTAACAAGCCAAATATCCCTTCCCGGTCGTTATCTTGTCTATGTTCCTGGCGGTGGCATGAGCGGTATCAGTCGACGTCTTCCAGATGTCGAGCGCACTCGCCTTAAATCGATCTTGAAAGGTCTAGTTCCAGACGAGGCTGGAGTCATCGTTCGAACAGCTGCTGAAGGTGCTAGTGAAGATGAATTAACTCGTGATGTTGCTCGCTTGAAGGCGCAGTGGGAAGTTATCGAACAGAAGGCGAAAGATCCAAGCGCTTCTGCACCATCACTTCTTTATGCTGAGCCTGATCTCAACATTCGAGTTGTGCGCGACATCTTCAACGAAGATTTCCGTTCGATGCATGTTCAAGGTGAAGATGCATGGGATGAAATCAATAGTTATTTGAGTTTTGTTGCACCTGATTTGGTCCAGAAGATTTCAAAGTGGCATAAGCCGAAAGAAATCTTCGCCGAGCATCGAGTCGAAGAGCAGTTAGCTAAAGCGCTAGATCGAAAGGTTTACTTACCTTCTGGAGGCTCACTTGTCATCGATCGCACGGAAGCGATGGTCGTAATCGATGTGAACACGGGTAAATTCATTGGTAAGGGTGGAAATCTCGAGGAAACTGTGACGAAGAATAACCTTGAAGCAGCACAGGAAATTGCTCGCCAACTTCGCTTACGCGATTTAGGTGGCATTATCGTCGTCGACTTCATTGACATGGTTCTTGAATCAAATCGTGATTTAGTTCTTCGACGTTTAACGGAATGCCTTGGCCGAGATCGCACCAAACATCAAGTTGCAGAAGTAACTTCATTGGGCTTAGTCCAAATGACGCGCAAGCGCGTTGGCCAAGGGCTGATCGAAGCATTCTCGACAACGTGTGAGAGCTGCCATGGGCGAGGAATTCACATTCACATGGATCCAGTGCCAATGGCGCCAAATTCATACGCACGGGACGACAGTGCAGATCACGCAGATCATGCAGATTCTGCAGATCACGCAGATCACGCGGATGACACAGGGGAGTCTGCCGATACTGCCGATACTGGAGGCTCTGACAGCAGCGAGCAGGATGTCGTGGAGAGCGAGCCGGCTGCCTCAGCTAGCGCTCCAGCGGGCCGTCGCGGACGTCGGCGAGTGAGCAGCGGAGGCGTCATCACGCCTGAAGGCTGATCGCTGCACCGCCACCCGATATGGCTGGCCAGTTTGACCGGCAGGGGAGCCAATCCGTACCCTTAGCGGGCTGGAGTGAAGGACATTTGCTCACCGGCAACTAGAGATGTAATCAAGGAGAATCGTGTACGCAATCGTTAAGGCTGGCGCACGCCAGGAGCGGGTATCCGTTGGCGAAGTTCTCGATATCGATCGAGTAGAGGCCAGCGTTGGTGCGACCGTGTCGTTGCCGCTACTTCTTCTTGTTGAAGGCGGAAAGATTTCTACCCCAGGCTCCGGATCCACCGTGAGCGCCGAAGTTCTCGAAGAGGTAAAGGGTCCAAAGATCGACATCCTCCGCTACAAGAGCAAGACCGGCTATCGCCGACGTCAAGGTTTCCGTGCGAAGAAGACTCGGATCAAAGTCACTGCAATTAACAGTAAGTAATCTAGAACTAACCAGGAAATAAACCAGGGAATAAACCAGGGAATAAAGGAGTAGCGAGATGGCAAGTAAAAAAGGTGTCTCCTCGACACGAAACGGTCGCGACTCCAATCCACAGTTTCTTGGTGTGAAGCGCTTTGCAGGTCAAGTAGTTCGCACAGGTGAGATTCTCGTTCGCCAACGTGGCACACACTTTCACCCAGGAGCAAATGTTGGTCGTGGCAAAGACGACACTCTCTTTGCGCTCGCCGCAGGATTAGTCTCTTTCGGAAATGCACGTGGCCGTCGCGTTGTGAACGTTCTCCCTCAATAATCAACGGACTTATCTTTAGCGGGTCCGCATACGGGCCCGCTTTTTTATTTAGGAAAGAGGTGAACAGAATATGTCAGCAGTCTCATTCGTCGACCAAGCTCGGTTACTCGCACAAGCTGGAAGCGGAGGCAATGGTTGCGTCTCTGTGCACCGCGAGAAGTTCAAACCATTGGGTGGACCAGATGGTGGCAATGGTGGTCGAGGTGGCGATGTAATTCTCGTCGTTGATCCGAGTGCAACAACGCTTCTAGATTTCCATTACAGCCCACATCGATCTGCAACATCAGGTCGACATGGCCAAGGTGGACATAAAGATGGTCCACAAGGTGATGACTTAATTTTGCCTATTCCAGAGGGAACAGTGTTGCGCGATAAGCATGGGAATGTCATCGCGGATCTTCTGGGTGTAGGAACACGTTTTGTTGTAGCTCGAGGCGGCGCAGGTGGATTGGGAAATTCCGCGCTCGCTTCATCGAAACGACGTGCGCCAGGATTTGCGCTACTTGGCGAGCCAGGCGAGAAGGTCGAGTTAACGCTTGAACTCAAGAGCGTTGCTGATATCGCGTTGGTGGGTTATCCATCTGCGGGAAAGTCCTCACTGATCGCCACTATCTCTGCAGCGCGTCCGAAGATTGCTGAATATCCATTCACAACATTGGTACCAAATCTTGGCGTCGTCGAAGTTGGCGAGCATCGATTTACTGTTGCCGATGTTCCGGGGTTGATTCCTGGCGCAAGTGAAGGTAAAGGTCTTGGACTTGAGTTCCTGCGCCATGTCGAAAGATGCTCCGCGCTCGTGCATGTCCTTGATTGCGGAACGCTAGAGAGCGATCGAGATCCAATTCGTGATTTCGAGGTAATCGAGAACGAGCTTGCCGCCTACGGTGGACTACAAGATCGACCACGAATCGTTGCGCTAAACAAGATTGACCTGCCGGATGGTCGTGCGATGGCTGAGATGGTGACTGAGAATTTACGTGCCCGCGGGCTCGAGGTGTATTCAATCTCCGCCGCAACACGTGAGGGCATTACTGAATTGCTTTATGCGATGGCAGCGCTGATTAATCGCAAGCCAAAAGAGAGCGTTGAAGCGCCACGTATCGTTTTGCGACCAAAGGCTGTCGATGATGTTGGCTTTGAGGTGACCAAAGATAAGCATGGTCGTTTCGTTGTCATCGGCGACAAACCAGAGCGTTGGGTCCGACAGACCAATTTCAGTAATGAAGAGGCAGTTGGGTATCTCGCAGACCGACTTGCCCGCTTAGGCGTGGAGAAAGCGCTCTTTAAGTTGGGCGCTGAACCAGGCTGTGAGGTCATGATTGGTTCGGGTGAAGATGCCACCCGATTTGAATGGGAGCCAACAATCGAGGCTGGCGTCGAGCACTTCCATACCCGACGTGGCCACGACAATCGAGTTGAAGCGGTACAGCTTGGAATCCACAAACTTGATGTCGAAGATGAAAGCATTGGCACGCAAGATGAAGATTGGAGTGAGGACGATGCGCAATGAAGTTACGCGCGCTAAACGTATCGTCGTCAAAGTTGGCTCGTCTTCATTAACGGGTAGCGCAGGTGCAGGCTTAGATAGTAAGGCTGTGGATCTCTTGGTCGACGCCGTAGCGAGCGCGAAGGCACGTGGCATCGATGTTTTGGTGGTCACTTCAGGTGCGATTGCAGCAGGTCTTGCTCCATTGGGATTGAAGTCCAGGCCAAAAGAACTTGAACTACAGCAGGCAGCAGCATCAGTTGGTCAAGGCTTGTTAATGCATCGCTACACCGAATCTTTCGCTCGCCATTCCATCACTGCATCGCAAGTTCTTCTCACGAGCGAAGATATTGTCCGACGTAGCCATTATCGAAATGCACAACGCACTCTCGATCGTTTACTTGCACTCGGTGTAGTTCCAGTTGTCAATGAAAATGACACGGTCGGCACCTCTGAAATTCGCTTTGGCGACAACGATCGATTGGCTGCACTTGTTTCGCATCTGGTGCAAGCGGATTTACTCATCCTGCTATCTGATATCGATGCGCTCTACGATGCGCCGCCTTCCGCGCCTGACGCGAACAAGATCACCGAAGTGTCAGATTTTGCGGAGTTGGTAAGCGCCGACATTGGGGGAGCAGGCAACTCAGGAGTGGGCAGTGGCGGAATGGCAACAAAGGTTGAAGCAGCACGAATTGCAACGACGGCAGGCATTGCAGTTGTGCTCACCTCACTTGCCAATGTTCGCGGCGCCGTTGATGGCGATGAAGTTGGAACCATTTTTCATGCTGGAAGCCATCGCGCACCATCGCGTGCGTTGTGGATTGCGCATGCCTCAACCCCGAAAGGATCGCTCACTCTTGATGCAGGAGCGACTAAGGCGATACTTGAGCGTGGCACATCCTTGCTTCCTGCAGGTGTTTCTGCTGTGACTGGAGATTTCGCTGCGGGCGATGTCGTTGATTTAGTTGATTCACAGGGACTTGTCATTGCGCGAGGTTTAGTCGCTTTTGATAGCGATGAAATCCCACAGTTACTTGGTAAGAGCACTAAAGAACTAGCGGTAACTTTCGGCGCAGAGTATGAGCGTGAACTTGTCCATAGAGATGATCTGACGCTTATCTAAGAGCGCGTCGCGAGGTTGTACATCACATCGGTAACAGGTCCTTCATTATCTTCAGTGAGATCATCACTGAGTTTTATAATGACGCTCTTTGTCTCCGGGACAATCAATACATGCTGACCATGTAAACCAAGGAGCATCGATGTGTTGGGGTAGGGGTGCCACATTTGGGCGCCATAACCCCAATCCCGATCAAGTTTTACTATTGGTGTAGCCAGGCGCTTGTTCCACACGGGAGGAATGATTTGCTTGCCTTGTGCAAGCCCGTTATCGAGGATGAGCTGACCGACGAGAGCGTAGTCGCGCGCTGTTGCATTGAAGCAGCAGAAGGTCTTCTCTAGACCATCGAGGCGATCGACATTCCATGTAGCGCCAGAGCTAGCGCCAATTGGTTGCCATACCTCTCGACCAAAGTAATCTGCCACTCGTTCGCCAGTTACTTTTTTGATGACCATACCAAGCATCATTGAGTCAACGCTTCGGTACTCTCCTTTAGCGCCCGGCTCAAACGCCATCTTCCGATTGTTACCTAGGAACCAATTGAGGTCTGTGCTCGCATACATTTGGGCAATCGCAACGCCCCAGCCGCTCGGTCCCGATGGATAATTGTCTGAGACGCCAATGCCACCGCGCATATCAAGTAATTGATTGATCGTTACCTTGTCGAATGAGGTGCCATTCTTCAAGTTTGGAAAGAAATCGACGAACTTATCGCTCTCGCGCAACTTTCCGTCCTCGATTAACTGACCAATCATGATTGACGTCAACGTCTTTGCTACTGAATATGAGGGGAAACGGAAGGTTTTGTCGAAACCAGCTTTGTACCACTCATACGTGATTACGCCATTACGAAGCACGATGAATGCATTGGTTGACGTGGAATCGAGAAAATCGTCGAACGTGCCGAGCGCTCCGCCGAACACGACCGTTTGTGGCATCTCTTCGGAACCCTGGCTCCATGGCTTGGGCGAGCTGGATGGGGGAATGTAATGCGATGGCATCAATTTCGGCGTCGCATGTGCCGGCGCCAGTCCAAGGCGAATAGCAGCAACCGGCTCTGGGTAATGGACGAGGCGAGTGAAGCTAAAAAGGAGTAAGTAAAACGCCAGAACGAAGAAGAAAGCGCGACGCAACCACCGAAGTAAGAACATAATGCCAAGCCTAGTGCTCCTCTCATTGGTTAGGCTGTTGCTCATGATTAAGGCGCTCTCTGAGTCGGCTCGAAAAGCAGGAGCGGTATTGGCACATGCCACGCGCGCTCAAAAAGATGCTGCAATCGAAGCGATTGCTGTGGCACTGCAGGAGCGCGAAAGTGAGATTCTCGCTGCTAATGATGAGGATGTACGTCGCTCTCGTACTGAGGGAATTTCCGAGTCCCTGATCGATCGCCTCACATTGAATGGAACACGAATTGCGGGAATCGCCGGTGGCGCGCGAAAGATTAAAGCGTTACCAGATCCGATTGGGATTGTTAAGCGCGAACGGACTTTGCCAAACGGGCTCCATTTGAAACAAGTCACTGTTCCCTTTGGGATTGTTGGCATGGTGTATGAAGCACGACCTAATGTCACCGTTGATGCGGCTGTGATTCTGCTCAAATCTGGAAACTGTGCGTTACTTCGCGGTTCGTCAAGCGCTGCGAAGAGCAACGAGATCCTCGTAAATATCATGCGCGATGCAGTAGTAAGCGTTGGCATCCCTGCCGATGTAATTCAACTTGTGCCATCGAGTGATCGTTCGACCGTAACAGAACTTTTGCATGCGCGCGGTTTAGTAGATCTTGTCATCCCGCGTGGAAGCGCTGCGCTGATTCGAACAGTTGTTGATGAGGCGAAGGTGCCAACGATTGAGACAGGAGCAGGCGTCTGTCATGTCTACGTTGACAAGGATGGCGATCTAGCGAAGGCCTTGCCAATCCTTATCAATTCAAAATGTCAACGGCCGAGCGTATGCAATGCCGCGGAGACGCTTTTGATACATAGCGAGATTGCTGGCTCATTCTTACCAATGGCGCTCAAAGCCCTTAATGATGCGAAGGTCATCATTCACGGTGATCAACAGAGCGTGGCAGCGGCTAAGGATCTCGGTATCAATGCTTCGCTTGCAACGGAAGAGAATTGGTCAACTGAATATGGCGTGTTAGAGATAAATGTTCGCGTGGTTGATGACATCGACCAAGCAGCAGCGCATATTCGCACGTATGGAACGAACCACACCGAAGCAATCATCTCTGAGAACCCTAAATCCATTGAAAGCTTCATCAATCAAATGGACGCCGCTGCAATCATGATTAATGCATCAACGCGATTCACTGATGGCGAAGAGATGGGTTTTGGCGCTGAGATTGGAATCTCGAATCAGAAAACGCATGCACGCGGGCCGATGGGGCTTGAAGAGATGACCACGACCACCTGGATCGTGACCGGAACCGGTCAAATTCGCGGGTAGGCTTACCGCATGGCCGCTAACTCTCGAATCTCTCGCGAAGAAGTTGCTCGGATTGCAGCGCTCGCTCGAATCACCTTAGGCGAGGATGAGCTAACACATTTGGCTAGCCAGATTGATGGCATTCTCGATGCAGTTGCCGTTGTCCAAGAGGCGGCTGGCGCGGATGTGCCCCCGATGTCGCATCCGATCGAAGTGAATAACGTCTCTCGACCCGATGTGATTGTTCCAAGCCTTAGCCCGGAAGCTGCCCTTAGCGGCGCACCCGCAAGCGAGGACTCTCGATTTAGAGTGCCACAGATTTTGGGTGAAGAGGCATGAGCGACTTAATTAAGAAGGGCGCTGCCGAACTTGCAACTCTCATCGCCTCCGGCGAGGTGTCATCTCGAGAGGTGACTCAAGCGCATCTTGATCAAATTGAGCGCGTTGATGGAGCGATCAATGCTTTCTTATACGTGGATGCAGAAGGTGCGCTCGCGCAAGCAGAGTTAGCAGATAAAGCGCGCGGGAATGGTTCGTCTTCCGCTCTCAACGGCGTGCCACTGGCATTGAAAGATGTACTAACGCAAAAGGGGATTCCCACTACTTGCGGTTCAAAGATTCTCGAAGGATGGCGGCCACCATACGATGCAACTGTTGTTACGAAGTTAAAGAACGCTGGCGTGGTAATTCTTGGCAAAACAAATATGGATGAATTTGCGATGGGTTCATCAACTGAGAATTCTGCATATGGACCAACGCGTAACCCATGGGATGTGCAACGTATCCCTGGCGGTTCCGGTGGTGGTTCCGCTGCAGCGCTCGCCGCGTTTGAAGCGCCTCTGGCAATCGGAACAGATACCGGTGGATCCATCAGGCAACCAGCAGCAGTGACTGGAACGGTGGGTGTTAAGCCAACTTATGGTGGCGTCTCTCGCTATGGCCTTGTTGCTTTCTCATCCAGTTTGGATCAAGCAGGACCATGCGCTCGCACGGTGCTTGATACTGCGCTCTTGCACCAAATAATTGCTGGACACGACCCAAAGGATGCAACGAGCATCAACGCGCCAGTTCCCGATGTTGTTGCAGCCGCTAAAAGCGCAGATGTAAAGGGAATGAAGATTGGCGTTGTGCAAGAGCTCTCCGGTGATGGGTATGAAAAGGGCGTTGCTGATCGCTTCGCGGAATCGTTGGCAATTCTGGAATCACTTGGCGCAGAGATTGTTGAAGTTTCGTGCCCGAATTTCAAATTCGCACTTGGCGCTTACTATTTGATTGCTCCAAGTGAGGCATCATCGAATCTCGCTCGTTTCGATGCGATGCGCTATGGCCTACGCGTTGGTGACGATGGGGCCAGAAGTGCTGAAGAGGTCATGAGCATGACCCGCGAAGTGGGCTTTGGCAGTGAAGTAAAGCGCCGAATCATCCTTGGTACTTATGCGTTATCGGCAGGTTATTACGATGCCTTCTACGGAAGCGCGCAGAAAGTTCGCACCTTGATTACTCAAGATTTTTCCCAGGCGTATCAGAAAGTCGATGTCTTAGTTTCACCTACGACACCAACAGTTGCATTCAAAATTGGTGAGAAGAGTGATGACCCAATTGCAATGTACCTTAACGACGTTGCAACTATCCCAGTCAATCTTGCTGGAGTCGCATCGATGAGCTTGCCAGCAGGGTTATCAGAAGGATTGCCGGTAGGGTTCCAAATCATCGCGCCAGCGATGAAAGATGATCGCTTGTATCGCGTTGGTGGGGCGCTCGAACGTGAGCTGCATAAACAGTGGAATGGCCCGTTGACTAATCAAGCACCAAATTTGGTCGGTCAATGATGGCGCTGACATACGAAGAGGTAATCTCCAAATACGAGCCATCACTTGGTCTTGAGGTGCACGTAGAGCTCAATACTCAAACCAAGATGTTCTGTGGGTGTGCAACAGTTTTCGGGGCTGCACCAAATACGCAAACCTGCCCAGTCTGCCTCGGCATGCCAGGCGCACTTCCAGTAGTTAACGAGAAAGCAATCGAGAGCACCATTCGAATTGGACTTGCTCTCAATTGTTCCATTACGCCAAAGAGTAGGTTCGCTCGAAAGAATTACTTCTATCCAGACATGCCAAAGAATTTCCAGATTTCACAATATGACGAGCCAATCTGCACCAACGGTTACCTCGATGTAGATGTGGAAACTGATGAAGGAATGCAAACATTCCGAATTGAGATCGAACGAGTCCATATGGAAGAAGACACTGGTAAGTCTCTGCATGTTGGTGGAGCGACAGGGCGCATCCATGGTGCGGAGTACTCGCTCCTTGATTACAACCGCGCCGGCATTCCGCTTGTTGAGATTGTGACGAAAGTTGTATCCGGAACGGGCAAATATGCACCCGAAGTAGCGAAGGCATATGTCAAAGAGTTGCGGGATATCTTGCGCTCACTTGGCGTTAGCGATGTCAAAATGGAACAGGGCTCACTTCGTTGTGACGCAAACGTTTCGCTTGCGCCGATTGGATCAGGGAAGCTTGGTACGCGTAGTGAGACAAAAAATGTGAACTCGCTCAGGTCGGTAGAGCGCGCAGTTCGCGGCGAGATGATCCGTCACGCGAGACTTCTCGATAAGGGTGAGCGGGTCATTCAAGAGACCCGACATTTCCAAGAGGATTCGGGCGGCACTCGTTCTGGGCGCTCAAAAGAACAGGCAGAGGATTATCGCTATTTTCCTGAACCCGATCTCACGCCCGTTGCGCCAGCAGCAGAATGGGTTGAGCAACTACGTAGTGAACTGCCAGAGAAGCCATCGCTTCGTCGCGCACGTTTGCAATCGCAATGGCAAGTTCCGGATAAAGAGATGGCAGCGCTTGTAAATGCAGGAGCAGTTGATCTCGTCGAGGAAACGGTTGCGTTAGGCGCTGATCCCACTCGTGCGCGCGGTTGGTGGTTGGGTGAGATCTCTCGATTGGCAAATGAAGCAGAGATCGAACTGACTAGCATCAGCATCACACCAAAAGATGTTGCCCGGATTATTGAATTGATTAGCGCAGGGGAGCTAACAGATAAATTAGCGCGCCAAGTTGTGGCCGCGGTTATTGCAGGAGAAGGCGATCCTGATTCTGTAATTGCAACTCAAGGAATCAAAGTAGTTTCTGACGAGAGCGCATTGATCGCTGCAATTGAAAAAGCTATCGCGGCGCAACCTGAGACCGCAGAGAAGGTTCGCAATGGACACGTTCCCGCTGCAGGAGCGCTAATTGGTGCGGTCATGAAAGAGACTAAAGGCCAAGCAGATGCAGCGCGAGTACGCGAGCTTCTCCTTGGCCTATTAGGTCAGGGCTAATTTAGTTTTAGTGGACTACTGCGCCACCTTCATTTTCAACGACTGCTTCTTTGCCGATGTTGATGAAAAGTGCGAGCACAATTGCACCAACAACTAAGAGCGCAGCGCTAACTGTGAATGCCACCGTAAATCCATGAGTCAAACCATACGTAGGAAGTTTTCCTGGATTGCTCGTCATATAGGAAGTAGCAGCAGTTGCAGCAACCGTATTAAGAAGTGCAGTTCCAAGCGAACCACCAACTTGTTGGCTGGTATTGATGAGCGCGCTGGCAACACCAGCATCACGATTGCCTACGCCATGAAGTGCAGTACTCGAGAGCGGAATGAAGACCAGGGCCATGCCGCTACTCATAATGAGCAGCGCAGGCAGTACATGTGTCACGTACGAAGTTTCTGGAGTGATTTGTGTGAGCAATAAGAGCCCGACTGCGGCGGCGATCAATCCAGGAACCATCAACGGACGCGGTCCAACTCTAGGAAGTAGCTGTGAGGCAACTCCAGCGAAGACGATGATGCCAGCGGTAAATGGCAAGAAAGCAAAACCAGCTTTTAGCGGGGTGTACCCCAAGACTGACTGCAAATAAATTCCGAGGAAGAGGAACATCGAGAAGAGTCCTGCTCCAACAACGAGTGAGCCGAGATAAGAACCACCGCG
Source organism: Bifidobacterium breve (assembly GCA_945860275.1). Classification (GTDB taxonomy): domain Bacteria; phylum Actinomycetota; class Actinomycetes; order Nanopelagicales; family Nanopelagicaceae; genus IMCC26077. Next base: position 27,888 of record CAMAPN010000007.1, read on the forward strand.
GTTACGTTCGCTCAATACGCGAAGTGGCATCAACGGGTTCTTGACCTTCTTCTCAATGACAAAGAATGCGATGAGGAGAATTGCAGAAATGACCAGGAACGCGATGGTGATATCTGCAGACCACCCTTTTGTTGCTGCCTCATTGAAGCCATAGACGAGTGCAAAGAGTCCTGCACATGCCGTTAACGTTCCCGGCAAGTCGTAACTGTGGTCGCCACCAGCTTTTGATTCATGGACATATTTGAACGCTAACAACCCTGCGATCAAAGCAATTGGCGTATTAACGCCAAGACACCAACGCCAGGAGAAATACTCAGTAAGTGCGCCACCAAGAATGAGGCCAATGGCGGCACCACCACCGGAAATTGCACCATAGACACCAAATGCTCGGGCGCGCTCCTTGGGATCGGTGAAAGTCACACTCACAATCGAGAGCGCAGCAGGTGCTAGGAGGGCTCCAAAGACTCCTTGTAGCGCTCGTGATGCAAAGAGCAACTCTTGTGTCGAAGCTATGCCGCCGAGTGCAGATGCAGCAGCAAAGCCGAGTAGGCCGATGATGAAGATTTTCTTGCGACCAACAAAATCTGCAATTCGACCACCAAGGAGAAGGAGCGATCCAAAGGCGAGCGTGTATGCAGTGACCACCCACTGTTGGTTGGCGTCAGTGATTCCCAAATCAGCTTTCGCGCTAGGTATCGCGATATTGACGATTGATGCATCGAGCACCACCATCAGTTGGGCGATAGCGATGACAAATAGGGTGCGCCATCTGTCGGGAGGAAGGACTGGTGCAGAATTATTGGTTGTCATTGAAACTCTCCAGGTTATTGGTCTAGCGAACGCGAATGCGTAGAGGGTTAAGGTAACAGCCAGGACATTGGCTTTCTTGCAGCCCTTGCCTTTACTATCTGCTTATGACCAAGAACACAGGTGATAGCCCCCTAAATCCTATGAAACCGCGCTCCGGCACGGTGACCGATGGCATTGAGCGCGCACCAGCGCGCGGCATGCTTCGCGCAGTTGGCATGGGCGATGATGATTGGGTCAAACCTCAAATTGGTATTGCGTCATCGTGGAATGAGATTACTCCGTGCAATCTCTCACTCGATCGCCTCGCTAAAGCATCAAAAGATGGCGTGCATGAAGCAGGCGGCTTTCCTCTTCAATTCGGAACCATCTCAGTTTCTGATGGAATCTCGATGGGACATGAAGGAATGCACTTCTCGCTAGTTTCGCGTGAAGTTATTGCAGATTCAGTTGAAACCGTTATGCAAGCCGAACGTCTTGATGGCATGGTGATGTTCGCTGGATGCGACAAGTCGCTTCCGGGCATGATGATGGCTGCTGCGCGATTAGATGTTGCATCTGTATTTGTTTACGCTGGGTCAACGCTGCCTGGCAATGTAGACGGTAAAGATGTGACGATTATCGATGCATTCGAAGCGGTTGGTGCATGTGCACGTGGATTGATTTCAAAGGATCAGGTCGATCGCATCGAACGCGCTATCTGTCCTGGTGAAGGCGCATGTGGCGGTATGTACACAGCAAACACCATGGCATCTATCGGTGAAGCAATCGGTCTATCACTTCCAGGTTCAGCAGCGCCACCAGCGGTAGATCGTCGTCGTGATGATTATGCGAAAAAATCAGGCGTTGCCGTTGTCGAATTGATTCGTCAGGGAATTACCGCTCGCGACATTTTAACGAAGCAAGCCTTTGAGAATGCCATCACAATTTTGATGGCTCTTGGTGGTTCAACAAATGCAGTGCTGCACTTGATGGCACTTGCTCATGAGGCAGAAGTTCCACTTGAACTCGAAGATTTCCATCGCATCGGTTCAAAAGTTCCACTCCTTGGCGATCTCAAACCATTCGGTCGCTATGTGATGAGCGATGTCGATAAAGTTGGTGGCGTTCCCGTAGTGCTTCGCTCGCTCCTTGATGCGAAGTTATTACATGGCGACACACTTACTGTTACCGGTAAAACGATGGCCGAGAATTTGGCGCACATCGCCCCACCAGATCCAGATGGTGAAATTCTTCGTGCAACGAAGAGCCCGATGGATACCACCGGTGGCATCACCATCTTGCATGGTTCGCTTGCACCTGAAGGTGCAGTAACAAAGACTGCGGGAATCGGAATCGAAACTTTCGAGGGACCTGCGCGCGTATTTGAACGAGAGCGCGAGGCGATGGATGCGCTCGAGAACGGCACGATTCAAGCCGGAGATGTTCTTGTCATTCGCTACGAAGGGCCAAAGGGCGGTCCAGGTATGCGTGAGATGTTGATGATCACTGGCGCCATCAAAGGTGCAGGTTTAGGTAAAACGACGATGCTCCTTACTGATGGACGATTCTCCGGCGGGTCTACTGGACTATGCGTTGGCCATATTGCGCCAGAGGCAGTCGATGGTGGTCCCATTGCATTTGTGAAAAATGGCGACATCATTCGCATCAACACCAAGACTCGAGAGTTGGATTTGCTGGTCTCTGACGCAGAGCTTGCCGAGCGGAAGAAGGGGTGGCGGCCGCTCTCGCACCGATATACCCGGGGCGTCTTGGCCAAGTACAGCAAGTTGGTCGGATCGGCCTCCAAGGGTGCGGTCTGCGACTGATCTCACTCGCCTGGGCGCCACCAGGGGTCAAGTAGGGGTTGACGCTTTGGCCTAGCTCCAGGGAGAATAGGGGCATGGCAACCGCCTCAATTATTGTGGTTATGGAGCGCGCGATCTAGCGTTAACACAGATCGTGCGCCATCCCTCAGTGGAATCACTGGGGGATTTCGCATTAGTGGGGCCTCAACTAGGGAGTGAGAAATATGGGCGAGGAGATGACTGGCGCGCAGAGCTTGATCCGTTCTTTGGAGAACGCTGGCGTCGATGTCATGTTCGGAATCCCTGGCGGGGCGATCCTGCCTGCATACGACCCGATCTACGACAGCAAGATTCGCCACATCCTTGTTCGCCATGAACAGGGTGCAGGCCATGCTGCAACCGGTTACGCGCAAGCAACTGGTCGCGTGGGCACGTGTATTGCCACTTCTGGTCCAGGTGCAACGAACCTCGTCACGCCAATTGCCGACGCACAGATGGATTCAGTTCCGATGGTTGCGATCACCGGTCAAGTTCCTTCGAGCGCGATCGGAACCGATGCATTCCAAGAGGCAGATATCCGCGGCATCACGATGCCCATTACCAAACATAATTACTTAGTTACGCGTGCAGTAGATATCCCACGTGCAATCGCAGAGGCGTATCACATTGCTGCAAGTGGTCGACCTGGAGCAGTTCTTGTTGATGTTGCTAAAGATGCGTTGCAGGAGAAGGTTAATTACGAATGGCCGAAGAATATCGATCTACCCGGCTATCGAGATCATTCACAGCCAGTTCCACAATCAATTCGAGATGCAGCAGCGCTCATCGCACAATCGGTGCGACCAGTCTTGTATGTCGGTGGCGGAGTTATCAAAGCCAATGCTCACAAGGAGCTTCGTGCGCTCGCCGAATTAGTTGGCGCACCAGTTGTGACAACTCTTATGGCGCGCGGCGCGTTCCCGGATAGCCATCAACTCCACGTTGGAATGCCAGGAATGCATGGCAGCGTTGCCGCGGTTACCTCGTTGCAAAAAGCTGATTTGCTCATCACTCTTGGCGCGCGTTTTGATGATCGAGTTACTGGAAAGCTTTCAACATTCGCCCCTGGCGCAAAAGTTATTCATGCAGATATCGATCCCGCTGAAATCGGAAAGAATCGTCATGCAGATGTTCCAGTAATCGGTGATGTTCGATTGACGATGGCGCAATTACTTCCTGCAGTAAAGGCAGAATTCGCAAAAAGTCAGCCCGATCTCACGCCTTGGTGGAAGCAGGTTGAGGGATGGCGCACCACCTATCCCGTTGGCTATGACGTGCCCTCAGATGGTTCGCTCTCACCGCAATATGTCATCGAGCGACTTGGCAAAATTTCCGATCCCGACACGATCTACACCGCAGGTGTAGGTCAACATCAGATGTGGGCGTCGCAATTCATCAGCTACGAGAAGCCACGCACATGGCTCAACTCAGGCGGCCTTGGCACGATGGGCTATGCAGTTCCTGCAGCGATGGGCGCAAAAGTTGGCGCTCCTGATACAACCGTTTGGGCTATTGATGGCGATGGGTGTTTCCAGATGACCAATCAAGAGCTCGTTACCTGCGCGATTAACAACATCCCCATCAAAGTTGCACTAATTAACAATGAGAGTTTGGGAATGGTCCGCCAATGGCAGACCCTTTTCTACAACCAACGGTATTCAAATACCGACTTGCACTCAAAGCGCGTACCAGATTTCGCAAAGCTTGCCGATGCGATGGGTTGCATCGGACTTCGCTGCGAGCGACCAGAAGATGTTGACAAGACAATCGAAGCAGCGATGGCAATTACTGATCAGCCAGTAGTGGTTGACTTCAATGTCTTCCGCGATGCGATGGTCTGGCCGATGGTTGCTGCTGGCACATCAAATGATGACATCATGATTGCGCGTGAATTAGCGCCTGACTGGGATTCACAGGAGCTCTAATGAAAACACATACCCTTTCAGTACTGGTTGAAAATCAAGCCGGCGTGCTTGCGCGCGTTTCATCGCTCTTCTCGCGCCGTGGTTACAACATCGAAGCGCTCTCGGTTGGGCCAACGCAAAATTCTGAGATCTCTCGAATTACTATCTCAGTCAATGTCGAAGGGCATGCGCTCGACCAGGTGATTCAACAACTTGATAAGTTGGTTAATGTCATTGACATCATCGAGCTACCTGCGAGCACATCTCACCAGGTGGAACTCATTCTCGTCCGCGTGGCCGTAGCCAACGGTGCGAGTGACCAGAAAAAGATCGAGTCTGTTCTGGAAAAGCATGGGGCGCACGTGGTCGAGAGCACAGCAACCTCACTCACTATCCAGCAGACCGCCAAACCAGCCGAGATTGAGGCGCTTATTAGCGAGCTCACCCCGTTCGGGATTATGGAATTGACCCAGTCCGGAGTAGTCGCGATGGGGCGTACGATTACATCTTAATTTTCCTGACCAAGCCGTTTCACCGATTAAAAAAGGAGCACTACCAGTGGCCACTCTCTATCACGATGAAGATGCAGATCTCTCCATCATCCAAAACAAGAAGGTTGCCGTCATTGGGTACGGCTCACAAGGTCACGCTCATGCGTTGAGCCTTCGTGATAGCGGAGTCGATGTTCGCGTAGGCCTTAAGCCAGGTTCTAAGTCACAAGCTAAAGCAGAGTCGGAAGGTCTTCGCGTTCTCAGCGTTGCCGATGCTGTCAAGGAAGCAGATGTTGTCATGCTCCTTGCACCTGATCATTTCCAACGTGGCATCTACAAAGAATCGATCGAGCCGAACCTAAAAGCTGGCGCAGCGCTCTTCTTTGGTCATGGTTTTAACATTCGCTTTGGTTACATCAAGCCACCGGCAAACGTCGACGTATGTATGGTTGCGCCAAAGGGTCCAGGACACTTGGTTCGTCGTGAATATGTCGCAGGTCGTGGCGTTCCGGTCATCGTTGCTGTCGAGCAAGATGCAACCGGTAATGCATGGCCACTCACGCTCTCATACGCGAAGGCAATTGGCGGACTTCGCGCTGGTGGAATCCTCACTACCTTTACCGAGGAGTGCGAGACCGATCTCTTTGGTGAGCAGGCAGTTCTCTGCGGTGGCGCATCACGTCTTGTCCAGATGGGTTACGAAGTTCTTCTCGAGGCTGGTTACCAACCAGAGGTTGCATACTTCGAGTGCTTGCACGAGCTGAAGTTGATTGTTGATTTGATGTACGAAGGTGGCATCGCCAAGCAGCGTTGGTCAGTTTCTGACACCGCTGAATATGGTGACTACATCTCCGGTCCACGCGTGCTCGATGAGCGCGTCAAAGACAATATGCGTGCAGTCCTCAAGGATGTGCAGAATGGTTCCTTTGCTGCTCGATTTATCGCCGATCAAGATGCAGGTGCCCCAGAGTTCAAGGCGCTCCGCGCGAAGGGTGAACAACATCCAATCGAGCAAGTTGGTCGCGATCTTCGTGCGATGATGTCATGGGTCAAGACTAAAGATGACTACACCGAAGGAACTGCTGCGCGCTAATGAGCAAACCAGTAGTTCTAATCGCTGAAGAGTTAAGCCCAGCGACCCTTGAAGCGCTCGGACCTGATTTCGAAGTGCGCAATTGCAACGGCGCTGATCGCGCTGAACTCTTGACTGAATTGGGTAAGGGAGTCTCTGCTGTTCTTATTCGTTCAGCTACCAAGATGGATAGCGAAGCGATTGGAGCCGCCAAGGGTTTGAAGGTTATTGCTCGCGCTGGAGTTGGACTCGACAACGTCGATGTTCCTGCTGCTACTGCCGCTGGCGTAATGGTCGTCAACGCTCCAACATCAAATATCGTCAGCGCTGCAGAGTTGGCAATTGCCCTAATTCTTGCCAGCGCTCGCTTTATTTCTCCGGCGCATGCCGCGCTTCGGATTGGTAAATGGGCACGCTCGAAGTACACCGGTGCAGAGCTGTTCGAGAAGACGCTCGGCATTGTTGGGTTTGGTCGCATTGGTCAACTTGTTGCTCATCGAATGCAAGCCTTTGGTATGAAGGTGATTGCATATGATCCATATCTGCAACCTGCTCGTGCTGCACAACTCGATGTGCGCCTAGTTGATCTCGATACGTTGTTGGCTGAAAGTGATTTCATCACAATCCATCTTCCTAAGACCAAAGAGACCGCAAATCTCATCGGCACCGAAGCGCTAAAGAAAGTGAAACCAACAGTTCGAATCATTAACGCAGCTCGTGGTGGCGTTCTTGATGAGGAGGCGCTATATGAAGCGCTCAAGTCGGGGAAAGTCGCTGGCGCTGGTCTTGATGTTTTTGCGACCGAACCTTGCACCGATTCACCGCTATTCACTCTCGATAATGTCGTTGCGACTCCACACCTGGGCGCATCAACAGATGAGGCGCAAGAGCGCGCTGGCATCGCAGTTGCGATTTCAGTTCGTAAAGCACTCGCAGGCGAACTTGTTCCTGATGCAGTGAACGTCAAAGGTGGCGCCATTGCAGAAGATGTTCGCCCGGCTTTGCCTCTTGTGGAGAAATTGGCACAAGTTCTCTTTGCAATCGCGGGGGAGTCGCCAGTCTCAGTTGATGTAGAAGTTCGTGGCGAAATTGCTGGTGAAGATTGTTCAGTCCTTGCGACAAGTGCACTTCGCGGCATTTTGAGCGCCTCTGGCGTCAACGATGTCACCTACGTCAATGCACCATCGCTCTCGCAAGAGCGCGGTTTGGTTGCCTCTGTCACAACTACTGGTGATAGCCCAGATCATCGAAACATGGTCTTTCTCTCGGGTGCGCTCTCTAATGGAGAGCGCGTCTCAGTCTCTGGCACGCTCATGGGAATTAAGCGCGTCGAGAAGATTGTTGAGATCGATGGCCTCGATGTCGATGTCGCTTTCTCAGATCACCTACTTTTCCTTCGCTATACCGATCGTCCTGGCGTCGTCGGGGCAGTTGGTAATGCGTTAGGAGCGCTCGGAATCAATATCGCAGGTATGCAAGTTGCCCGTAACCAACGTGGAGGAGAAGCACTCATGGTCCTTACTGTCGATTCGGCTATTCCAGCCGATGTTCTTGCCAAGGTTGCGAAGGAAACTTCCGCAACTGCTCGATTTGTGACGTTGGTGTAACTATGGCGAACGTACAGAAGATTGCAGTTGTCGGTGGCGATGGAATTGGTCCAGATGTCATTAATGAAGGCCTCAAGGTTCTTGATGTTGTTTCCAAGAAGCACGACCTCAAGTTCGAAACAACTGATTTCAAATTAGGTGCTGCCCATTTCCATAAGACCGGTGAGGTTTTGCACGATTCCACAATGGCCGAAATCGCAAAGCACGACGCGATTTTCCTTGGCGCCGTTGGCGACCCAACAGTGCAAAGCGGTGTTCTCGAGCGCGGTTTATTGCTCAAGATGCGTTTTGCATTCGATCAATACGTCAACCTTCGTCCAGCGAAGTTGTACCCGGGAGTCACTTCACCATTGGCGACTAAGGATCCAATTGATTTTCTGGTAGTTCGTGAAGGTACCGAGGGTCCATACTCAGGTGCAGGCGGCTCACTGGCAGTGACTACGCCACGCGAGGTCGCAACAGAGGTAAGCATCAATACGCGCTCAGGTGTTGAGCGGGTAATTCGCTATGCATTTGAATTATGCATTGCCCGCGGCCGTAAAAAAGTCACAATGGTTCATAAAGACAACATCATGTTGCACTCAGGTGCGCTCTGGAAGCGTACTTTCGACGAGGTCAAGAAAGATTATCCAAATATCCCAACTGATTATTTCCACGTCGATGCTGCAGCAATGTTCTTTGTCACTGACCCTGCACGATTTGATGTTGTAGTCACCGACAACTTGTTCGGCGATATCCTCACCGATATCTCGGCTGCAATTACTGGTGGAATCGGCCTAGCCTGCTCAGGCAACATCAGCCCAAATCCAAATTTCCCATCGATGTTTGAGCCAGTTCATGGTTCTGCTCCTGATATCGCAGGAAAGAACATCGCTGATCCAACAGCGACTGTCCTCTCACTTGCGATGATGCTCGATCACCTCGGTCATCCGAAGGCAGCAGCTGATGTCAACGCGGCAGTTGCACAAGATCTAGCCACACGTAAACCAGGACGCTCGACTACCGATATCGGCTCTGCAATAGCAGCTCTTATCTAATCCAAAAGGAAAGACCATGAAGATCGAACTAAAGCCAAGCACAACGCCAGTTCCTGATGCGCTACGCACGGAGCGAGTTGCTGTGCCTGGCTTTGGTAAGTACTACACCGACAACATGGTCGTTGCGAATTGGAGTGAAGCGACTGGATGGAGCGATGCGCAACTAGTGCCATACGCGCCGATAACCCTTGATCCTGCAACGGCAGTCTTTCACTACGGACAAGAGATCTTCGAAGGTTTAAAGGCGTACCGCCAAGCAGATGGCGGAGTATCTCTCTTCCGTCCCGAAGAAAATGGTGCGCGTTTTGCGCGAAGTGCAAAACGAATGGCTCTTCCTGAACTCGCCGTTGGAGATTTCGTTGCATCAGTAGAGGCGCTAGTTAAACAAGATGCTGGCTGGGTACCAAACAATCCAGGCGAGTCGCTCTACATTCGTCCGTTCATGATTGCCTCAGAAGTTGGGCTAGGCGTGCGGCCAAGTAACGCAGCAATGTACTTACTCATAGCCACGCCTGCTGCTGCATATTTCAATGCGGCAAAACCTGTCTCAGTCTGGATTTCAACGGAGTATGTTCGCGCCGCACCAGGTGGTACTGGCGAGGCAAAATGTGGCGGCAACTACGCGGCATCTCTTGTTGCACAAAAAGCAGCTGCACAAGAAGGTTGCGATCAAGTGGTCTGGCTCGATGCTGTCGAGCGTAAGTGGGTAGAAGAGATGGGTGGCATGAATCTCTTCTTCGTTAAAGGCACTGGAGATAAGGCGACGGTCTTTACTCCTTCGCTCACCGGCACATTGCTTCCGGGAATCACTCGCTCTTCACTGCTCACCGTGGCGAAAGATCTCGGCTTTAGCGTCGAAGAGGGAATGATTTCGGTCGATCAGTGGCGCCAAGGTGTAGCAAGTGGTGAAATCACTGAAGTCTTCGCCTGCGGAACTGCAGCTGTTATTTCAGGAATCGGCGAAGCAAAGAGCGCGCAAGGGAATTTCACAATTGGCGATGGGAAGCCTGGTCCAATCACGATGAAGTTGCGCGAACATCTTCTTGGTATTCAACATGGAACTGTTGCTGATAAGCACGGTTGGATGAAGCGCGTTCTCTAATGGCTACTCAGCCTCAGGGCGATGCCTTTCACATCTACGACACCACTCTGCGCGATGGCGCGCAACAAGAGGGTCTAAATCTCTCTGTACACGACAAGATGGTGATCGCTCGCCACTTAGATGATCTCGGCGTTGGCTTCATCGAAGGTGGCTGGCCAGGAGCCAATCCACGCGATACTGTGTTTTTTGCTCGCGTCGCTAAAGAGATTCAATTTAAGAATGCGCAATTTGTTGCCTTTGGCGCCACGCGCCGTCCTAATGTGAAGGCAGCTGATGATGAGCAAGTTCGTGCACTCATCGATTCCAAGGCGCCGATTATTACCGTCGTTGCTAAGTCGCACGACCTGCATGTCGATCTTGCACTCAAGACCTCACTCGATGAGAACCTTGCGATGGTGCGCGACACGATTTCATTCATGGTTAGAGAGGGGCGTCGAGTCTTCCTTGATGCTGAGCATTTCTTCGATGGCTACCGCGCGAATAAAGCTTATGCACTTGAGGTAGTGCGCGTTGCGATGGAGGCAGGTGCAGACCTTGCTGCGCTCTGTGACACCAATGGTGGAATGCTCCCGACGGAAATTGCCGACGTTGTTGCAGATGCACTTGCTGTCACCGGAGCTCGAGTTGGCATCCATTGCCATAACGACACGGGTTGCGCGATTGCCAACTCGCTTGCTGCTATCGATGCGGGTGCAACTCACGTGCAGGGAACGCTTAATGGCTATGGCGAACGTACGGGTAACGCTGACCTTGTCTCGATCATCGCGAACTTGGAATTGAAATATAAGAAGCCGGTCCTTCCAGAGGGAAGTTTGCGTGAGGCGTTCCGTATTTCGCACGCGGTTGCCGAAGTCACCAACATCGCACCAAGCCCGCGCCAACCGTATGTAGGTATCTCGGCCTTCGCCCATAAAGCGGGCTTACATGCATCAGCAATCAAAGTCGATCCTGCGCTCTATCAACATACTGAACCAGAGTTTGTTGGTAATGACCGTCGAATGCTCGTCTCTGATATGGCAGGTCGTGCATCTATTGAGCTCAAGAGCCAAGAGATGGGTATCGATGTCAGCGCTGATCGCGAGCTTGTTGGAAAAGTAGTCGAGAGAGTCAAAGAGCTCGAGATGCGTGGTTATACCTTCGAGGCGGCGGATGCATCCTTTGAATTGCTTCTTCGTGAAGCTAAGGCGGGGGAGAAGGTCCGCTACTTCACTGTGCTCGAATGGTCGACCAATGTTGAGCGCCGACCAGATGCTTCAGTGATCTCTCGCGCTACTGTGAAAATCAAGGCGCGCGATAAAGAGTTCATTACTGCTGGAGAAGGAAATGGTCCGGTTAACGCAATTGATAATGCGCTTCGCAAAGGTTTAGAGAGTATTTATCCCGAGTTAGCTGCACTTGAATTAACTGACTACAAAGTTCGAATCCTCGAAGGACGCCAGGGCACCAGCGCGGTGACGCGTGTGCTTGTAGAAACTAGCGATGGCGAAGGGGAGTGGACCACCGTTGGCGTCCACGAGAATGTGATTGCCGCCTCTGAATTGGCGCTCGAAGAAGCCGTTACCTACGGTTTGCTCAGAAAAGGAATAAAACCTGAGTAGTCTTCTCTGATGTTGCGGAGCTTTCGATCATATGCACCAATAATTCTCGCCTTGGCTGTACTGGCCTGGGGGACACCAATGGCTGCTGCGGCGGTACCTACTGCGACCTTTGCACCAGCGACTGGCGCCGTGAACATCGCGCTCAATGCGAACATCACCATCACATTTAGTGAAGCAGTGCGGAAAATCGATGGCACTGCACTATTTGCTGATGATCTTGAAACCCTTGTCACTCTTAAGGTGACAAACGCTGCGGGCGCTGATGTGGGCTTCCAACCATTTATCAACGCCGGCAAGACAATCATCACCATCAATCCGTCGGCGGATTTGAATCCATCACAGGCATATTACGTAGCGATTGGTGCAACGGTTGAAAATGCAACCGATGAAGCAATCGCTCCGACTGCAATCACATTCACCACAGGCCCGCTCACCGAGATTACTGGCACAAGTGATGGATTCGGAGACTTTAGTGTGACCGCAAATGAGAATGTCGCTATCGGGGCGACGGTCACAACGATCACTACACAGGGCGCGGGTACTCCCAGCTTCTCTCTCGGTGCAACTCTGGACTTCGCTAAATTTTCCATAGTTGCAGCAACAGGTGCGTTGAGTTTTACAGAGTCGCCTAATTTCGAAATTCCGACAGACAGCTCTGCAAGCGGGTTCAACACCTACAGGACGAATGTGAGAGTCCGATATGACAGCAATACCCCTGCAGACGCCACGGATGACACGCAAGAAGTTGAGCTCATACAAGTCACAGTGGTAAATGTTGATGAATTTGACCCAGCCATAACCAGCAACGGGGGCCAGGCAACGGCGGCAATTACGATCAATGAGGGAGCAACTGAAGTCACCACGGTTACCGCTACCGGTGATGGGACACCAGTTTTCTCGTTGAATGGCGGTGCGGATGTCGCACTTTTTGCAGTTACAGGGGCAGGTGCGCTCACCGTCACTGCGCGCGACTTTGAAACACCTCAGGACTTAGGCGCGACCGCTGGTAACAACACATATGTAGTCGTAGTTCGAGCTACGGATGCTGATAATGAGACTGTCGATCAGACCTTGACTATCTCTATTGCCGACGTCGATGAAGTTGCGCCAACACTTTCTGCATCAGGAATTTCTGGCGCGACATCTTCAGGTGGCACCCTTACGTTCACTTCGAGCGAGGTGGGGACTTACTACTACTTAATCCAAAATTCAACGGGTGCTGATCCTGCAGATGCTGCTGCTGTAGAAGCAGGCGCTACCGCATCTGCTGCTGCCTTGGCAGCTGCTAATACGATCCCGGTCGGCGGTTTAACTGCGAGTACGAACTATGAAGTATTCGTCATTGTTAAGGATGGTGCAAATAATCGTTCTGCAGTTGTTACCTTGAATTTTGCGACGTTGACAGCTGTTGTAGTTGCACCGCAGCCTCCGCCGAAGACTCCCGAGCAGATCGCAGCCGAGATTGCAGAGCGCAAAGCAGCGGAAGAGCGATACGCTGCTGAAGTAGCCGCAGCTGCACGCGCGGCAGCGGAGAAGGTTGTCGCAGAAGAGAAAGCCCGAGTCGATGCAGCAATCAAGTTAAATGTGGAGTTAGCGGAAGCTAAGGTCACTGCCGTAGCCCAGACTAAAAATCAGCTGGCACCTCTTAAGAGCGCGAACGCATCCTTAAATAAAGCCCTTGCTGACTTGGATGCCCTACTTAAACCTTCAGCAGCTTTCGTCGCGCCTCGGATTGATCTTGCAGAGAGATTTGCGGGTAAGCGGATAACTATTCAACGAGAAGTCATTCGAAATGGAAAGACGACCTTGGTCAACGTTGGCACTTTTCTCCTGGATTCACGAGGCAACGTTGTGCTCTCAAAATCCCTGAAAATTACCAGAGGTACGAAGTTGCGTGTATCAGCGCCGGGTGAAAGCGTCACCCGAATTACCGCAAAGTAAACCGCACTCCCAGGTGATTGCTACCGTGTTTGTGGGGTAATCCGCGTTCGCCCGGGTAACCTTTAAACATGCTCGCAGAATGCTTACCGCACTATGAGGAGCATCTTCGCCTGCAGCGCAATCTCTCTGAGCACACCATCCGCGCCTACCTCGGCGATCTCACCGCACTTTTCTCCCATAGCGCAACACTGGGCATTACCTCTGTCGATCAACTGACCCTCGCTGCGATCCGCTCATGGCTAGCAACACAACAGAGCAAAGGCGGTGCACGCACGACGATTGCTCGAAGAGCGGTAGCTGTGCGCACCTTCACTGCCTGGGCAACTAAAAATGAATTGATGAAGGAAGATGTTGGTGAGCGGCTGGCGACTCCTAAATCACAACGAACGCTGCCAACCGTGCTTACCGTCTCTGAAACTGAGGAAGTTTTCAACGCGCTCGAGAGCGCACTTGGCGAGGAAGCAGAGCCCCATGCGACGCGCAATATCGCCATCATCGAACTGCTCTACAGCACTGGAATCCGAGTCTCTGAGTTATGCGGGTTGGATTTAGAGGATATTGATCGAGCGCGAAATACCATTCGAGTATTTGGTAAGGGGAGAAAAGAGCGGACTGTGCCACTGGGCGCACCAGCGCTTAAGGCAATTGATCGCTGGATATCCGATGCTCGTGCCTCATATGTAAGCGGCACATCCGGCTTGGCGCTATTTCTCGGTGCACGTGGTAAACGAATCGATCCACGAACAGTTCGGGAAGTCGTTTACTCTGCGTTGCAAGCGTTGCCCAATGCACCAAAATTTGGGCCCCATGGATTGCGCCATAGCGCGGCAACACATTTACTCGAACGTGGCGCAGATTTACGAACGGTGCAAGAGATCTTGGGTCACGCCTCATTAGCCACGACCCAGATCTATACCCATGTGTCAGAGGAGCGATTAAAAGCTGCATACATGCAAGCCCATCCGCGTGCGTGAAATTATTCTCTTACGAGAATCGGGGAAGTAACACAGCCCGTCCAAGGTGCTTCATCGGATTGGAATAGCGAGTACCAATTCTTTCACCCCAATGCAGACACGGGCGTGCACAATGAAAGAGCGGTGCAACGCGAGCAAAATTCACACCTTGCATGACGGAATAACCAATCGGAAAATCTGTTGTCGCAGGAAGATATGTAGTTCGTCGCAACACCAATTGATCATGATGGGCGAGCACCACTATTGGAATCTCATTGACGGTTCCAGCAAATGAGATTACGCCGTCAATTGGCGCACGAATCGCTTCGCCAAATGTGGCCAGTAGGTCGACCCCCATGTGGCGTGCTGGACTTGTGCCGGCGCCGCGCTTTCCCTGTGGGTGGTAGGCGGTCAGAAGTGGACGTTCCCCGGGAAGGGGTGCAATCCAGACAGAGGAGCGCCCTTCACTCGTAGCGGTGGTGGGAAGCGCAATGCCAGTGAGGAAGGTAGTTGTGGCGAGGGTGGCGATAACCGCCCATTTCAATGGTGATCTCATAGCAGGCGATAGTGGGTGGCCCATGTGAGCCCTGGCTCGCTCCGAGCAAAAGCTGGGGAATTTCGCGCCCTGTGGGTCAGGTAGGCTTATCCCTAGCACCGCGTAAAACCGGTGACTTCACGCAATCCGAGCCCCTTCACTACCTCGGTCCGCGCGCGAAATGCTCGTGGTCCATCAGAAGGGCGCCGGCTCAGATTGCTAGGGGTACGAACCAAATTGGTACGTACCAACAACCGAGTGCGCAAGGTTCTACCTTGTGCAGAATTAGGAGCGCGCAACCATGGCGGTTGTCACCATGCGAGAACTCCTCGACAGCGGCGTCCACTTCGGACATCAAACGCGTCGATGGAATCCAAAGATGAAGCGTTACATCTTCACCGAACGTAACGGCATCTACATCATCGATATCCAACAATCACTTGCGCTGATCGATCAAGCGTATGCATTCGTGAAGGACACTGTCGCACGCGGCGGAAATATCCTTTTCGTTGGAACGAAGAAGCAAGCGCAAGAGCCCATCATCGAACAGGCTAAGCGCGTTGGTATGCCTTATGTGACTGAGCGTTGGCTCGGCGGCATGCTCACCAACTTCAACACCGTGGCAAAGCGAATCGATCGCCTCAAAGAGCTCGAAGCGCTCGAAGCGAACCAAGATCAGATTCGCACGAAGAAGGAGCTCCTTGTCCTCCGTCGCGAAAAAGATAAGTTGAAGAAGAACCTCGATGGAATTCGAAACATGACTAAGACCCCTTCAGCTATCTGGGTTGTCGACACCAAGAAAGAGCACCTTGCCGTACAAGAGGCGCACAAGCTTGGTATTCCAGTCATCGCGATTCTCGATACCAACTGCGATCCAGATGAGGTCGAATACAAGATTCCAGGAAACGACGATGCAATTCGCTCCGTCGCGCTCCTTACCCGCGTCATCGCTGATGCTGTTATTGCAGGTATGCAAGCACGCCAGGCACAAAATAAGCCTGAGCCTGCAGCAGCTGCTGTTGCCGATGTTGCAGCAGAGTTAGAAGCGGCAGTCGCACCTGCAGCACCAGAAACTCCCGCAAACTAAAGCCAACTAAAGCCAACTAAAGAAAGCGCAGATACATGTCATACACAGCAGAAGATGTTAAGCGCCTGCGCGAACAGACCGCCGCAGGTATGTTGGATTGCAAGAAGGCGCTCGATGAGGCTGGCGGCGATTTCAACAAGGCAGTAGAGATCATCCGTGTCAAAGGGCTTAAGGGCGTTACCAAGCGCGAAGGTCGCACGACCTCAAACGGTCTGGTCGCAGCAAAGGTCGACGGAGATGCAGGAGTAATCCTCGAGCTCAACTGCGAAACTGACTTCGTTGCCAAAGGTGAACGTTTCCAAGCGCTCGCCGAAGAATTGGTCGGGAAACTTGCTGCATCAAATGTCAGCGATACCGAAGGCTTCCTCGCTTCAGATTTCGGTGGCGGTAAGACGGTGCAAGCGCATATCGATGAGGCAAATGCAACCCTCGGTGAGCGCATCGCACTTCGTCGCGTTGGTGTTCTCAAAGGTTCACCAGTTGTCGCATACCTGCACAAGACCAGCCCTGATCTTCCGCCACAAGTTGGTGTGCTCCTCCAACTCGCTAGCGCAGCAGGAGATATCGGTAAGGATGTCGCACAACACATCGCAGCATTTGCACCGCAATATGTCACCCGCGAGCAGGTGCCGGCAGATGTCATTGAGAACGAGCGCCGCATCGCAGAAGAGACTGCCCGCAACGAAGGCAAGCCAGAAGCTGCCCTCGCTAAGGTCGTCGAAGGGCGCGTTACTGGCTTCGTGAAAGAGGTCAGCCTGGTCGAGCAAGCATTTGCTAAGGACCAGAAGAAGACCGTGGCGCAGGTGCTGAGCGAGGCTGGGACATCAGCTACAGCCTTCTTCCGTTTCCGCGTCGGACAGTAAGACAATAGTGACCATGACCTACTCGAGAGTCCTCCTGAAACTCTCGGGTGAGGTCTTTGGTGGCGGCACTGGCATCGGTGTTGATCCCGATGTTGTGCAAGGAATCGCAAAACAAATCGCTGACGTTGCACGTTCTGGCGTTGAAGTTGCGATTGTCGTTGGAGGAGGAAATTACTTCCGCGGCGCAGAGTTGCAACAACGCGGAATGGATCGCGCGCGCGCTGACTACATGGGAATGCTCGGCACTGTGATGAACTGTCTTGCGCTCCAAGATTTCTTGGAGAAAGAGGGCGTGCCAACCCGAGTTCAAACTGCCATTCACATGGGGCAAGTTGCAGAGCCTTACATCCCACTTCGTGCCATTCGCCACCTCAATAAAGGTCGCGTCGTGATTTTCGGCGCTGGCGCTGGAATGCCTTTCTTTACCACCGACACTGTCGCGGCACAACGTGCGCTCGAGATCAAGGCTGAAGCGCTCTTGCTCGCTAAGAGTGGCGTTGATGGCGTGTACTCGGCAGACCCACGGAAAGATAAGAACGCAACCAAGTACGAGAAGATCTCTTTTGATGAAGTCTTGAGCAAATCACTCGCTGTTGCAGATGCCGCAGCCTTTAGTCTTTGTCGTGAGAACAACCTTCCCATCATTGTCTTTGACTTGATGAAAATAGGAAATATCGCCCGAGCAGTTCGCGGTGAATCAATCGGGACTCTCGTCTCTTAAGGAGAAGCACAATGTCAGAGTTAGTGAATGAGGTCCTGAAGGATTCTGATTCGAAGATGGATAAGGCAGTCGAAGTTGCACGAGATGACTTCGGCGCTATTCGTACCGGTCGTGCGCATCCTTCGATGTTCGCGAAAATCATGGTCGACTACTACGGCACCTTCACACCATTGGCACAGCTTGCTTCGGTGCAAGTTCCAGAGGCGCGCATCGCTGTTGTTACCCCGTACGACAAGGGCGCAATGGCGATTATCGAAAAAGCCATTCGCGAATCCGATCTTGGGGTCAATCCTGCATCCGATGGTGGCGTGATTCGCGTCAACTTCCCACAATTAACCGAAGATCGCCGTAAAGAATTCATCAAAGTCGCACGTAATAAAGCGGAAGAGTCACGCGTCTCGGTGCGAAATATCCGTCGCCATGCCAAAGAAGCGCTCGAGAAACTCGAAAAAGATGGCAAGGTTGGCAAGGATGATGTTGCACGCGCGGAGAAAGAGCTCGACAAGCACACTAGCGCGCATGTAGCGAAGATTGACGATCTACTCAAGCATAAGGAGACCGAACTTCTCGAAGTTTGAGAGTTCGCGCCGCTGGCATGTCTGACCTCCACTCGCTCAATGAGGCGATTAATAAGAGGGCTGGGCGAAAGCTCATCCCATCAATCGGTGTTGGCATTCTCATTCTTGCGCTTGTCATTGGGTCATTAAGTTTTATTGATCGAGTTCTCTTCGTCGCACTAGCACTTGCCTTTGTCTATCGCGGCATTTGGGAAATGGATCGCGCGCTCACTCGAGCAAACATTTCCATCTGTAGCTCACTCTATCTTTCAGCAACTGCGATATTTCTCGCTGCTTGGTTTGAAGGAATTGCAGGAATCGCTGTGGCAACAGCGCTCACGGTTCCCTTCACATTAGTTGCGATACTAACTCGTGGTCCCAAGGATTTCGTGAAAAATGCTTTTGCCAGCATCTTCACTCTTGTATATATCCCATTTCTCGCATCGTTCTTGCTCGCGATGGCTAACGAAGATGATGGCCTGCGACGGATTATGACTTTGGTAGTTCTGGTCGCATGCAATGACACTTTTGGTTACATCTTCGGGGTATTGCTGGGTAAACATAAAATTGCACCGACGATTAGCCCGAAGAAGAGCTGGGAAGGGCTAGCTGGTTCAGTAATTTTCACTGCTCTTGGTGGTTCGTTCATGCTCAGCACTTATTTTGATCAGCCATGGTGGGTTGGCGTGCTGGTCGGATTAGGCGCAGTTATTACCGCCACATCAGGCGATCTCATCGAAAGCGCAATCAAGCGCGATCTTGACCTGAAAGATATGGGCGCACTTTTACCCGGACATGGTGGTGTGCTCGATCGACTCGATTCAGTGCTGCTAACCTCCCCATTTGTTTGGGCTATTTTGAATTTGGTGAGTTGATGACCCATGGATAAACCCCTAATAATTGATGTTGCACCTGTCACCAAGCGCGCACCGAAACATTTTGCAGATCTCGCACCTGAAGAGCGTGCACAAGCGGTTTCGGAATTAGGGGAGCAAGGCTTTCGCGCGAAACAATTAGCGAACCATTACTTTGCCCGCCATAACGACGATCCTGAATCGTGGACTGATATTTCGCCTGCTATCGCTAAGAAATTAGCCGAGGGGCTCTTTCCGAAACTTCTTACAGCTGTGCGTACCATCGAATGTGATGGCGGGAAGACTCGCAAGGATCTCTGGAAGTTACATGACGGAGTTCTCGTAGAGAGCGTGCTCATGCGTTATCCAGATCGTGCAACGCTTTGCATTTCATCGCAGGCGGGGTGCGGCATGAACTGTCCGTTCTGTGCGACCGGACAAGCAGGGCTCACACGGAACTTAAGTGCAGGCGAGATCACCGCTCAAGTATTTGAAGCATCAAAGATTCTCGAAGCAGGGCTGATGGGTGACCCGATTCGCCTCTCCAACATCGTTTTCATGGGGATGGGCGAACCAATGGCGAACTACAACGCTGTGCTCCGCTCTATTGGAAATATCACCGCTCCTGCTCCAGATGGTTTTGGTATCGGCGCACGATCAGTGACGCTATCAACAGTAGGTGTCGTCAGCGGAATCGAGAAGTTAATCCAAGAGAAGATTCCTGTAACACTTGCAGTGTCGCTCCATACTCCCGATGACGAATTGCGTGACACGCTCGTTCCGATTAACACTCGTTGGAAGGTGCGCGAAGTTCTTGCCGCCGCTGATGAATACGCGCGTATAACTGGGCGTCGATATTCGATCGAATATGCGCTCATTCGCGACGTTAATGATCAGGCTTGGCGCGCAGACTTGTTAGGTCGAATGCTCAAAAATAAGAATGCGCACGTCAATCTCATTCCGCTTAATCCAACTCCAGGTTCGAAGTGGACCGCATCACGCCCTGAAGATGAGAAAGCGTTTGTTGCCAAACTCGAGAGTTATGGCGTACCAGTTACGGTACGAGATACCCGTGGCCGAGAAATTGATGGCGCCTGTGGTCAACTTGCCGCAAGTGAATCAGGAAAGAATTAGACCCGAATAAAGGAATCAAGCGCTTTTGCAATAAGAGATGGTCGGCGCGTTACTGACTCTTCGCGATCTGCTATATCGGTCGCCAACACACTGCCATTTACCCCAATCCAACGCAAAGGTTCTGGTTCCCACATCGGGTTCTGCCAGTTCACGTGCGGAAGCGTCGTGATCGGATGTTCGCGCTCGAGAATCAGATGCGCGAGCGTCTTTCCAGCAAGATGGGAGAGCGTGACGCCATCACCTGAGTACCCACCCGCCCTTCCAATCCCAGAGGTTTTATCCCACGAAATGTAAGGATGCCAATCTCGCGGAATCGAGACTGCACCACCCCAACGATGGGTGAACTTCACTCTTTTTAAAACAGGGAACCACGATCGAGTTAATTCAATGATTTCCATATGGGTGCGATGATCCATCTCGTGCTTCTTGTTCAGTCGTGAACCAAGGAGGTAACGCGCACCGCGCCCACCAACAGCTAATCGATTATCAATAGTGCGTTGGCCGTAATTCACCAAATGGAGCGCTTCGGCAAATGTCTCTCGCTGCTGCAAGCCGATCTCGCTCCAGATCTCCTCAGAGAGTGGTTCGGTTGCAACCATCAATGAGTAGATCGGTGCATGGTGGCGGGAATTCTGCGAGAAGACCTCCGTTGCTTTGATGATCGAGGTCGCGCGCACGCTTGCGCGCTCGGTAGTAATAAGCGTCGGTTCGATAGTTATGGCACGACTCTTCTCGTAGATTCGCACACCTAACTTTTCTACCTCTCTAGCGAGGGCGCGCACTAATCGTCCCGGATGAATGACGGCGCAATCCGGAGTAAAAGTGCCGCCAATCGAATTTCGCATATGTATCCGTGAGCGAATTTGATCTTTAGAGAGTAATTCCGATTCGCTGGTAAGCGTAGATTTCAACCGGGCAAGCTGCGCACCGCTACGCGCGATAGTTAACGTGCCGCTCTTGACGAAGCCCACCTCTGGCGCATGTTGATGAGCAAAGGCGCCAATCTCATCGATAGATGTCACAAGGTGTGGTCGGACAACGGTGTAGTCAGCCGTAGTGGGGTAGAGCGCCGAACACCAGCCACCATTACGACCGCTTGCGCCGAAACCGATTCGCTCCGCTTCGAGAATGACAATTCGCAACGAGGGGTCGAGCTCTTTCAAGTAATAGGCGGACCAAAGGCCGGTAAATCCACCGCCGACTATTGCGATATCCGCATCGATTGCACCATCAAGTGCGCTTCGCTGCTCTTCAACATAGAGCAGCGTGTCGCTCCAGAGGTTCATGTTCGTCCTTCTGACCACTCCTTGAGGTAGACAGGAAGTGGATGGTCAACTGTCATGCGCGGATCGGGAATTGGAACGCCGTAGCGATGCTCAATCGGAATATTCCCGGCCCACACTGGCCAAGCGAGATCTTCCTCATCATCAGCAGGGAATTTCGACGATATTTTGACGCTCGCTTCGTCGAGTGGCAACGCCAGAATCGTTGTTTGTTTAACCTCTTGCGCATTAGTTGGGCGAAGTGACTCACGTCGACCTGGGAGTAGGTGATCAGTTAACATCTCGAAAGCACGTTCCTTGGCATCTCCATCAAGCTCTTCCGGTCGGCCAAGAATCATTGCGCTCCGATAGTTCATAGATGATTCGAACGCAGAGCGCGCAAGCACTAACGCATCAAGAATCGTCACCGAAACAGCGCATGAAACACCGCCCGAAAGTATCTTGAAAAGACGTGATGCCTTTGACCCATGAAGCAAGAGCGAATCACCATCGCGCGCGATCGCTACCGGAATGACAAAGGGTTGCTCGTCCTGGACGAATCCCACATGGCCGACCAGCGCAGTATCGAGAATTGCGTAGAGCGCTGCACGATCTTTCACCTCTTTATGCGGCACCCGATGGAGCGTGGTCCGTTTGGTATCACCAAGGGGTGTGCCAGATTGCGTCATTAAAAGATCAACTCACATGCTTCAGTCAGTACTGAGCGCAGGATGCCCTCAATCTCATCGAAATGACTC
>CAMAPN010000008.1 GCA_945860275.1 Bifidobacterium breve
CTTGGAACGAATCACGGTGCAACCGCACATGGAGTGTTCACTGACAAGGCAGGCGCGCTCACCAATGATTTCTTCGTCAATCTCACCGATATGAATTTTGTCTGGGAGCCAGCAGGTGAAAATCTCTACAAAATTCGAAATCGAAGCACCGGCGAAATGAAATTCACTGCAACTCGTGCCGACTTAGTCTTTGGATCAAATTCGGTTCTTAGAGCATATGCCGAGGTTTACGCCCAAGACGACAACAAAGCGAAGTTTGTACATGATTTTGTTGCTGCGTGGAGCAAAGTGATGACGGGAGATCTCTTTAATTAGAGAAGTTCTACCGCAAAAACGGCCTGAGCTCTACTCTCCTGTTTGGCAGATATATCCACTATTCAAGGGTTTGAACTACATCCAAGGTTTGGATATAGAACTCGGATTCACCTACATAAGTGGGTTGTGAGGGACTCGAACTACCGACTTTTTCTAAAACTTGTGGGCGGTGAGGGTTTCGAACCCCCGACATCCTCGGTGTAAGCGAGGCGCTCTACCGCTGAGCTAACCACCCAGTGAAGCAACAAGTGTAAGTCTAACCTATAAAAACGCCTTGCAAACTAGAGCTTTGCTAGCGCTGCCTTATACGCTGCAACATCACGCGCTTCTCCAGGGCCATTGAGAACGCTCCACGCGATTGCGCCGCTCTTGTCGATGATGAATGTGCCACGAGATGCCATACCGCGCTCGGCAAGGAAAACACCGTAGGCCTTAGCGACCTCACCATGTGGCCAGAAATCTGCAAGGAGCGAGAATTTATATCCTTCGTGCTCCGCGAAAGCTTTGAGACTAAACATCGGATCACACGAGATTGCAAGTAGTTCTACATTCTCATTGTGGAATGCGCTGAGATCATCTCGGAGTGAGCAGAGTTCGCCAGTGCAGATTCCTGAAAAAGCAAATGGATAGAAGATGATGACAACATTCTTCTTGCCACGAAAAGATGCCAATGAGATCTTCTCACCATGTTGATTTGTTAATTCAAACTCTGGCGCCATCGTTCCGACTGCTGGTGCTGACATGAACTCTCTCCTCTTCCGTGTCTTTCGTGGATATATCGTTGAATCTGCTTCACATTTACGGGGGTAATTATGTACGTTTTTAGCGCCGTCCGCCTTTTGGCGCGGTTAACTTCGTCGCGCTCCAATCTGCACAAGCGGCAAATGTGGAGGTCTGCGCCAATCCGGCAGTTTGTGCGCTCTCTTGTATATCGCTGGGCTCAACGTGGCCAGCTCGCCCCACCTTAGGAGTAAATAACCATACAACTCCATGGGCATCGAGGAACGTAAGTGAATCAACCATGGCATCGATGAGATCACCATCATCTTCGCGCCACCACAACAGGACCACGTCCACGACCTCTTGCGCCCCATCGCCTACCGGCTCACTTCCTGCCGCGGCGAAAATTTCCTTCCGCAGAGCATCATCGGCATCTGAGCCCAACCCGCTCTCCAGAATCAAATCTCCCGGCTTTATTCCTAACCGGGCAGCCATTCCTGTGCTGCTCACTCACATCCCATCTAAAAGACCCCAAAGCGCCTTGTACGCCCTTTACCAGCCTTAATCCCACTACCAAAGCCACCTGGTTGGCAAGAGGTAGAGCCAAGAGTTCACCTCGATTATGCCGACAAGGGGTGGAGGGGGGAAGATAAGACGCTGAAGGGAACGCTCGTTTTCCAACGTTTTCCACGCCAGACGAGGAGTGATATGTCTCGGGAACTCCCCAAAGACACCGATATCCAGTTGATTGATCAACTGGTGGATAGCGACCCTGAAGAGACTAATGAATGGCACCAATCCCTCGATGCCGCCCTCAAAAGCGATGGCCCGGAGCGAGTGCGCTACCTCTTATTAAGTATGTTGCAACGCGCTCGAGAAAATGGCGTCGGCGTCGCATCACTTCGTACTACCGATTACATCAACACCATCCCGCCAGATCGCGAGCCTGAATTCCCAGGAGATGAATTCCTCGAGCGCAGAATCCGTGCGTACATCAGATGGAACGCTGCTGTCACTGTGCATCGCGCACAACGACCTGGTGTTGGCGTCGGCGGACACATCTCTACGTATGCATCATCGGCTTCGTTATATGAGGTGGGTTTTAATCATTTCTTCCGCGGCCAAGAACATGCAGGCGGCGGCGATCAGATTTTCTTCCAAGGACATGCCAGCCCTGGCGTTTACGGTCGCGCATTCGTTGAAGGTCGCTTAACCGAAGATCAGATGGATGGCTTCCGACAAGAACTCTCCCACGCAGGCGGCGGACTCTCGTCATATCCACATCCCCGGTTGATGCCTGAGTTCTGGCAATTCCCAACTGTCTCGATGGGACTTGGACCACTCAACGCGATTTACCAAGCACGCTTTAATCGATACTTACATAACCGAGGCATTAAAGATACAAGCGATCAACGGGTGTGGGCTTTCCTCGGTGATGGCGAGATTGATGAACCAGAGAGCATCAGCGCAATCTCACTTGCAGCCCGTGAACGACTTGATAATTTAACGTTTGTCGTCAATTGCAACTTGCAACGACTTGATGGACCAGTACGAGGTAACGGCAAAATCATCCAAGAGTTGGAATCGCTCTTTGGTGGCGCTGGTTGGAATGTCATCAAAGTCGTATGGGGTCGCGAATGGGATGAGCTGCTCGCCCAAGATCGCGAAGGTGCGCTCATGAACATCATGAACACCACGCTCGATGGTGATTTCCAAACGTATAAGGCAGAAGATGGCGCATTCATCCGCGAACATTTCTTCGGTAAAGATCCGCGCACCGCTGCGATGGTCGCTAATTGGAGCGATGAGAAAATTTGGAACCTCAAGCGCGGTGGCCACGATTACCGAAAACTTTATGCCGCATACCAAGCAGCAGTTACCCATACAGGACAGCCGACAGTCATCCTTGCAAAGACCATCAAAGGCTGGACGCTCGGCTCACATTTTGAAGGTCGCAATGCAACGCATCAGATGAAGAAGATGACTGCTGAAGACCTCAAAGAGTTCCGCGATCGCCTCCAACTGCCTGTCAAAGATGAAGAGCTTGATCCATATCTACCGCCATATCTCTCACTACCGAAGGGCTCGAAAGAGCACGAGTACCTCATGGAGCGCAGACGCGCTCTCGGTGGTTTCGTTCCAACTCGTCGCGCCAAATCTCGCCCGCTCGGACAACCAGCAGAGAGCGCATTCGAGTCGGCAAAACGCGGCTCGGGTCATCAAGCCGTTGCAACCACCATGGCATTTGTTCGACTCCTCAAAGATCTTGCAAAGGATCCAGAGATCGGCTCGCGAATCGTGCCAATCATCCCCGACGAAGCGCGCACCTTCGGAATGGATTCACTCTTCCCAACAATGAAGATCTATTCGCCACACGGCCAGAAATACACCGCCGTCGATCGCGAACTAATGCTCTCGTATAAAGAATCAACCTCAGGTGTCATTCTTCATGAGGGAATAAATGAAGCGGGCTCGGTTGCATCATTTACTGCGGTGGGAAGTTCGTATTCAACTCATAACGAACCGATGATTCCGATTTACATCTTCTATTCGATGTTTGGTTTCCAACGCACCGGTGACTCATTCTGGGCAGCTGCTGATCAGCTAGTTCGTGGCTTCGTTCTCGGCGCAACTGCAGGGCGCACCACGCTTAATGGCGAAGGGTTGCAACATGAAGATGGGCATTCACATCTTCTTGCTTCAACCAATCCTGCAGTTATCGCATATGACCCAGCTTTTGCCTACGAAGTCGGCCACATTGTCAAAGATGGCATCAAGCGAATGTACGGCGAAGATAGTGAGAACATTTATTACTACCTCACCGTCTACAACGAGCCGTACGTACAGCCGGCCGAACCGGAGAACGTTGATGTCGAAGGATTACTCAAAGGTATCTACCACTTAAAGGGCGCCGAAAAAACTTCGAAAACTAGCGAACATACTGCCCAAATTCTTGCCTCGGGTGTTGCTGTCAATTGGGCGCTCAAGGCGCAAGAGCTCTTGCAGAACGATTGGAACGTCCGCGCTGATATTTGGTCAGTTACCTCTTGGAATGAACTCCGTCGCGATGGACTTGAGGTAGATCGCCACAACATGATGCATCCTGATGCCCCAGAGCAGGCATATGTCACCAAAAAACTAGCAGGCACCACCGGACCTATTGTTGCCGTCAGCGATTTCATGCGAAGTGTGCAGGATCAAATCGCACCATGGCTGGGAGTTCGCTTTAGCTCGCTAGGTACTGATGGTTTTGGTCTTTCAGATACCCGGGGGGCGCTCCGTCGCCACTTCCGCGTTGATGCCGAATCGATTGTGGTTGCCACGCTCTCGCGACTCGCGCTAGAAGGAAAGATTCCAACTGCCACCGTTCAAGCAGCGATTGAAAAGTATGCGCTCCATGATGTTTCGGCAGCAGACCCAGGGAACACCGAAGGTTCGGGATAATTTAGAGTTGAATCAGGGCTAATTAAGGCTAGCTCGTCTAAAGAAATACCCCACGAACATCAACATGACGCATGGGATGAGCATTGCGATCGGAAGCCCGAAGATTCCCGCTGCGATAGCGACTATGTTCTTCACTACAAACACTGCCAAATTTTGAAATGCTGCTAATTGCGAGATGACAGCGCTTGTGCCTAGATCTGAGCGCTCGATACCACGGAGATTAAAGACGGCCCACATGAAGGAGAGGCCGTAACCTCCTCCGACAAAGCCAATTGCACAGGCAACTAAGCCAAGGATTGGGGAGGTGCCTGCCAAGATCTTTCCAGCGATGATTCCAAATGCCATCGAAAGCCCGCCGGCAATACCAAAGACCGTGACCAGCTTCTCAAGATTATATTTCTTCTCAAGTTTACTGAAATTAAATCTGCCAATAATCATTGCGAAGATAAATACGAAATAGGGCACAACGCTTAATGAGGGATCTAGCCCTAACTCTTCGCGACCAAAAATAGAGGACCAATCGGCGGTAATGAATTCAAGGATACTTCCGAAGAGCAATCCGAAAGCGACAATCCAATCTACTTTTAATGTAGTGAAAAACTTCGCTAAAACGAAGGCATCTTTCTTCGCAGCTTGTGGGTTCTTCCCTAGAAAAAGTGGAGAGAGCTTTCGAATAATCAGAAGCGTCGCCACAGTCACTATCAAACTCAACGCGGTCACATGAATTTCAATAGAGAGAATCTTGGCAACGATGATTGAAATCACTGCAGTTAAAAGAGCACCAATCGACCAGGTGCCTGACATGCGGGATGCAAAACCATTCTGAAGTCGTTCTTGCATCCACATAGTTTGCGTTGTAAGGGAGACATGAAATCCAGAGATTGCTGCAGCAATAAAGATATTGACGAACATAAAGAGCACTGGACTAGTTACCCAGGTAGCAGCTGCGATAAGCAAGAAAGTGGATATCGAGCTAATGGTGAGAACGCGACGAACTCCATGCACGTGCACGAGGTGTCCCATCACAAGAAATGCCGAAAGTGAGCCAATGGTTCCGAGCGTCAGTAGCGAACCAAATTCTGCGTTGCTCAGCCCAAGATTCCGTTTAATGTCAACGAATCTCGTTACCCAACTCATGATTCCTAGACCAAAGAGGAAATGCAAGGAGGCAAAAAGTCGTTGCTGAGTCTTACTTATAACAATCTTCTCGGGATTGCTCTCCGGGGAACTACTACTCAAAATAACGCCCTCGCCAACGCACTTCTCGCTTTGATCAATTCAGGATTATCACTTTCTAACATTGCAAAAAGTGACAATACATGAAGTCGAACTGATTCCCTCTCATCTCCAGCTGTGATTTGTATAAGATCTATCAAACGTTCGAACGCACCTGAGATATCACCAGCGAGGAATTCAAAATCAGCAGCTACTCGTTGAATTGAAACATCATGATTATCACACTCAGCGTCTGCCATAACTGCTACGCCATCGTGACCTGCAATTCTCTGGAGCAACTCAATATTTGCTAATCCTTGGATCGCCTCGCTGTCTCCAGGTTTGCGAGTTAACAGGCGCTCAAATTCCGATTTAGCACGATTTAGGTCATTCACTGCAAGCGCACCGTATGCCGCTGCAATTTCAGGTTCTTCAGTTGCGTCATCAGCCGCGCCCGCAGCTCCGGTGATTCCTTGCTTCTGTGCCAGCGCTACAACTTTGTCGATGAGCTCATTGAGTTGTTCGGGCGAGATTAATCCTTCGAACAATGGAGCGACTTGGCCTCCGATGAGCGCCACGGTCATCGGCACGCCGGTCGCACGCAGCGCCTCAACTATTGCTGCTTCGCTATCTGCATTAACTGTGGCAAGTTGCCAATTCGCACCAGGTTTTTGTGACAGCGCTGCCAGAGCATCTACCAGCGCGATGCTGTCATCACTGCGCGGGGTCCACAGCACCAGAATTACTGGCTTTTGCTTCGAAAGCGGAATGAGCTGTTCTACGAAAATGCGTTCATTGCATTCAATAATCTGACCCGATGCAACAGGTGGTGGCGGTTTTAACGTGCTTAAATCAAATGCACGATTGAATTGACTGGGAAGTTGCGCCACAGAGGTAGTTTACCCCTTATCGGCGCCCTTGAATTCCTGATGCTTTTTGATTGCTGCTACTACCTCGGTGATACCTATTCGATCAAGAGCGCTTGTCATTATCACCGGAGCACGCCATCCATCATGGCGCATGGATAGCTCTTGCGAGCGAATTAATTCTTGGCGAAGTTTCTCAGCGCCCTCTAAATCTCGATCGATTTTGTTGATGATAAATATGTCTGCAACTTCCAAGATTCCAGCTTTTGCACTTTGAATATCATCTCCTGCACCTGGCGCTAAGACGACAATCGTCGTATCGACATGATTCATCACTTCCACTTCGCTCTGACCAACGCCTACTGTTTCGACAATTACCGGCGCATATCCTGCAATTGCGAGAATTTCGCTTGCAATCGGGGTAGCGCGTGCAAGTCCACCAAGGTGACCGCGCGCACTCATCGATCGTATGAAAACGCCTGGGTCAACATAATGCTCTTGCATTCGAATTCGGTCGCCAAGTAACGCACCCCCAGTGAGCACAGATGAGGGATCCACTGCGAGCACGCCAACTTTTGCACCACTACCTCGAAATTCCTTAACGAGGAGGTTGGTGAGAGTGGATTTACCAACGCCCGGACTGCCCGTTATTCCAATGCGACCAGGTTGGCTCGACACGCTTTCGAGGGCAGCGGCGCGTTCATGAATCGTTGCCAGTTCGCGCTCTGACAATTCGCCATTCTCGCCACGTGAGATCGCACCAGCGAGTACATCTATCTCGCCACGTGCGAGCGCCTCGAGATTTATCTCTGCCATATCTGCCACGATACGACTATATGAGCCCTACCGCGATAACTGGAATTCTTGGCATCGACCATGTCGGTATCGCCGTGCCAGATCTATCTGCAGCGCTCGCCTTCTATGAGAGCGCCTTCAATGGCCGATTACTCCACCAGGAAGAGAATCCGGAGCAGGGCGTCATCGAGGCGATGGTCGCCCTCGGTGATGGTTCGGGGGCGCTGATTCAGCTCCTTGCACCGCTCACCCCAGAGTCGACGATCGCTCGCTTCATCGAACGAAGCGGCCCCGGGATACAGCAACTGGCCTTTCGTGTCACTGATGTTGAGCAAGCTGCAAGTCAAGCTCGAGCGTTAGGTATGCGCACGCTCTATGAATCGCCAAAACGTGGCACAAACGGCGCACGGATCAATTTTCTCCACCCCAAAGATTGCGGCGGAGTCTTAATCGAATTGATTGAGAGTAGTCAAAGCGCGTAGGTAAACGTAAAATAGGTAAGTGGCAAAGAGCGACTCATCAGAGAATTCAACTCATCAATCGACTCATAAATATGGAGAAGTGGGCGCGCCCTTTAGTCGCAGCCACCCGTTTTACTTTGGTTTTATCGGAGCACTAGGCGCACTCGTTGCAATCACCATGGCTCAAGCATTGGCATCGGCCAGTCAAGTTTTTGTACTGATTGTCATTTCACTCTTCTTTGCGATGGGACTCAACCCAGCAATTGAATTTCTCCGTGGTCGAGGACTTAGCCGCGCGCTTGCAGTGATTGTGATGCTCTTCTCAGTGCTTAGTTTTGTTACGCTATTTTCGCTATTGATTATCCCGCCAATTATCACCCAGTCTAATCAACTGATCTCTTCGGCACCCGAGCTGATTAATCAATTGAAGAGCAACCCCACATTTGCGCATTTAAATGATCAATACGGTTTCTTGGATACTCTGCAAGAGCGGGTCACGCTATGGGTCAAAGATGGGAAATTTGTTCTCACTGCCTTCGGTGGCATCGTCGGCGTCGGCAAAGTTGTGCTTAACGGTGCCTTTGCAGCGCTAACCATTCTCATCTTGACGCTCTACTTCATGGCATCATTGCCACAAATAACAAAAATTGCTTATCGCATCGCCCCAGCTTCCCGACGCGATCGAATTGCAAAAATTTCCGATGCAATCATCGCCAGAATTGGCACCTTTGTAGGTAGCCAAGTTCTCGTAGCCTTCCTCGCTGCAGTTTTCATTGGCTTACTCTCATTCGCGCTGGGACTTCCATACGCAATTTCACTTGGCATGTTGATCTTTGTCTGCGCGCTGATTCCGTTAGTGGGTCACTTCATAGGCGCAGCAGTTGTCACACTTGTCGCGTTCGCACAAAGCCCCACTCGAGGGTTGATTGCTCTCATCGCATACATCGCATACCAGCAAATCGAGAACTACATGATCGTGCCGCGAATTATGAAACGTAACCTTGCTATTCCCGGATTAGTAACAATCATCGCAGCGTTAGTTGGCACGTCATTATTAGGCCTAGTAGGCGCACTTCTTGCGGTGCCAATTGCAGCTGCAGTCTTACTTATTATTGATGAGGTTGTGCTTCCTCGAGCTGAACAGAAATAGTGAACGTAATTTGCTACTTTTAATATTCAGTAGGTAGCGGGTATTTGGCGGGGTTTACTATTTTAACTATCTCGTTATGGACTCGTTGTACGGAGGGTTCGCCAATCCATAGATGTTTTCCATTAGCTACTTCAATCATCTCGAGTTGCGTGAGTGCGGCAAATCGTTCGCGCGCTTGCGCTGGTGGAAGGTAATCATCAAACTCTGGAACGATGGCAATAACGCGACGACCATCATGCGCCCACCACGCCAAATCACTCTCTTGTGAAGTGCGTAGCGGTGGACTAAGCAGAATTAAACCTTGCACTCTCGCATCGCGCGCATGTTTAAGCGCAAGATCAGTTCCAAAAGACCACCCGACAACCCAAATGTTTTTCACATCTGGGAGCGCATTCGCTACGAAGTCAATTGCCGCAGCAACATCGAATTTCTCATCAACCCCATTCGTAAACTCGCCCTCACTTTTGCCTTGTTCGCTTTCAGTGCCGCGCGTGTTGAAGCGAAATATTGCTAAGTCGGCGAGCGCCGGCAGTCGGTAGGCAGCCTTCCGATAAATATGGCTATCCATCATCCCGCCGTGGGTAGGTAGCGGGTGGAGCATCACAAGAGCGCCAGCGACCTGATTGGTTTCAGGCAGGGCAAGCTCCCCAATCAGAGTCAGACCATCGGTGGTGATCAGCTGGACCGGTTGGCGACGTGCTGGCAGTACCGTGGCCGCCCGGATAACCTCAGACATAGAGCACCGAGATATACATACATTAAGTATCTCAGGGATTAGGCGAGGTGGAGTAATCACGATGATGGGGCCAACTACAACAAGCAGCGCTGGTGAATTCACCACCCATCACCCAGCAACAGGTGAGCTCTTTGCCACCTATCCCGTGACAAGCGATCACCAAATGAATGAGTTGGTTGCGCGGGCGCGTGCGAGCGCGAAATGGTGGTCAGCTCTTACTTTCCGTGAGCGTCGAAAGATTCTCCTAAAATGGAATTCCCTGTTGATTGCCAATCTTCAGCAGGCCGTAGCGCTTATCGTCGCTGAATCTGGCAAGCCAATCAGTGATGCAACGCTTGAAGCATCCCTTGCATGTGAACACGTCGATTGGGCGGCTGCGAAGGCTCACCTCTATTTACGCGAGCACTATCGATCTCCTGGTCTCTTAATGGCAAATATGAGCGCGCGTGTGGATCGTGTTCCTTTTGGAGTAGTTGGCGTGATTGGTCCATGGAACTATCCGATTTTTACGCCGATGGGTTCTATCGCATACGCGCTTGCTGCAGGAAATGCAGTTATTTTTAAACCAAGTGAATTCACACCGGCGATTGGTCTTTGGTTAGAAAAGATGATGCGCGAGGTTGTGCCCGATCATGATCTCCTACAAGTTGTCACAGGTGCTGGTGAAGTTGGTGCATCACTTATTGCTCATGGAGTCGACAAGATCTCCTTTACTGGTTCAACTGCGACCGCGAAAAAAGTTGCTGCTGCATGCGTAGAGAAAATGATTCCCTTCGTGCTGGAGTGTGGCGGTAAAGATCCAGTGCTTATCGATTCAGATGCTGATTTAAATCGAGCAGCTGACCAGACGCTCTGGTCGGGGATGGCCAATGCGGGGCAGAGTTGTATTGGCGCTGAACGTGTGTACGTTCACGAACAGGTGGCTGAGCGATTCCTCGAAATCCTCAAAAGCAAGGCATCCGAAATCAAAGCGGGTGTTAATTACGGCGCCGCCACTCGCCCTGCACAACTCGAGATCATCAAGCGGCACGTTGCCGATGCGCTCACTCAAGGGGAAAAAATGATTGGCGATCACTCGTCGGTAGGTGAACGATTCGTCGAACCTGTGATCATCACAAATGTTCCTGAAGGCGCAATTTCGATGCGCGAAGAGACCTTCGGCCCGATTTTGATTGTAAATACGGTGCGCACTATGGAGGAAGCGATTGCAAAAGCAAACGAAACTTCTTTTGGATTAGCGGCATCGGTTTGGTCGAGGCGAAATGGCCAGAAGATTGCTGCACAACTGCACTGCGGGATGGTCTCCATTAACTCTGTCTTCACATTTGCTGCAATTGCATCGATGCCCTTTGGTGGCGTGAAAGATAGCGGAATGGGGCGCATTCATGGCCCAGAGGGCCTCTTGGAGTTCACCTATCCACGCTCAGTCGTCAAACCACGTTTCCACTTACCGTTGGAATTTACCTCGTTCAAACGAAGCGCATTTGCAGATAAAGTCATCACAACTTTAGGTAGAATTAGACACAAATGATAAGTGCACTCTTTCGAAGGTCTCTGGTAATTACGCTCTTTACCATCGCATCAGTAATCGGAGTAAGTCTTCCGAGTAACAGTGCGAGCGTTTCAGATCTGATTCCAGGCGGCCTAGCAACTCCTGGTTACTACGGAGTCACATTCGAAGAACGACAACCCGGCCTTGGTGAATTAGTCTCGGTGATCACCAGCAACCTCGCGCCACAAGAGCGCGTCAATGGCGTGGGTGGTACCTACCTTTGCGCCTCAATGGATGATCCTGAATGTTCCAAAGGTTCAGGAGTCAGCGCCCGATTGATGCTGCCGCCATGCTCAAACGCAGATCAGCGAATGTGTATCGAGGGACTCTCGTTAGCAAATGGTCAGGGTCCAATGGAAACGGCGACCGTAGATCACGAAGTAGTAGGTCCAACTACGCCCGCTGATGCTGTTACCGGATTACCAGCTGGCGGTGGGCCAAGTCTCTGGAATGCGCCAACAGTTGCCAACAAAGCTGGCAGAAAAACTTATGGCGTTTCAGTTCAAGTGACGTATTTTCAGTCTCGCGAAAAAACTGGAAGCGCTGGTAAGCGCAACGCTCCCATTTCTTTGAAATCTATGCGCGTGAGCGTGTTTCCGGTAAGTGTTGAAACCGGAGATTTCTACTCCCTCGAAAGTTATAAAGCAGTGAACTCTGATGGCGCTGCAACCTACGGAATTCGACCTACTACCCGCGGCTTTGAATCACTCGTAGATTGTGCATGGACAGAAGTTGGCAGTTGCGGAAAGTACGTTGATTTTGCCGAAAATACCCGGGTCGGCTTAACCCTTCGCATGGGAAGTGAGATGACCGGATGGCTATACGGCCGTATGAAAGATGTGAGCGTTGATGTCACTGCGCTAGATAAGAAATACAACAAGATTAAAATCGAAGGAGCGCCGATTGCGGCTCCTGGTGCATACGGCGTATTAAAGAAAAGCGAGCTTAAGAATTATCCCGATATTGATGCACGAATTCGATTGAGCTCTGGCGAATTTGGTTACAACGAAATGATCAATTCAGCTGGCTCGCGCGGTAGTGGCTACGACCCAGTCGGCAACTTCACAGATTTTGCAGCGTTCGAGCCAATTCTCAAGACTATGCCTGGAGCGAGAGCGCAGTGGTTGATTGCATCTGGTGCAAGCGTCAATGGATATCAATCTCAAGTTACGGAGAGGTGTTTCCAAGATAAGAGCAAGCTACTTGGCATCGTGACCACCAATGCGCTCATTTATGAGAACGGTGCACCTGAATTCAAGAATGGAACTTTAAATTACAAAGTCGCTGGCCTGCACCATGAAGCAGATGGAGTCACTCTCACTCGAGGCACCTACGACTTAGCCATCCGATCTGAAACTGCCCGGTGCGTGTATGGTTTTAGTGATGCGCCATTTCAGGCATCAATATCTGTCATCGGTTCCGATGGAAATGAACAGACAATAGCCACAGAGAGCGTGCGTGAAGATGCCAAACGCGAATGGCTCTTCCTCTCTGCGCAGAACTTCACCTTCTCGTCCCCTGTAATCAAAGTTAAATTGACTCAAGAGAAGAAATTGACAGCGTCAACAAGTTCTAAAACAAATCCAAAGGCAGCCGCTAAGTCACAGCCAGTGAAGCGAACTATCACCTGTGTGAAGGGCAAGCTCAGTAAAAAGATCTCTGGTTCTAACCCACAATGTCCGACGGGTTATAAGAAAAAATAATCAGCAGCACTCACATATAATTGTTAGTAACGAGGCGCGTTTCTCGTACGTTCGGTTTTAGGTCCACGTTTGCCGCGTGAATTCCAACATGGCGTATGCCAATGTCGTCGGGTTTCGGGATCTTCAGTTGGCCACGCAACGATATGTGGCGTTGCCATGCGAATCTCATGATCACACCCAGGGCAGCGATACATCTTTGTAGAGCTCGCGCCAGTTAGTGCGCGGACAGTAAAACCATCTTCTTCCCATTCATTGGCAGGGCGTGGCGCACGCTCACTCGCCTCATCGTCAGGTCGAGCATCCTTGGATCGATAGTTTTTCCGTGGGCTCACTCCTCTATTTTCGCAGTAAATCGCTGCTAAATCTCCCGTAACTGTGCTCCATCGCCGTTTTTTGGGCATTCTCAGAGTTCTACGGCAAGATATTGGTCGTGAGTAACGCGATATCAGTACGTGGATTGGTGAAGTCGTACGGCGCAACCAAAAAAGCCGGCCAAAGAATCCACGCTGTCCGCGGCATCGACCTTGAGGTTCATACCGGGGAAATTTTTGCACTCCTTGGTCCCAATGGCGCCGGCAAAACCAGCACTATCGAAATCCTCGAGGGATATCGCTCTCGCGATAGTGGTGAACTCAGAGTCCTTGGCGAGGATCCAGCAACAACCAATCTCCCCCTTTGGCGTAACCGGGTGGGTATCGTCTTGCAGTCGACAAAAGATGGCGCCGACCTCTCCGTACAAGAAATTCTTGCGCACTTTGCGCAGTATTACTCCAATCCTCGCGATGTCGATGAAGTAATCGAGTCAGTGGGATTACAGGAGAAGCGCCACGCTCGTGGCGAGCATCTCTCTGGTGGTCAACGACGGAGATTAGACGTTGCACTTGGAATCATCGGTAATCCAGAGTTGCTCTTTCTCGATGAACCAACAACTGGTTTCGATCCAGAGGCCAGACGCTCCTTCTGGGAGTTAATTCGAACGCTTCGAAGTGCAGGAACTACCATTTTGATGAGCACTCATTATCTCGATGAAGCAGAAGCGCTCGCAGATCGAGTTGCCGTCATGAATCATGGTGTGATTGTCGATTGTGCAACGCCCGATCGACTAGGCGGTCGAGATAGAGAGCGAGTGAACATTCGTTGGCGTGAAAGTGGCTCACTTCATCAAGAGCTAACTGATACACCTACCGAATTCTTGCGCGCGCTGTCAGCGCGCATTTCTGGCGAGATTCCAGAACTCTCAGTCAGCCGGCCAAGCCTTGAAGAGATCTACTTACAGATGATTGGCGGTCAAGAGTGAGTAAGCAACCTGGGGTACTCGCTATTGGTTTCACTCGAGGCGCTCTTGAAATCAAACAATTTATACGTCAACGCGAAAGCGTCGTCTTCACGCTCCTCTTTCCCATCTTGTTGCTACTGATTTTTGGAGCTGTATTCAAAGATGAGATCGCACCCGAGGTAACTTTTAGCCAATACTTCGTCGCAGGAATGATCGCATCTGGCCTTGTGAATACAGGTTTCCAACAATTGGCCATCACTATCCCCATGGAACGCGATGATGGCACCCTCAAACGTCTCCGAGGGACCCCAGCGCCGACTGCCTCGTATTTCATCGGAAAAGTAATCTTGGTGTTTGTCAGCATGTTTGTGCAGGTAGCGCTCTTGTTGGCCTTTGGCGTTGCGCTTTACGGGATCTCGCTTCCGACCACCCCCGAACGGTGGCTCACGTTCACGTGGGTGATGCTCTTAGGAATAGGCAGTTCAACGATCCTGGGTATCGCTTTCTCGGTGGTTCCAAAGAGTGGACGCGGAGCATCTGCTGTCGTCTCTCCTATCGTGATCATCTTGCAATTTTTTAGCGGTGTATTTTTTGTATTTACTCAACTCCCAACATGGATGCAGAATGTTGCTGCGCTCTTCCCACTCAAGTGGCTCACTCAAGGAATGCGATCGGTATTTCTGCCCGATTCTTTCGCGACCCAAGAGGTTGCACAGAGTTGGGAACATGGTAAGACTGCCCTCATTCTTACCGCCTGGTTAATCGCTGGCTTCTTTATCGCAATCAAGACTTTCCGCTGGGAGCGCTCGTGAGTAATTCGCTGCGCATTCATCGAAGAGTGGGAATAGCGCTGACGCTATCTCTGATCTTCTCATCATCAACTTTAGCGTCAACAAGTATCACAAGCGCATCGAGCGCATCGAGCAAGCCAACGCCAAAAGCAAAGAAAAAAAGTGAGGTAACAAAGAAAAAGCAGAAGTCTGTCAAAAAGCCGACCAAGAAAAAAAGTAAAAAACCTCGAAAGATCTCGAAACCGCTACCTTCGCCATCACCTAAATGGCCGCCCAAAGGCTTTAAGAAAGCCGGAAATGTATTTATCTCCACTCCAATAAGTGAGAAAGAATTAGTGGGCGTGCTTAGCGCGAACAGCACCTTGCTGAGCAAGATTAGAACGTGCGAGAAGAAGGTCTGCGCCGTCGTTTATGTCGCTTCTTCAAGTAAATGTGAGTGGTGGGAAGTGCAGTCAATTGTCATTGGGCGGTATGCGGATGTGTTGGGCAACATCAAAACTCTTGCGAAGGGAAGTAAGGCAAAAGAGGTAAAGACCATCATTCTTATTAGCCAAGAACCAGTTGAGGAATATGCGGAAATCCTCAATATGAAAGCCTTCTGTCGAAATGACAAGATTGTTGGGAAAATTCCAAGCAATATCTTCACCCCCAATCCTGAATTAACACCTGCTCCAGTGCCTTCGCCCTCGCCCTCGCCTACTGTCTCTGTCTCTGCCTCCCCAGCAATCTCAACCCCTGCGAGTTAGCCCGCTCTCAACTATCCTCAGAGGATGCTCGGTGGCATCAATAACCAACTCTTCTTGCAGGCCTTTGGCGGTTTCTTCGCGCTCCTGCTTTTGATTCCACTACTACGGTGGACTTTCTCTCGCGGAAAATCCCACGTTGCCCGTCCGGCAAAAAGTGGCAATGTCGATGAATATGGGTTACTCGTGCCCGTGGCAAAGCCAACTAATTACATTGAAGGCGAGATGGCGCGCAAGCAATTGATTGATGCGAACATCAGGGCGAATTTAGTGACCGCTAAAGATGGCATTGCGTTACTAGTCTTTCCAGAAGAACTCTCTGCTGCTCGAGCTATCCTCAAGAATCAGTGATGCACGTTAACGATTAGCCCCTGGAACCCATAGTTCATCGCCCACACTCTTATTCTCATAACGAGCAAGAACAAAGAGAAGATCCGAGAGTCGATTGAGGTACTTCGCAGTCAATGGATTGACACCCGCACCGAAAGCGTGAATGGCTGCCCATGTGCAACGCTCTGCGCGCCGTACTACGGTGCGCGCGACATGCAGCAGCGCAGCTGCAGCGGTACCACCCGGGAGCACAAACGAACGAAGTGGTGCAAGCTCGGTATTGAAGTGATCAATTTGCTCTTCGATATAAGAAATCTGTGATTCCAAAATGCGAAGCTGTTCATGCGGTGGGTTATCGATCATCGGGGTACAAAGGTCAGCTCCGACGTCGAAGAGATCATTCTGGATTCGGGTGAGAAGTTTTTGCACCTCTGGCGTGACTTCGGCTAGAGCAAGTACGACGCCGATACTTGAGTTGGCTTCATCGACAGTCGCGTACGCCTCAAGGCGTGGGTCATTCTTTGAGGTCCGACTCATATCCCCTAGAGAGGTAGTGCCGTCATCGCCAGTTTTTGTGTAGATACGCGTCAGATTAACCATGCTCCTACCCTACGCTGAACCTCTACGATGAACCACATGGAGCGATTCGAGGTCACTGGAGGCGCCCGCCTCGAGGGCGAGGTTCGCGTTCATGGCGCCAAGAATTCCATTCTCAAATTGATGGCAGCGGCCCTGCTAGCCCCAGGTGAGCATCGCCTCGGCAATGTCCCGGCAATCGCAGATGTGACGATCATGTCTGAGCTTTTAGTGCGCCTTGGCTGCCACGTCACGCACGATGAAAAAGCGCTCACACTCACGCTCGATGTGCCATCTAAATTAGAGCACCGCGCTGATTACGACTTGGTACGAAAGATGCGAGCTTCCATCAATGTACTAGGCCCACTGTTGACTCGAACCGGACGTGCAGAGGTCGCACTTCCTGGTGGCGATGCCATCGGCTCGCGTGGATTAGATTTTCATATTAAAGGTTTGGAGTTACTCGGGGCAGATGTTGCCAATGAACATGGCTACATCATCGCCACCGTGAATGGTCGACTTCGTGGCGCAGCGATTGAATTAGAGTTTCCTAGCGTCGGCGCAACCGAGAATTTGTTGACTGCAGCGGTTCTCGCCCGTGGCGAGACAATAATTGATAATGCAGCTCGCGAACCAGATATCGTCGATCTGGGAATCTATCTACAGAAGATGGGCGCTGACATCTCTGGTCTTGGCACGTCAACGATTACCGTTAATGGCGTCGAAGCGCTTCGGCCTGCAGATCACGATGCTCTCCCCGATCGAATTGTGACCGGCACGTGGGCATTTGCTGCAGCAATGACGCGAGGTGATATCACAATTCATAATGCGAACCCTGAGCACCTCGAGATTCCGCTGGAGAAACTCGTGTTATCTGGCGCAGTCGTCACCACGATTCCCGGCGGCCTGCGCGTGCGCATGGATCATCGCCCCAAAGCAATCGACGCTATGACCCTTCCTTACCCAGGTTTCCCCACCGATTTACAGCCCATGATTGTGGCGCTCAATGCCATTGCTGAAGGGTCAGCGCTGGTCACTGAGAATGTCTTTGAAGGACGTTTCATGTTCATCAATGAATTGGTGAGATTAGGAGCAGACATCACCACTGATGGACATCATGCCTTTGTGAAGGGGCGCGAAGTTCTCTCAAGCGCTCCAGTTGCTGCAACCGATATTCGTGCGGGAGCGGCACTTGTTCTCGCAGCTCTGGTCTGTGATGGCACAACAATTATCGAAGATGTCTACCACGTTGATCGGGGCTATCCGAAATTCGAAGAACAATTGCGCGCGCTCGGTGCCACAATTGAACGAATCTAAATTACTTCTTCTTAAAACCTGTCGGGCACTTTGGATTGGTGCCAGAAACCTTTCTGGTGAGTTTTCCCTTTACGCAGGTAATAGATTTCTTCACAACCATTTTTGGCGCTGCAGCTGCAGCGCTTTGTGTGCCACTTGAGGCCGCAGGAGCGGTTTCAATTTTCTTATCTTGAACCAATTTCACTTTCAATGTTGGTGAAGAGTAAGTAAATCCCTCCGCGCTGAGGTAAACCCAATTTCCATTGCGGAATAACTCAACTGTTGATCCTTTACTCTCGCCACTTGTTGCATTAGTGATGGAGACTTCTACCCGCGTGGGCACTTCTTTCACTCCGTACAGGCACTGCACCAAATCCGCACGCATCGATAGGCCGTAAGTGCCAATATTTTCGGTTTTCCCATCAGGAGCAAAATGTGGCGCTGCTACCTTGTAATCTAAAGTTTGGCTCTCTTTGTTGAATGCTGGGGCGCCTGGTGTATATGCAGATGCATTCGAGGCCACAACACCTTGCAGACCACTTTGATTGCCGCAGGAGTTGGTTGATTCCACCACGGTGCTTGCAATCGTCCATCCCTCCTCGTTAAGCAACGCCTTCTCGCCCAAATATGTTTGCCACTCGAGATATTCCTCGATGGCGCCTACGCTTCCTGAGTACATTCCTGCTGCCCCATCAAGGCGCCCCACTCCCATCGTGTTCGGAGTGCCGTCATCATTGAAAAAGAGTTTCTCTGGGATTTTCTTCCACTCCACCCAGCCGCCGGCAATGATGTTCTCCGAAGGTGCCGCTTCGACAATCACTCGATCGTAGATGGCATTTATCGGCTCAGTAGTGACATTTGGCTTTACTAATCGTCCATTGAGCCAACCAGTAAGGCGATTAGGAAGTTGCAGCGCCACAGTAGCTCGTGCGCCTTTGGGAAAGCTCGCCCGGTGGTAGCAGATATTCGTGTCATGGGCCAGGCAGCTTGGTTGAATGCTTACCTGCCGCACTACTGGATCTTGAGTATTTTTATATTTGAAATTCTCTAAGCGCGGTGCAATAACTGGAGCTGGTTCAGAGCTCAGAGGTACTAATTCAAAAGTGAACGTTGGCTTTTGAAAATCCCACGCGCCATTGTTGATCTTTGCGTAGCTAGTCACGGTTCCGCGGGTCAAGAATCGAGATTTGGGCGCTCCTGGTAGATCCGCTTCCCAAATCCAAGATGATAGTCCCGGCGGAAATCCCTTGCCGTTGGGATCAAAAGCGCCAGCAAAGGTCTTTGTTCCCGCCGGAATCTCCAATACAGGGCGTGCCAGCGCTACGCTCTTGTCGGCAAGTGAGAGCGTGAGCTTTTCAACGCATGCAGAATCTGAGTTACGTGCGCAATTTCCAATTACTGAATCTACTCGCAACGAATTGAAGAATTTTCCAGTGGGAGCACAATTGGGATCATTGATAGAGCTACATAGATAGCTCACCGCAGAATCGGTCTCTCCTACTTTTGATGTGAAAAGGCGTATCGATGACAGTAACGCCATCGGCAATTCCGAGCTGAAAGAAACTCCTAATTTATCCGGATCTTTTTGCCCTTGATCATACCGATTATTAATTGTCGGAAGATTCTGTTGGAACCACCCTAAGATTGAATCTGGCTTTTGTGTGGTTTGGAAAGTTTGAATTCCGTAGAAATCATTTCCCTGCATCAAATCTTTAGAATTTACTTGACTGACATCGAGTGAATTTTGCGGCCCATCTGCTTGGGAAACGTGTGCTGTGAGCAGGGATGCAATCAAACCAATTATCACTACAACGGTTCGAGGGATGGTCTGCTTGAACATCGGATCACCTCGAACCATTTACCGAAAATAGCGCGCGAGTTAGTTACTGCTCTCACCAAGAATAGAGACTCGATTGTTGTTCACAGACAAGAACCCGCCGTTAATCATAAAAGTCGTGCTCTGCCCACTGGTCTCTTTGATGATGACTTCGCCATCGACCAAGACGCCCAATAGCGAAGTGTGACCGGGGAGAATGCCGAGGTCGCCTTCAAGGGTTCGTGCCCGGACCATGCTCGCTTCACCAGAGAAGATTTTCTTCTCTGGTGTCACAACTTCTACACGTAGCGCCATTAGTTCTTCGCCAACTCCGCTGCCTTACGCTCAACATCATCCAAGCCACCGCACATGAAGAATGCCTGCTCAGGAATGTGGTCGTAATCGCCATTTGCCAATGCATCGAAGGCTGCAATGGTCTCGGAGAGCGGAACGAATGAACCATCAAGGCCGGTGAAGACCTTAGCAACGAAGGTGTTCTGCGAGAGGAAGCGCTGAATGCGGCGAGCGCGACCTACGAGAATTCGATCTTCTTCAGAGAGCTCGTCGATACCAAGAATTGCAATGATGTCTTGGAGGTCTTTGTACCGCTGCAAGATCTGCTTTGTTCGGTTAGCGACGCGGAAATGATTCTCACCAATGTAGCGAGGATCAAGGATGCGCGAAGTGGAATCAAGTGGATCCACTGCAGGATAGATACCCAACTCTGAGATTGGACGAGAGAGCACTGTGGTCGCGTCAAGGTGGGCGAAGGTGGTGTGTGGAGCTGGGTCGGTGATGTCATCGGCAGGGACGTAAATCGCCTGCATCGATGTAATCGAGTGGCCACGAGTTGAGGTGATGCGCTCTTGAAGCTGGCCCATCTCATCAGCGAGGGTTGGTTGGTAACCCACGGCAGATGGCATACGGCCAAGGAGCGTAGAAACTTCTGAACCTGCCTGCGTAAAGCGGAAGATGTTATCGATGAAGAGCAAAACATCTTGCTTCTGTACATCGCGGAAGTACTCCGCCATGGTGAGCGCAGAGAGTGCAACGCGAAGACGCGTTCCTGGTGGCTCATCCATCTGTCCGAAGACCAGAGCAGTCTTGTTGATAACGCCAGTCTCGGTCATTTCAAGGAAGAGGTCGTTACCTTCACGGGTACGTTCGCCAACTCCTGCGAATACCGAAACGCCACCGAAGTTCTCAGCAACGCGGTAGATCATCTCTTGGATAAGAACTGTCTTACCTACACCAGCGCCACCGAAGAGACCGATCTTGCCACCCTTTACATACGGGGTGAGTAGGTCGATAACTTTGATGCCGGTTTCGAACATCTCAGTCTTGGATTCGAGTTGATCAAAATCAGGAGCTTTGCGGTGAATTGGCCAACGCTCTTTGATATCTAGCGATGAGGTTGGAACATCGAGTGACTCACCAAGGGTGTTAAAGACGTGTCCTTTAGTGACATCACCAACGGGAACGGAGATTGCAGCGCCTGTGTCGCGCACAGTGCTACCACGGACCATGCCATCAGTTGGTTGCATCGAGATAGCGCGAACGAGTGAGTCACCAATGTGCTGGGCGACCTCAAGGGTGAGGGTGCGCACCTGTCCACCGAGGGTGACATCCACGTGGAGCGCATTAAAGATTTCGGGCATCGATCCGGTTGGGAACTCAACGTCCACAACTGGTCCGATGACTCGCGCTACGCGCCCGGTTACTCCGGTTGCTGTCTTGGTATCTGTTGCCATCTCTTACTCGCTTCCTGCCATCGCAGAGGCAAGCGCATCCGCGCCACCTACAATTTCGCTGATTTCTTGGGTAATTTCCGCCTGACGTGCAGCATTCGCACGTCGGGTGAACGACTTGATCAATTCGTCAGCATTATCTGTTGCTGACTTCATAGCGCGACGTCGCGCAGCATGCTCTGAAGCTGCTGATTGAAGTAGCGCGTTATAGATACGTGCCTCTACATATTTCGGTAGTAGCGCGTCTAGAACCGACTCCGCAGTTGGTTCAAACTCATACATTGGTAGCAACCCAGCAGGGCCGGTGCTCTCGACTACTTCCAGCGGCAGCATGCGCTTTGCTAGCGCTTCCTGGGTCACCATGGAACGGAACTCTGTGTAAACAACATGCAACTCTGCAACTCCATCTGGATCAGTTGCCGAATCTGCAATGAACGCCTTGATGAGCTCTTGGCCGATTTCGCGCGCCGCTGCATAGGTTGGGTTATCGCTGATACCTGTCCATGATTGCGCAATCGCGCGATCGCGGAACTTGTAATACGACACTCCCTTACGTCCAACGATGTACACCTGTGCATCCAAGCCACGCTGTCTAAGCGCTGCGATTAATTGATCGCCCTCTTTGATTGCGCTACTTGAATATGCGCCAGCCATACCGCGATCAGCAGTAATCAGTAGCACTGCTGCTCGCTTTGGATTTGGCTCAAATGAGGTAAGTGGATGATCCACTGAAGCAAAAGAAGCGACCGCAGTCACAGCACGCGTCAACTCGTTGGCATAAGGCGTAGAAGCATTGACGCGTTGTTGCGCCTTCACGATGCGCGAAGCAGATATGAGCTCCATCGCCTTCGTAATCTTCTTCGTCGCCTTAACCGAACGAATTCGGCGGCGATAGATGCGGAGTTGTGCGCCCATTAGTTACTTCTTCACCGGAACCATGCGGGTAATTTGCTCATTACCTTCGCCTTCGAGAGCCTCGACCGGCGCCTCGTTCACTGCTTTTGATGCTGAAGGAACAAAGCGGCTCTTAAATGCAGCGATTGCCTCCTTTAGCGAAGCAACAGTGTCATCGCTCAAGTC
This sequence comes from Bifidobacterium breve, assembly GCA_945860275.1. Taxonomy (GTDB): domain Bacteria; phylum Actinomycetota; class Actinomycetes; order Nanopelagicales; family Nanopelagicaceae; genus IMCC26077. Next base: position 22,614 of record CAMAPN010000008.1, read on the forward strand.
GCGAGTCTCTGAAATGACATCAAAGATTGCCTTGCGCTCTGTGCTGATGAAATCAAGGAATTCGCCCTCAAAGCGGCGGATATCTTGCACCGGAATATCATCTAGTTGGCCAGTTGTGCCCGCCCAGATCGATGCCGCTTGGCGCTCGACTGAGTATGGGGAGTATTGACCTTGTTTGAGAAGTTCCACCATCCGTGCTCCGCGCTCGAGCTGCGCCTTAGATGCAGCATCAAGATCCGAACCGAATGCGGCGAACGCTTCGAGTTCGCGGAACTGTGCGAGGTCAAGGCGCAGACGTCCAGCAATCTTCTTGATCGCCTTTGTCTGAGCAGAACCACCCACGCGCGAGACCGAGATACCAACGTTAATCGCTGGACGAACGCCCGCGTTAAAGAGGTCAGTCTCAAGGAAGCACTGTCCGTCGGTAATGGAAATTACGTTAGTCGGAATGAAGGCAGATACGTCGTTACCTTTTGTCTCAATGATTGGAAGGCCAGTCATGGAACCGCCGCCCATGTCATCTGAGAGCTTTGCACAACGCTCGAGTAGACGTGAGTGTAAGTAGAAGACATCTCCTGGATACGCCTCGCGGCCTGGCGGACGACGAAGTAGGAGCGAAACGGAACGATATGCCTCTGCTTGCTTTGAAAGATCATCAAAGATGATCAATACATGCTCGCCTTTGTACATCCAATGCTGCCCAATTGCAGAACCAGTGTATGGCGCAAGGTATTTGAAGCCTGCTGGATCGGATGCAGGTGATGCGACGATTGTCGTGTATTCCAGTGCGCCAGCCTCTTCAAGAGCTGCACGGACTGAAGCAATCGTCGAACCCTTCTGACCGATTGCAACATAAATACATTTAACTTGCTTCTTGGGATCCCCAGATTTCCAGTTTTCGCGCTGGTTGATGATGGTGTCGATTGCAATTGCAGTCTTACCAGTCTGGCGGTCACCAATGATGAGCTGACGTTGACCACGCCCGATCGCGGTCATTGCATCGATAGCTTTAATTCCGGTCTGCATTGGCTCTTTAACTGGTTGACGTTGCACAACAGAAGGTGCCTGAAGCTCGAGCGCACGGCGCCCTTCTTCTGCGATTGGACCCTTGCCATCGATTGGACGTCCGAGTGGATCAACCACTCGACCAAGGAAGCCATTTCCTACTGGTACAGAGAGAATCTCGCCGGTACGACGGACGGTGGTTCCCTCTTCGATGCCGGTGTACTCACCAAGAATAACGACACCGATTTCACGAACATCAAGGTTGAGTGCAAGGCCTAGCGTGCCGTTCTCGAATTGCAACAACTCATTGGTCATTGTCGAAGGCAGACCTTCGATACGAGCGATTCCATCACCCGCTTCAACTACAACGCCAGTCTCTTCGCGAGTAGCACCACCTGGTTCGAAAGTCTTTACAAACTTCGCCAGGGCATCACGAATCTCCTCGGGGCGGATCGTGAGTTCGGCCATCTTCTTCTCCTTCTATTCGTTCTTCTCGTTCTTCTAGTTCTTCTAGTTCTTCTAGTTCTTCTGGCCCGCCTCGTTCTCACGAAGCGGTACAACTTGTTTTTTAGTTAGCTTGCGAGCTTTCGCCCTGCTTCAGAAAGGCGTCGGGCAATGGTGCCGTCAACCATGTCGTCATCAAATTGAATTTCGATACCACCAATTACGGAAGCATCGACTGACAAATCAAGAGAAACTTCTCGATTTAACTCTTTGCCAAGCGCCGCGCGAAGTCGATCACCTTGAGCGCTGGTCAACGCAATTGCACTTCGAACATGGACAACAATCTTCTTTCTGCGCGCACCGGCTACATTCGCCGCTTCTTCTAGGGCGGCAACGAAATGGCGACCTCGAAGATGGCGCGCGATTGAGAGCGCAATTCGAAGCGCCGCAGCTGAGACTTTCGATTCGAAGAGATCAGAGATGAGGGAATCGATTGCCCGTCCACCCATGAGTGCGCCCGATAATTCCTTAGCGCTACTTAATGAGTGGGCAATTCCCATCAACTCAACATCTAAACCATCTACTGCCCCGGCTTCGACCTCTACCGCGATAACTTCGAGCGCGGCAGGGAAATCCGACGGGCTCGACCAGCGATCTGAGGTGCCTGCTCTAAGAATTGCGATTGATGCAGGGTCTAGCGATTTAGCGAAGAGGTCATCGATCAGCGCACTCTTACTCGCGCTATCTCGAGTGGGGTCAGTGAGGGCGCGGCGAAGCGGCAAGGATGAATCAAGAACTGCAATTGCACTAAACAGGTCTTGAGAAATCTTTGCTGCATCGGTTGCAGAAGGGGTGCCCGCTACGCCACGAAGCGCGGTTAACGCTTGGCGACTTGAGCCCTTCATATCTGCTGCCATCTCACTGCTCTCCTTAACTAACTTTTCTAATTCATCTAAACCAAGAACCTGTTACAGCTCTCGCGAGTTTTTCTAGCGCTTCTGACTCGACTGGTTCTCGAGCTCATCGAGGAATCGATCAACCACGCGAGATTGACGCGCGTGATCGTCTAGTGATTCTCCGACGATTCGATTAGCCAATTCGATTGCCAGCGCTCCAACTTCGTTACGAAGCGAGGCCACCGCAGCTGTTCGCTCTGCTTCAATGGCAACAGATGCTGCCGCTGTGATGCGTGCTGCCTCTTCTTGCGCCTTGGCACGCATCTGCTCGAGCAGAGCTGCGCCTTCGACACGAGCGCTTTCGCGGATTACTTGCGCTTCGCCACGAGCTGAGCTCAATTGAGATTGATACTCCTGCAAAGCAGCTTGCGCTTCACGTTGTGCACGCTCTGCCTTTTCGATTCCACCCTGAATAGCTTCAGTTCGCGCGGTGAAAGCTCGCTCGAACATCGGAACTACTTTTGAGCGCAATACTAAGTAAAGCAGGGTGAACGCGATGAACCCGACGATGATTTCCGCGGTATGCGGAACCAGAGGGTTGATTTCCTCTCCTGCGGCTAATGTGATCATGAGTTATGAGTTCTCTCTCTGTAGTGGATTGGTTTAGAGAACGAACGCAAGAACCAGACCGAATAGGGCAAGCGCTTCAGCAAGAGCGAAGCCAAGGAATGCAATTGGCTGGAGGACGCTACGCGCCTCAGGTTGACGTGCTACACCATTGATGTAAGCAGCGAAGATAAGTCCGGTTGCGATACCAGGACCGATTGCTGCAAGGCCGAAACCGACCAGGTTGAGTGTGCCTTCCATGTTGTTACCTTTTCTACCTTTCGTTCTTATCGATAAGACGGGCGCCTTATCGCTTTAGCAAAACTCTTTAGTGCTCATCCGCCAATGCCCCAGCGATATAAAGCGCTGCTAGCAAGGTGAAGATGTATGCCTGTAGACATTGGACCATGAACTCGAAGAAGGTCAGCACGATGCCGATAAAGAAGGCAAATGGGCTAATCAACTTCAGACCAATCACGCCCTGCAGTAAATGCTCTCCGCCAAGGATGAAAACCAAGAGCAACAAGTGACCGGCAAACATATTGGCAAAGAGACGGAGCGAAAGTGTTAATGGACGTACGAGGAAGAAGGTGAGAAGTTCAAGTGGTGTGATGAGAATGTATGCAGGCTTAGGAACTCCTGGCATGAACATAATCTCTTTGATGTACTTGAGGGCGCCTTGCTTTCGAATACCAACGTAGTGAAAGACCAAGAATGTGATGATTGCCAAAACATACGGGAAGCTCACGCGAGACATCGTTGGGAATTGGAGCATTGGAACGATACCGAAGATGTTATTTACAAGGATGAAAGTGAAAAGTGTAAATAGGTATGGCACAAAACGCATGAACTCGTGGCCAATAACATCTTTCGCAAGATCGTTACGCACGAAACCGTAAACGCTCTCTCCTGCAAACTGGAGCTTCGAAGGCACAATTGCTGCTTTGCGCGATGCAAGAATAAAAAATACTGAAATAAGAATTACCGAGAAGAAGACTAAGAAAATCGGTTTTGTTGTAAATGCATTGTCGCCGAAAATTGGCGGAAGATTAAAGTCGACTGCACTGGGAGGTGTGAAACCCTCGCCTTCAGATAACCGCGTCACTCGCACCTACCCAAACCTTCCATCGAGAAATTACCGGACCGGAGTCAACGTGCTTCGCGCCAAACCCTATGGGGAAATGGCCATTTGCGCGAAATCATTACTTCCTGCCGAATCGCAACCAGACCAGATATATAGATGAGCCCATGCCTAGCAAGAGCCCGACCAGAACTAAGAACGAGGTTCCCAGCCAACGATCAAGTGCAAAGCCAATCCCACCCCAGACAATCTGCCCTGAGATGAGGTAGCCAAAGATTGACCAGAGCGCGCTCTCCTCGCCCCGAGACTCGCGCCGGGAGTTATCGGAACTATTAGGGCCCGTTGTGTTCCCTGTGCCCTCGGGTAGGTCTCGCTCGTTGGCCATAGCCCCAACCCTAGCGCCCGCGGACCAGCTGGCGATAAGCGAGCATCTCGCCCACCAGCCACCCAGCGGCAGTGGCGAGGGCAACACCGGCAAACCAGGGTCGGTCGATGCTGGTGCGCGAGAGCGCCACCATGAAACCGGCCATTCCGATCAACTTGGTCAAGAAGCTCAGTGCGACGAAGGCAAAGGTCAGACGCGGGTCGAGCGTTCGCGTCGTAGCCGCAATCAATAGATGAATAATGAAAAACAGAAGTACCACTGTGAGCGCGGCCAGCCCGGCAAAGAAACCGCTTCTTCCCGCAACGACGCTTGCAAGTGCTGTTCCAACACCACCAATCGTAAGGGCAGGGAGTGCTGCACCTTTCAGAAAGAGCTTTGGGTAATTAATCATCTACGCGACTTCGCGATGTTTGTCACATATTTCGGGCGAAGTGAAAGCAAGAGAATGGGAAGGGCGAGTGAAAGTGAAAGCAAGAGATTTATCCGCCACGAGATAAATGCAGATGCTGATACCGGGGCGGCGACAACCAGCGTCCAGAGATACATCATCACCGTTGCGCTTCGTTGTGAGTGACCTCGAGCTAGTAAACGGTGATGTAGATGCCCCATGTCAGGAGCGAATGGAGATCGCCCAGCTCGAGTTCGTCGAATCACAGCAAGCAAGAGGTCAATAGATGGAATCGCTAATACGGCAAAGGGCAGAAGTAAAGGTACAAGAGTGGGCGCGAAATTCTGCGAGGCAATTGCGTTTGCATCTATCTGACCAGTAAGCGTTATCGCAGCGACGCCGAGAAGTAAACCTAAAAGCATCGATCCTGAATCTCCCATGAAGATCTTTGCTGGATAAAAGTTATGCGGCAAGAAACCTAAACATGCGCCCATCATGATTGCAGTAAGGAGTGAGGGTGCGCCCGCGCGATCGAAGTTATAAACCACCGATAGCAGATACGCAAAGGCGAAGAAACATCCTGCTGCGATAGCCACGATGCCAGAAGCTAGGCCGTCGAGCCCGTCGATGAAATTCACTGCATTGATAGTGACAACAATGATCAAAATTGTAATCAGCTGCCCCAAGGAGGTCGGCAACATCGTTACGCCGTTGAGTGGTAACCAGAGCAGTTGCACACCGAAATTAACCAAGATTGCTGCAGCCAAAGTTTGTCCTGCGAGCTTGGTGATGGCGTCGATTCCCCACTTGTCATCAAGTACGCCAAGTAAACAGATAACTGTCGCAGCGATACAGATACCTTTTATTTGCTCATCTTGCTGAAAGGCTTTACTCAGTAAGTTCAATTGCGAAGAGATGAGGATGGTGAGCATGATCGATAACCAGATGGCGATGCCGCCCCAGCGCGCTGTTACCTCAGTATGGACATCTCGATCTCGCACTTTCGCAACTGCGCCAGATTTAAGGGCAAGCGTTCGGGCGTAGGGCGTAAGTAGGTAGACGAAAACGGCTGCAATAAGCAGAACTAATAAATGCTCGCGCATTAACGCTCTGGATAGACAGGAAATCGTCTGCAGAGATCTTTCACTTCACCAGCAATTTTCGCCGATGAAGCAGGATCCTTAATTGCGCGGGCAATCAATGATGCGATGACTTTCATCTCGGCCACGCCCATCCCCTGCGTCGTGATGGATGGACTACCCACTCGAATTCCACTTGTTATTGACGGTGGTTGAGGATCGAACGGAATGGAGTTCTTATTGAGTGTGATGCCTGCACTTCCGCACCGCTCATCTGCCTCTTTACCGTTTACACCTAGGGCTTGTACATCAATTAACGCTAAATGCGTCTGCGTTCCTCCAGAGACTGCGCGCATCCCTTCTTCGACTAGACCAGCAGCAAGTGCTTGCGCATTGAGTACGACATCTTTTGCATACTTTTGGTAGCTAGGTTGCAAACATTCCTTAAGAGCAACTGCCTTTGCTGCAACCGCGCTCATAATTGGACCGCCTTGCATTCCTGGAAAGACAGCCTTATCAATCGCAGCTGCGTGTTCTGCTTTAGACAAAATCATTCCACCACGAGGACCACGGAGGACTTTGTGCGTGGTGAACGAGACGACATCTGCATACGGAACTGGAGATGGAATCGCCTTCCCAGCAACCAATCCAATGAAATGTGCTGCATCCACCCACATAATGGAACCAACTTCATCGCAGATTTCACGAACACGCTCGAAATCAATCAAGCTGGGATATGCGGTAGCGCCACTGCAAATCATTTTCGGTTTATGTTTGATTGCCAATTCGCGCAACTCGTCATAATCAATTAACTCAGTATCTTTACGGACTCCATAGGACTCTACGTTGAACCATTTTCCAGAGAAGTTAACTTTGGAGCCGTGCGTTAAATGTCCACCGTGTGGAAGAGACATGGCAAGCACCGTGTCGCCAGGTTTTGTAAATGCTTGATAGACCGCAATATTTGCGCTGGCGCCCGAGTGTGGTTGCAAGTTTGCGTGCTCTGCTCCAAAGAGCTCTTTGGCACGGGCAATGCCCAACTCTTCGACCTTGTCGACTTCTTCGCAACCTCCGTAGTAACGCTTACCGGGGTACCCTTCGGCATATTTATTAGAGAGAGTCGAGCCAAGAGCGGCAAGGACCGCTGGTGACGTGAAGTTTTCACTTGCAATAAGTTGTAGGCCATTACGTTCCCGTTCTAACTCTGCGATGAGCATCGCTGCTACATCAGGATCTTGCGCTTCGAGAGCTTCGTAACTTGCTCCGTAATATCGTGCGCTCATCTGATTTCTCCCATCGAACAGGTACTACCCACGTGAATCTGACTGAAATCTAGCCCAAATCCTGACTTATCTCAGGACATGCTTGGCGAAGGCTCGCCTGCGCCACCGCCCCCACTCGAATGACTCGAGGTGGCGTCTGTGTGCAATCCACAACAGTGCTCTGCACCACATCAGTTATCGCGCCACCATCAATTATCACGCCGACATTTGCACCAAAGACATCTCGCACCAGCGTTGGCTCGGTGAACGCTGCTCTACCCGCAAGTCCCGCGCCTGCGACCGCCAACGGTCCAGTCTCGTTCAACAGCCGAATGGCAAACTCGCTTTCAGGCACGCGTACGGCAATCTGATCGAGAATTCGCTCGTCGCCAAGATCCCACGTCAACGCTGCATGTGGTCGTAAATACAAGGTGAGCGGACCAGGCCAGAACTTTTCAATCAACTTCTGGGGTGCAGCTGACATGTCACGCACGATCCCAACGATGCGGGCTTTATCGCCAATCATCACTGATGCTGCTTGACCAGGCGGGTCGCTTCGCAATAAATGAAGTTCTCCAACTGCCGCGCGATTGAATGCATCCGCAGCCAGCACATAACCACTCTCCAACGGAAAAGAAATCACATTACCTGCTCTAATCTCACGCAAGGCAATATCTATTGCCGCCGGATGAGCAATCTCTACTAACTCATTCATTACTTGAGGACTCCACTACTGAATCGAGCTCTACCATTTAAATCATAGTGAAGGTGCACGCTTTCGAACGAGCGCTCGAGAATCTCGCAGATTGCCTCGCCCTGATCCTCGTGGTGTTCAATAGCAAGATAGCCACCGGGCTTTAGCGCCCGGAGCGCTGCAGCAATAAACACTTGTGGGGCGTCCAACCCCTCAGGTCCACCAAAGAGCGCAGCGCGCGGTTCGAAATCAACAACTTCTTTTGGCAACTCTTGTGTATCTGGAATATATGGCGGATTAGCAATCACCACATCGAAGTTATGTTTACCATCGAATTGCATTACATCAGCACGAATAATTTCTATCTCATGATTTACCAGCGCGCCTAAGTTCTTGACGTTTCGTTCGAGCCACGAAATAGCAGCGCCTTCTCTCTCCACCGCTGTTACCTTCACATTCGACAGTTCTGTTGCGATACTCAACGTGAGCGCGCCAGATCCCGCTCCTAAATCGACAACACAAGCTTCTACGACTCCCGCAATCTTCGAAATCACATCTGCTACTAACTGCTCACTCTCTGGGCGAGGGATAAGCACTCCAGGGCCTACCTCAAGAGTGAGGTTTCGAAAGTATGCGCGACCAGTTATGTACTGAATCGGTTCGCCCTTTTGCCTTCGACCAATCCAATCTCGGAACTGAGCTTCTTCATCGACTTCAAAGCGCTCTCGAAAGAGCACATGCGTGCGTGAAAGTCCGGTCACTTCCGCAAGAAGAATTTGCGCATCTAATGCAGGATCTTGCGTCGCAGACTGCAGCTCTTGCACTGCCCATCGCAGCAATTCACGAGCGCCATTCATTGATCTCTTAGCCAGCCGCTAAACGAGTTGCCTTATCAGCATCAATCAACGCTTGGATGACTGGATCTAATTCCCCATCGAGCACCACCGAGAGATTATTCGCTTTGAAATTGACGCGATGATCACTCAATCTATTTTCAGGGAAGTTATATGTTCGAATTCGTTCGCTTCGATCAACCGTTCGGATTTGACTCTTGCGTTCGGCTGCAGCTGCTGCCTCTTGCGCCTCAACGGCCGCTGCAAGAAGTCGTGCTCGGAGAATTCGAAGTGCGGATTCTTTATTTTGGAGCTGACTCTTCTCGTTCTGGCAGGAGACCACAATGCCCGTCGGTACGTGCGTTAATCGGACCGCGCTATCTGTGGTGTTAACGCTCTGCCCACCAGGCCCGCTTGAGCGATAGACATCGACGCGAACATCATTCATATTTAATTCCACATCGATTTCATCAGCCTCAGGTAGTACAAGCACTCCGGCGGCGGAGGTGTGAATACGTCCTTGCGATTCTGTCTCTGGAACTCGTTGCACTCGATGTACGCCACCTTCAAATTTCAATTTTGCATAGGGGGCTCGACCGGGCTCCATCACGCCCTTGCTCTTAATTGCTATGGAAACATCTTTATAACCGCCAAGATCACTCTCGGTAGCATCAATAATTTCTGCCTTCCAGCCCTGAACCTCGGCATACCGCAAATACATACGAAGGAGATCACCTGCGAAGAGCGCAGACTCTTCTCCTCCTGCTCCTGCCTTAATTTCCATAATCACATCGCGATCATCATTAGGATCGCGCGGAAGTAATAACTCTTCAAGGGATTGCGCTGCCTCTGTTTCACCCACCTCTAATTGTGGAATTTCTGCAGCGAAAGATTCGTCCTCTTTTGCCAACTCTCGCGCAGCAACCAAATCTTCGTTCGCCGCTCGCCACCGTTTATATCCCGCAACAATTGGACCAAGTTGCGCGTAGCGTTTGCCCAACTGGCGCGCTTTCCCACTATCACCATGGATAGATGGATCTGCCAATTGCGCTTCAATGCTCGCGTGCTCTGCAACGAGATCATCTGCACTAGCAAATCGATCGCTAGCTGAGCTACTAGTCACTGTTCTAATTCACCCCTCGAATAAAAAAACCGCACCAGCCTGCGAGCGCAGGCGAAGGTGCGGTTTAAGGAAAGTTACTTCTTGTTAGCTGATTTCTTCAAACGCTCTTCGAAGCGTGCAACTCGTCCACCAGTATCAAGGATGCGTTGCTTGCCGGTGTAGAACGGGTGGCAAACAGAACAAACATCAACAGAAATTGCGCCGTTCTTTGCAGTAGAGCGCGTGGTGAATGTTGCGCCACATGAGCAGGAGACAGTTGTCTCGACATACTCTGGATGAATCTCAGCCTTCATTGTCATACTCCATTTCATATTTCACATCACTGGGTCGAGCTCGCCAAGGCGCTCCCGTGAGCCAGTAATTCGTAAGGGGATAAGGGTACTGATAGCCCTGGCGCAGAGCCAATCCGTGCGCTCCACATCAGGAACTACCTGCCTTCTAGCTAACTATTTATCGCTCTCTGAGCCTGGCCCGACCGTGGTCTTCTGTACCTGCATCAAGAACTCCACGTTGGACTTGGTTCCCTTCATCTTCTCAAGGAGAAGTTCGAGCGCTTGTTGTGGATCGAGAGCATGTAGCACTCGGCGCAACTTCCACACGATATTGAGCTCTTCAGCTCCCATGAGAATCTCTTCTTTACGTGTACCCGAAGCATCGACATCAACTGCCGGGAAGATTCGCTTGTCGGCCATGCGACGATCTAGCTTCAGCTCCATGTTTCCAGTGCCCTTGAACTCTTCGAAGATCACTTCATCCATTCGAGAACCAGTATCAATGAGCGCAGTTGCAAGAATCGTTAATGAACCGCCATCTTCAATGTTACGGGCGGCACCAAAGAATTTCTTTGGTGGATAGAGCGCTGCTGAATCAACGCCACCAGAGAGAATCCTTCCGCTTGCTGGAGCTGCAATGTTGTATGCGCGACCAAGACGTGTGATGGAGTCAAGAAGCACAACAACATCATGTCCCAGTTCCACTAAACGCTTGGCGCGCTCGATAGCAAGCTCTGCCACAGTAGTGTGATCTTCTGCTGGACGATCGAACGTTGAGGAAATTACTTCACCTTTCACAGAACGTTGCATATCGGTAACTTCTTCTGGACGCTCATCAACTAGCACGACCATCAAATGACACTCTGGATTATTTGTCGTGATCGCATTAGCTATGGATTGCAGGACCATTGTCTTGCCAGCCTTTGGTGGCGAAACAATCAATCCACGTTGTCCTTTACCAATTGGCGCAATCAAATCAATTACGCGAGTAGTCAAGATGTTTGGTTGTGTCTCAAGACGTAGTCGCTCTTGCGGATAGAGTGGTGTGAGCTTGTTGAATTCGACGCGATCGCGCGACTCCTCTGGATCCATTCCATTGATCGTGTCCAAACGAATAAGCGCATTGAACTTCTCGCGTCGTTCACCATCGCGTGGTTCACGTACAGCACCAGTGATCACATCACCCTTGCGCAACGCGTAACGTCGAACCTGCTGCATGGATACATAAACATCATTAGGGCTTGGTAGGTACCCTGCAGTACGTACAAATGCATAATTCTCGAGAATGTCGAGTAATCCACCAACAGGAATCAAGACATCATCTTCGCGGATAGTCATATCCCGCTCGTTTCGGTCGCGATTACGCTCGCCTCTATCTCCCCGGTCGCCCCGGTCGCGGTGGCGATCTCGACGGCCACCGTCACGATCACGATCACGGTTACCGCGGTCACGGTTGTTACGGTCACCAGAGCGCTCATCAGAATCGCCTGCACGTGATGGCTCTGCAGAGTGTGATTTACGCTCGCGCTGATTCACGCGATCGCCCTCGCCATCACCGACAGTGTTGCTACCGGTGTCGGTGTCGGTGTCATCATCATCATCATCATCTTCAGTATCGCGGCCACCTTTAGATTGTGAACGCTTTGAATCCTCGTTGCGGTTTTGATTCCGCTCTTTACGGCGCTCATCACGCTCCTGTTGACGCGCCTCTTTCTCCTTCGCCGCTGCAGCGCGGTTAGCTGCCTGAAGGTCTGCGATTGCCTCTACTAAATCTCCCTTGGCTAACTTCGCAGCGCCTTCGATTCCCAACTGGGTGGCGACCTTGCGAAGCTCTGGCAACAACATGGCGGATAGATCGCCAGCTGGCTTTGCCTTTCGAGTACTTACTTCACTCACTATGCCTCATTCATCATGCTCTGGTTTATTGGAGGGCACTTTTGTGCCTGTCTTAACTATGGCTCTCTGTTATTTTTGTTATTTCTGTTATTTCTGTAGATGCGCTGGGAATTTTTGAATTTCGCGCAGATTTCTAGATATTTAGGGCTGCTAATTTTTCTAGAATCTCGACTGGTTCGGGATAGATCCCGGAGCGAGGGCTTAAGCGTAACACCCAGGGGCGGGAGCTAGGCAAATCATGGCTGCTCCCCTGAAAAACGGGAGCGGTGCTAGCCGTTATATATATGAGCGCCTTGGGCGCTCACTCCAACAATCTGGGTTGTAAATGAATCTCCGCCAGCGCGCGCAATCTCTTGGGCATCGGCGATATTTCCATAATGGAGCGCAAGGACAGTTGGCCCCGAACCCGAGATAAAAGCTGGGACCCCCGCTTCACGAAGCGTGGTCATCAATTCATAGCTCTTTGGCATCTGACCCTGTCGATAGAACTGATGAATACGATCTTCCGTTCCAGCAAAAAGCAACTCTGGTTTTCGCGCTAGCGCTTCAACCATGAGAGTGCTTCGTGAAATATTCACAGCAGCATCGATATGCGGAATTGTTTCAGGCAAAAGTGCTCGAGCCTTTTTGGTCGCAACCTCACCTGAGTCAGAAGGTATGAATGCAATTGCCATGATTCGCATATCTACGGGAATTGAAATCGCTTTACCTGATCCATCTTCAACCCACGCGATTGTCGCACCGCCATGGAGCGCCGCCGCAACGTTGTCAGGGTGACCTTCTATCTCGGTCGCAAGCGCAAGAAGATCATTGTCATTGAGGCGTTCGCTTCCAGAGATAACAAGAGAGCGTGCAAGAAAGAGTCCACCGATAATCGCACTTGACGAAGATCCAAGACCTCGACCATGCGGGATTGCATTGAGCGCACGCAACGCCAAGCCGCGTGGACGACCTCCCATATGATCAAATGCTGCATTCATAGATGAAATCACGAGATTCTTCTCATCTTTACCAACGGTGTTCGCACCTTCGCCAGCGACTTCTACATCCAAACCCGGTTCGTCTAGCACTTGGGCTGCATATCCATCGTAAATCTCAAGCGCCAAACCTAGACAATCAAAACCTGCACCGAGATTTGCACTTGTTGCTGGGACGCGAACGGTCACCGGTGTAGCGCGAAATGTCGGACGAGAGACCATTAGGACAACTCCAAAACCCTTGCTGCTTCCTGAAGCGAAACTGGGATAACAATAGGGTCTGCGGAGCCTTCCAGGGCCCATTGCACATCTTTTAATCCATTACCCGTTACGGTGATGACAATCTTCTGATCCTTTGGAAGTCGCCCTGCCGCCTTGGCTTTCAACAATCCTGCAAGTCCAGCAGCAGATGATGGTTCACAGAAGATTCCCTCTCGCCCTGCAATAAGTCGGTAGGCGCTCAAAATCTCTTCATCGGTCACCGATTCAATTCGTCCATGTGATTGATCGCGCGCTGCTTCAGCCTCTTTCCATGAGGCTGGATTTCCAATTCGAATTGCTGTTGCAATCGTCTCAGGCTTCTCAACTATCGCACCGCGAACAATCGGAGCTGCGCCTTCTGCTTGATATCCCCACATCTGCGGTAGCGATTTAGCGATCCGATCGCGGTGATACTCCTGATAGCCCATCCAATATGCGGTGATATTGCCAGCATTTCCTACCGGAAGAGCATGGATATCTGGTGCGAATCCCAAAGTATCGATGATCTCGAACGCCGCGGTCTTTTGGCCCTGTAAGCGATATGGGTTAACCGAGTTAACAAGTGCCACTGGATAGGTTTCTGCCAATTGACGAGCAAGAGTCAAGCAATCATCGAAGTTCCCATCAACTTGCAAGAGTTTTGCACCATGAATCACTGCCTGGGCTAACTTACCCATCGCAATCTTGCCTTGCGGAACCAGAACTGCCGGAATCATTCCCGCTTTAGTCGCGTACGCCGCAGCACTTGCACTGGTGTTTCCTGTCGATGCACAAACTACAACTTTCGCACCATCTTCGGCAGCTTTACTCATCGCCATCGTCATGCCGCGATCTTTAAATGATCCAGTTGGATTGGAGCCTTCAACTTTGACCCACACTTCGCCATTTAACATTTCAGAGAGCACGCATGCGTAGACCAGCGGGGTGCCACCTTCATTAAGGGTAACTATTGGAGTCTTCGCCGAAACCGGAAGACGATGCTTATACTCATTAATTACGCCACGCCAAGGTCGCGCTTGCTTCTTACCAAACATCAATTACTCCCCCCTTCGACACGAATCACACTTTCCACTGAACGGACAGTGTCGAGCTTACGCAATCCTTCGACGGTTTCTGCAAGCGCAGCATCAGGAGCAGAATGCGTGACAACTATGAGCTCTGCTTGCGCACCAGAGCCATCTTGTCGAACAGTTTGGATAGAGACTGAGTGCGATGCAAAGACGTTTGCCACAGAGGCAAGTACTCCAGGGCGATCATTAACATTTAATCTGATGAGATAACGCGTAAGAGTTTGGCCCATCGGAGCAATCTCGCGCTCTGCATAGGTACTCTCCTTTGGTCCCAAACCACCGATAACTTTATGGCGAGCAACCGCTACTAAATCTCCCAGGACCGCAGATGCCGTCGGCGCACCGCCTGCACCACGACCGTAGAACATCAATTCCCCCGCGGCATCTGCTTCTACGAAAACCGCATTGAATGAGTCGCGAACAGCAGCAAGTGGATGTGTATTTGGAATGAGTGCAGGATGCACTCGAACTGCAATTCGCCCATCTGAAGTTAACTCAGCTATTGCAAGAAGTTTGACGACATGGCCCATATCTGATGCGATCTGCACGACATCTGCGGTGATTTCGGAGATTCCTTCACGGTAAACATCGCTGCCACTCACGCGAGAATGGAAAGCAAGACTTGCAAGAATTGATGCCTTTGCCGCCGCATCAAACCCTTCAACATCAGCGGTTGGATCTGCCTCGGCAAAACCAAGAGCTTGCGCTTCTTTAAGCGCCGATTCAAAAGATATTCCTTGCTCAGACATCTTGCTAAGAATGAAGTTAGTCGTGCCATTGACGATACCCATTACGCGCAGAACGTGATCTCCAGCAAGTGAATCGCGAAGCGGTCGAATAATTGGAATTGCACCTGCTACTGCCGCTTCGAAATAGAGATCCACATTATTTTTTGCTGCCGCTTCAAACAATTCACCACCATGTTGCGCCAAGAGCGCTTTATTTGCCGTGACAACAGATTTGCCTGAGTTGAGCGCAGCGAGAATGAGCGTGCGCGCAGGTTCGATGCCACCGATAACTTCGATAACGACATCGATGCTTGGGTCGTTCACGACCGACGTGGCATCTGTAGTTACTTTTACGCCAGCTCGCTCAAGCGCTGGGCGAGCTTTCTTTCCATCATGGACGGCTACCGCGACTAAGTTGAGATTGGCCCCGGCGCGAGCGGCAAGATCATCATGGCCAGCGAGCAACTGTTGGGCAACGCTACTTCCCACTGAGCCAGCGCCAAGTAGCCCGATAGATATCGAGCGCGCTAATTGATCGTTTCCCACTGGCTAACTCTCCCACATTGGGCCGCTCTCCCGATGAACCCGACGAGTTAACCCTCTTCCAGCGCCAGCAAATCGGAGATTTTCTCGCGTCGAATGATGATTCGTGCGGAGCCATCACGCACGACGACAACTGGTGGGCGGAGTATGTGGTTGTAATTGCTCGCCATACTTCTGCCATATGCCCCGGTGGCAGGAATTGCCAGGATGTCTCCAGGAACAATGTCGCTAGGCAGCGCAATCTGGCGAATCACGATATCTCCGCTCTCGCAATGCTTACCAACAACTCGACTATCTGTTGTTGGCGCATTTGAGCTTCGATTGGCAACGAGCGCTGAATACTCCGCGCCATAGAGTGCAGGTCGAATGTTGTCACTCAGACCGCCATCAACAGAGATGTATGTTCGCGTCTTTCCATCTTCTAGTAGTACATCTTTTACGGTGCCAACTTGATACAAAGTGACCATCGCAGGTCCAGCAATCGCTCGCCCTGGTTCAATGGCGATTGAAGGAATCTCAATCTCATACTTAGCGCACAGCTCGGTCAACGCGGCATGGATTCGAGTCAGCACACTCTCAATATCCATCGGATCATCAGAATCTACGTAGGCAATTCCAAATCCGCCGCCAAAATCTAAATGATGCAAGGCCGCGCCCTGATTCTTTTTCACATCAGCGATGAATTTCACAAGACGTTCTACCGCCAGGATGTGCCCGGTTTCATCGAAAATCTGGGAACCAATGTGGCAATGCACGCCTTCCAAGTTGATGTGCTCTGCATTCAAAGCTGTTACTGCAGCAAGCATGGCAGCGCCACTTGCAATTGAGAATCCAAACTTCACATCTTCGTGAGCAGTGGCAATCGATTCATGCGTATGCGCTGATATTCCCGGAGTTAATCGAAGGAGTACTGATTGTTTCTTCCCTAACAATCCTGCGATTGAGTTAATCCGATCAAGCTCGATAAGCGAATCGGCAACGATGAAGCGAACTCCAACTTTTATAGCCTCTTCGATCTCTGCAATTGACTTGTTATTGCCATGCAATTCAATGCGATTGGTTGGGAATTTTGCCGCCAGAGCGACCGCCAATTCGCCTCCAGTACAGACATCAAGATTCACGCCATCCTCAGCCAACCATTTAGCTGTTGCGATAGAGGTGAAAGCTTTACTCGCGTAATAAACCTTTGCTGTTGGGCCAAATATTTTTTCGACGGCGCTTCGGAATTTCACTGCACGCGCGCGAAAGTCAGTTTCATCAAGGATGAAGACTGGCGTGCCGAAGCGCTCCATCAATTCCGTTGCCGAAATTCCGCCAAGCGAGAGCTCGCCACTCTTACTATCTGTTCGCGCAGTGGCAGGCCAGATAGCTGGATTAAGTCGTGACGTCACATTGGCCATTACATTCGCTCCGGTGCGTTTACGCCAAGGAGTGCTAATCCGTTAGCGAGTAATTGTCGGGTTGCAGAACACAGTAGCGCCCGCGAGGTATGAAGCGCACCCGGTTTTTCATCTCCCATTGGCAACACCCGGCAGTCGTTATAGAACCGGTGATAAAGCCCGGCAATCTCCTCTAAATATCGTGCGACTTTATGTGGCCCCCGCACTTGAGCGGCCGCGAGAACCACCTGCGGGAATTGGGCTAGCGCCCCCGCAAGTTCAGTTTCCCGCTCATGAATGAGCAGCTTTTCTTGGAAATCCTCAAGAGCCATCGAGACGCCTAAGTCTGTTGCATTTCGCAGTAGCGCACTGATTCGCGCATGTGCGTACTGCACGTAGTAGACAGGATTGTCATTGGAATGCTTTTTCATCAGATCGACATCTAATGTGAGTGGGGTATCGGTTGGATATCTGCTCAACGTGTAGCGAGCAGCATCAACTCCAACCTTCTCGACCAATTCTTCTAGCGTGATGATGGTGCCAGCCCGCTTGGAGAGCTTAACTTCCTCACCATTTTCAAAAATCTTCACCATCTGGCCGATAAGTACTTCGATGTTCTGCTCTGGATCATCACCGGCGCAGGCCACGAGGGCTTTGAGTCTGCCAACATAACCATGATGATCGGCGCCAAGCAGGTAGATACATAAATCAAAACCACGTGAGCGCTTATCAAGATAGTAAGCAGTATCAGAGGTGAAGTAGGTCAGCTCACCATCAGCTTTGACCAAAACACGATCTTTATCGTCGCCAAAATCTGTTGTGCGTAACCAAGTTGCACCATCTGCTTTGAAGATATGGCCCTTATCTTCTAATCGTTGTGCGACTGTTGCCACTGCACCCGAATCATGAAGTGATTTCTCGGAGTACCAGACATCAAAATGCGTGCCAAATATTTTTAGTACCTGCTGTTGTTGCTCTAATTGAAGTCGATATCCTGCATCTCGGAACGCGGCGAGCGCACTCTCACCACTCTTTTCCATGATGGCCGGATCTTCGACCACAATTTGATGAGCAAGATCCTGGATGTAAGCACCGTGATATCCATTCTCTGGCGTAATTAAACCATGAGCAGCTGCGTGCATTGAGGCTGCAAAAAGATCCATCTGCGTGCCACGATCGTTGATATAAAACTCACGCGTAACTTTTGCGCCGGCGGCAATCAGCACGCGCGCGATGGAATCACCAACTGCAGCCCATCTGGTGTGGCCAAGATGTAACGGGCCAGTTGGATTTGCACTGATGAATTCCAAATTGATGTGCAGTCCAGCGAGCGCACTGCCCTGACCGTACTTCGCACCTTGCGAAAGTACTTCGCGAACAATTGCACTCTGCGCACCTTGCGCTAGCGTGATATTGATGAAGCCAGGTCCTGCGATATCAACTTTCGCGATGCCTGCAATCGCGCCAAAGAGAGGTGCGATTACCGCCGCCAATTCGCGCGGATTTTTTCCTGCCGACTTGGCCATTTGGAGCGCGATCGAGGTGGCGTAATCTCCATGCTCGCGATTCTTCGGCCGCTCCAGGGGGATCTGTGCCGGCACCGGGCCAATATCTAGGCCTGAGCGGGCAAGCTCCGCCGATAAGACCTGGGCTAGCTCCTCTGGATTCACACCTATAAGGGTATCGGCCTTACCCTTAGCCAGGTAACGCGCCACTTATCTCACGCGGGAGTGGTGAAATGGCAGACACGCAGGTCTTAGGAACCTGTGACTTCGGTCGTGTGGGTTCAAGTCCCACCTCCCGCACCATTGCAAGACTTTCATCAGGAGTTAGACCGTGAAATTACAAGATCTCGTTCGAGAGAAGTATGTCGGTCGCTTCTATTTTGCTCGCTTCGTTTCAAATGTAGGGAATGGCATGGCTCCAGTTGCATTGGCGTTTGCTGTTTTAGATCTACCAAATGGCAGCGCGACGTTATTAGGCACGATTCTAGGTATTAACACCGTCGCACTTTTGATCATGTTCCCATTCGGCGGTGTTATAGCTGATCGATACGGCAGAGCTAAATGGATTGCCTATGGCGATGTGATGACTGCCGTGTTGCTCTTCTTTCAAGTTTCTTTCTTTGCAACCGGCAACGTACCGTTCTGGGTTTTTGTTGTCGTCAATGTTGGTTGCGGTTTACTACTTGGCATCTGGTGGCCGGCGTTCAATGGTGTACTCCCTGCATTGCTGCCACAGCAAGCGCTTCAGAAAGCTAACGCGCTCAATAACATGTTTTCAAATACAGCCCTGATCATGGGAGCAGCGCTTGCTGGAATCCTTGTGAGCACGCTCGGAAGTACCACGGCACTTGCGATAGACGCAGCCACGTTTTTGATTGCGGGCATCGTCGTCTACACCTTCAAACACGTAACCCCTCCGATGGAAATCATCGAGAACACAGTGCTCCACGACTTGAAAGAGGGATGGCGAGTATTTACCTCGTTTCGATGGTTAGTTGTCATCGATATTTGCTTTGCGTTCATCGTGATGTCCTGGGCTGCTGGCGAAAATGTACTTGGTCCACTTGTTGCTAAAGAAAAATTCGATGGCGCCAAATCGTGGTCGATGGTTCTTACAGCTGTTTCAGTTGGTCTCATTGTTGGTTCACTCATCGCGATGAGATTTCATCCGAAATATCCAATGTTTACAATGATGTGCCTAACAGTCTTTCTCGCGATTTACATTTGGACGATTGCACGTCCGCAGCCGCTCTGGGTGATAATTCTCGCCGCATTCGTCTGGGGTGTGGTCTTTGATTTATGGAAAACAATCTGGGACACAGCGCTTCAGACGCGAATCCCACGCGAAGCGCTCTCGCGAGTTGCTGCTTACGATGGCGTGATTGTCATGCTCTTTCGCCCGGTGGGATTGGCGCTTGCTGGCCCGCTGGCAGATAAATTTGGAGTCGAGTTCACGTTAAATGGGGCAGCTGCGCTGGTGGTTATTGCCATTCTCTTTTCGCTGATGTTCCCCGAGGTTCGAAAGTTTGAGCGGTTATAGCCCGGCAGCTACGCCCACTTCTCCCGTTCGGCTGAAATTAATTCCGCAAGCGCGCGCATCGCTTTTCCTCTATGGCTAATTGAATCTTTAATATCGGGAGCAATCTCACCAGAAGTTTCCGAGAATCCATCGGGTACGAAGATTGGATCGTAACCAAAACCATTGACACCACGGGCGTGATCGATCAATTGTCCTGCCATTTCTGCTCGGATTACTTTTTCGAACCCACTGGGAGTGACAAAAGCAGCCGCACATACAAATTGTGCGCTTCGATTAGTGATGCCGACCATTTCACGTAACACTTTCTCAAGATTTGCTTGATCATCGCCATGTACGCCGCCATAACGCGCGGAGTAAATACCGGGTGCACCACCAAGATGATCAACAGCCAGTCCACTGTCATCGGCGATAGCTGGCAACTGTGTAAAGCGCGATACCTCTCGAGCTTTCAATAACGCATTTCCTTCGAAGGTATCTTCACTCTCTTCGATATCCGAGAGCTCTGGAAAACTATCAGTCCCAAGAAGTTCCACACTTGGTAATGTGATGGCAAAAATTCGTTCGAGCTCTCTAATCTTTCCTTTATTTCTCGTTGCAAGAACTATCTGCACTTACGCCAAAGCCTTCTTCTGCAATCCAGCCAATTGGCCGCAACCAGCTAGCGCTAAATCCAGGAGATTATCGAGAAGTGCGCGATCAAATGGATCGCGCTCGGCCGTTCCCTGCACTTCAACGAATTTACCCGAACCCGTGCAGACGACATTCATATCAGTCTCGGCTCGGACATCCTCTTCGTAGCAGAGATCAAGCATGGGTTGGCCATCGATAATCCCTACCGAAATCGCTGAGATGGAATCAGTAATGGGAGATTTCAACACAATCGATTTCGCCATCGCCCAACCGATTGCATCAGAGAGCGCAACGTATGCACCAGTGATTGCTGCAGTCCGTGTACCCCCATCTGCTTGCAAAACATCGCAATCAAGAATGATGGTGTTCTCACCTAGTGCGGACATATCAATAATTGAGCGGAGCGAGCGCCCAATCAATCGAGAGATCTCTTGAGTTCTGCCGCCAAGCTTTCCTTTGACGCTTTCGCGATCAGAACGGGTATGAGTTGCTCGCGGCAACATCGAATATTCGGCCGTGACCCATCCTTTTCCCTGACCTTGCATCCATCGCGGCACTCCCTGGGTAAATGAAGCAGTGCAGAGCACCCGCGTCTTTCCAAACTCAACAAGCACCGAGCCTTCAGCATGCTCAGACCAGTTACGGGTAAAACGAACCTCCCGAAGCTGATTGTCGGTTCTACCGTCGATGCGTGGCGTTGTGCTCATAACGTAAGAGTATCCACCGCACGTACCTCTGGCCCAAGAAAACGTCTCGCGAGCGCAGAGAAAGTCCTCGTATCACCAGTTGCGAGGAAGCGATGGACCGGCGCCGTTGCATGATCTTTTCGCTCTAAACCTGCATCAGCAAGCGTGCGATAAAGATCTTTTGCTGTCTCCTCGGCGCTGGATACGAGCGTGACTTTCTCACCAACGACGTAAGAGATGATGCCGGTGAGTAATGGGTAGTGGGTGCAACCAAGCACAAGCGTGTCCACTTCC
>CAMAPN010000009.1 GCA_945860275.1 Bifidobacterium breve
TACAACAAGGCTAAAAGCGCCTGTTGAGTTAATCAAATGTCAGGACAAGGGTTGCGCGCAGGAGCAGTAAATCTCACGATTAATCCCGAGCTTGGCATGGCAAAGGGAGGATTGCGCCTCTTTGGAAGCCCCATCGAGAAGGTGGATGATGACCTCTATCTTGGCGCCATTGTGTTGCAGTCAGGTGGCACCACACTCTGTCTGATTGCCTGCGATCTTGGTAATTCACGGACCGAAGAAGCGCTTGAGATTCGGACTCGAGTAGCAGAAGCTCTGGAAATTCCTGTCGTGAATGTCATGTTCAATCTCAGTCATAATCACAGCGCGGCTGACCTTCCAACCATGTTGCAAGGTAACGCTGAAAACGATGCAATCGTGCAAAGTGAGCGGTATTTCGAATTTGTCATCGATCAAGCAGTGACGGCGGCAACAACGGCACAGTCCCAATTGCGTCCCGCTCGAATGGCGCATGCGTGGGGCGAAAGTGATCTCAACATCTACCGACGAGAGTGGAATGGGGACCAAGACATCCTTGGTGAAGTTCCCGGCCATCGCGTCGATGATTCAGTTGGAGTTATTCGCTTCGACGATTTAGAAGGAAACCCGATCGCGATTCTCTTTAGATACTCCTGCCACCCTGTTGTGAATGGCGCCCAATCCCCCACTCTCTCCGCAGATTTCCCAGGACCAGCGCGAAAGATCATCGAGAAGAATGTCGGCGGAACAGTTCTCTTTCTTCAAGGGTGTGGCGGAAATATCAATCCTCAGGTTGGTATCGGATACGAAAAAGATTGCTCCGAAGAGGTCTACCGCATGGGCACAGCGTTGGGCGCTGAGGTCGTTCGCGTTGCCCTTGGTTTACGCACCAATAAGTTCCAAAAAGATCGCGTGCTACTGCATAACGTGCCGAACATCCTCTTCAAGCCATGGCGAGAGCGAAGCGATCATCCCGAAGTCATACTTAACGCGAGTCACGAAATTGCCAAATTCAATTTCGTCGAACTTCCAACAAAACAGGAAGCAGAAGCCCTGGCTAAATATTGGGAGAACGAGATTGTTGAGCGAGAAAAGCGCGGGGCTCTTACGTGGGAGATTCGCGTCGCCAAGAAGATGAAATTGTGGGCGGATTCTGTGGTTGCTGGCGTCGCCGAAGCTAATCCATCCCGTGATTTCGAAGCTCACGCATTCCGCATCGGCGATCTTGCAATTGTTGGGCTCAATGTCGAAGCGTTCTTTGAAACTGGCGAGGAGATTAGAGCAAGCTCACCGTGGCCAGATACATTCGTCCTCGGATATACCAACGGCACCATTATGTATCTGCCCCGCGCGCAGGATTATCCGAAGAACGGGTGGAAATGGCCCAACACCCATGCGCTTCCAGATTTGTTGCCACAGTCATATTGTCAGCCAGCGCAATGGCACCCAGATTCCGAACAGAAAGCAGTACGAGCAGCTATTTCAGTGCTTAACAAATTGAAGTAAGGCGCTCACAAGTAATCTACGTTCAGACGCGTAGATCAATTGTTGCGCCACCATCGACCACGATGGTTTGCCCATTAATGTACGAAGCTTTCCTTGAAGCTAAGAAGACGACAACCGCAGCTTGCTCCTCTGGCCGCCCCATCCGCTTCATCGGAACTGCTTGCGCAAATGCTTCATGCGTGACCTCTTTGCCATCGACAAAGATGCGATTTGCAGTTTTAGTAAACCCTGGCGCAACTGCAACTACGCGAATATTCTCCGGCGCCCATTCGACTGCAAGTGCGCGGGTGAGCGCTTCCAGTCCTGCCTTAGACACCGAGTAAGAGAGGCGACCTGGTAATCCAATTCTTCCCGCAATTGACGCGATGGAGATGATTGAGGGGAAGGGAGATTTCACAAGGTGCGGATATGCCGCGCGGCAGCATCGAAAAGCGCCATCCAAATGGACATTTGTAATAAAGCGCCAATCTTCATCGGTGTAACTACTAGTGAGACCTTGTCGGAAATTACCTGCGTTATTTACGAGCACATCAAGTCGACCAAAACGCTTGATAATCGATTCGATTCCGCTATCAACTGAGGGCGTGGATCCAACATCCATGGCAACAGTAAGCACGTGCTCACCACTTGGATCTAGGTTTTTGGCCACCTCTAGCGCAGCTTCTTCGCGAAGGTCTGAGACGACTACGTCATACCCTTCATCGAGAAATTGCTTGCACATTTCTGAACCTAGAGCGCCAGCGCTGCCTGTGACTAATACGACCGGTCTTTCATTTTTCGCCATGAACGGAAGTCAAGCATTGTGCTGCGAGATAAACAAGCGCTTTCGGCAGGGGTGAAATTCATATCCGTGAATGAGTTGATGTCACCAAATAGCAGGAGGCGGTAGGGTACCGCTCATGGAAATTTACGAAGGTCAGGACGTCATTGTTGCCGGCGGCGGCGCAGGTATTGGTGCCGCAGCTGCCACCCTACTTGCTTCGAGAGGCGCAATGGTCGTTGTCTCCGATGTCGTGCTCGCCAACGCTGAAAAAGTTGCTGCAGAGATAAATAGGTCTGGCGGCAAAGCTGTAGCGCGCGAGCTGAACGTAGCCGATCAAAGTGGAGTATCGAATTTCGTTAACTCCGTGGCAAAAGAATTCGGCAGACTCGATGCCATCGTCAATAGTGCGGGCATCGTTGGTCCAACTAATACTCCCCTAGAAAAGATCACTGCTGCAGATATCGAGAAGGTTCTGGCAATCAATCTGCTGGGCGCCATCTGGCTGACTCAAGCCGCTCTTCCCATCATGAAAGCTGCTCAGTATGGCCGAATCGTTCATGTTGCATCTATTGCGGGCAAAGAAGGCAACCCCGGCATGACGCCGTATGTACTCTCTAAGTCGGCGATGATTGGTTTTGTAAAAGCTGTCGCCAAAGAGGTAGCAACCGAGGGAATCACCGTCAACGCCATCGCTCCTGCTGTTATCAAAACGCCAATGAATGCAAATACCAGCGAAGAGACGCTTAAGTACATGATTTCTCGAATCCCGATGGGGCGATTAGGCGAGGCCGATGAAGTAGCAGAGATGATTTCATTTGCAGCTTCAAAAGCGTGCTCGTTCACAACTGGGTTCTGCTTTGATACTTCAGGTGGCCGCGCAACGTACTAATTGAGCTACCTAAGCTCTAGCGCGCTCCAGTCCGGATCACTATCAATTCCCACTAATTCATCAGGAAGCTCTGGCATAGTAAATCGCCAGCCAGTTGTCGCGCTTTCGCCCTCAATTTTCTGCTTTGCAACAATAAGTTCGGCGAGCGCATCAACACTCGCCCCGGGCGCTGAGTACTCAATGGAAATACTCTCGACATCAAGAATTGATGCGACTTGGCTATGCCAGTTGTCGTATACGTGCCACGAGACCGGAAGATTCTTCTCGGCTAAATAATCATTGAGTTGAAGCAATCTTGATAGTCCGCCCTGGCAGGTGGTGTCCAGGCGCAAGATATCTACTGCGCCAGTTTCGACAAATGCTTGAGGGTGATAAAGATGCGTCTCATCATCTCCACTTGCAAGTGGAGAATTAAGAAGCGAGCGTAATTTCTTCAATTCCATGAGGCTGCCAGAGACAAATGGATCTTCTACCCACGCTAAATCAAGGCCACCAACAATCTTCATAACATCCTCTGCCGTGCGGCAAGAGAATGCCAAGTCAGTTGACACCGGGCAGAGCTTGGTATCAAGTGCGGCAATGATCCGCTCACGAGTTAACTCTGGCGTGAGTCCAACCGGAAGTTTGACGCCTTTGGCACCTGCGGCAACTGCAGCGCGTACCTCCCATTCAATATCTTCTGGGCCGCGCGAAGGTGGATAGCCAATCACAGCCCACTTTGCAATTTTCTTCTCACTCTTTCCAAAGAGTTGAGCCACGCTCTTACCCGCGCTCTTTGCAACCGCTTCGTGTGCTGCCAAATCAACTAAAGAAAATCCGCGAAGTGCAGCGCCTGACGACAATGGTGCACTTGCTCTGCGATAGAGCGCATCCCAGGCAGCCACGGGATCACCAGTGAAGATTTCTTTATACGCTGGTGCAATCAACGTGTTCACGCACTCCGCAACAGGAAGGCCGCGATCTAAACCGTAAGCATGACCGACGCTGCCATCTGTTAACCGAACGGTGGCTAGGCAATACCCCCGCGCCTTGATGAGGTACTCGCCAAGCTGGACAGGACGTGGCAGAACCACGGTTATCCGGCGTGCGGATACTTCGGCAATTCGAGCAGTCACTTCTCTCATGGAAGACACCTTTTCGCCCTTCACTGCCTGCCGTCAAATGCCCCTCCAATGGCGCTAGCGCGGATTTTGAGGGTTTTTCGGTGGCCGGAAAGGTCGCGACGAGAGTGGATGAGCTCTTATTCGCCTACCCCAAACGTTATGAAAAATACATATAAATTCTCCATAAATGCCTTGATTCACTCGCGGAAAACTGGTGGGCTTGGCGGACAAATAGGGCTCCGGAAGGGCCCTAACTTGAGCTCCATTTCACTTGGCGCCAACTGAGTTAGGAGAAAGTAAATGAAGAAATTCCGTACCCGCATTGCGGCGATTGCAGCAGTGAGCTTTGCTGCAACCTTCGCAGTAGCGGCTCTGCCATCACAAGCAGCAGATGTAACCCTTAAGCTGGTTATGGCTGCTTACACCGATGACATGGTCGATTACTACGATGGCCTTGCTCAAGACTTCGAGAATGCCAACCCAGGAATCAAGGTTGAGGTTGACGTTGTCGCATGGCCAGAAATTGGTCAAAAGGTCAAGACCCTCATTGCCTCTGGTCAATCACCAGACATCGTAAACAACGATGAATTCGCAGGCGAAGCCGCAGCAGGTCTGCTCTATCGTGCAGATCAAATTGTTAGCGCACCTGTCCTCAAGGACATCATCCCTGCATTCCTCGATAACTCAAAGTACAAGGGAACTGCTTATGCAGTACCTGACCTAGCTTCTGCTCGTGCGTTCTTCTGGAACAAGCAACTTATTGCAGGCGCTGGCGTTAAGGCTGCTCCAAAGACTTGGGATGACATGCTCGCAGCTGCGAAGGCAGTGAAGAAGAAGTATCCAAATGTCTACCCATACTGCCTCCCACTAGGACCTGAAGAAGCACAGATGATCTTCACTACCTGGGGTGGCGGAAATGGCGCACGTCTATTCGACGCAAAGGCCAACAAGTACACACTGAACAACAAGGATTTCAAGGCATCACTTGACTTCCTCAAGAAGCTCGTCGATGAGAAGTTGACGCAGCCAAACCCAGGTAAGACCAACCGTACCGATGGCTGCTGGGCGCTCTTTGCAGCGGGCAAGGTAGCTATGGTTGACGGTGGCGTCTTCCTTCCAGATTGGCTATCAAAGAACGGTGGCGAGAACATTGACTGGGCAGCGGGTGCATTCCCACATGCCAAGGGCAAGTCAGATATCACCGTAGGTGTTCAGGATTACTTCAAGGGTTACAAGGCCAATGGCCGTCAAGCTGAAATCCAGAAGTTCCTCACCTTCCTCTTCGAGCCAGCTAACTACCAAGGCTTCTTGAAGGCAGCCGGTGGATTCATCCCTGCAACAAAGAGCGCTGGAAAGCTTGCTGAAGAGGACGCAATCATCGGGCCTTACGTCAAGCTCCTTCCAAAGGCGATCTTCTACCCAGGAACCGTTGGATCATGGCAGGCATGTAAGACCGCGATCGTCACCTACATGGGTAACGCAATGTCGAACACTGGCAAAGCGCTCTCAAGCATGCAAGCAAAGTGCGATGCTGCACATAAGAAGACTAAGTAACCAGAGAACCGGTTAGTTACCCTTCTGCAATTAGCATGAAGTAACTGAGCAAAGGCAAGGCCTCATTAACTGAGGTCTTGCCTTTGCCGATACATCAAAACCTTTATTAAGGAGTCGCCGTGGTAGCCGCACCTGTGAAGAAGGAACCTTTCTATAAAGCTCTTCCTTGGCTCAGCGGAACTCTTATTCTCATCATTGGCTTCGTCTTATGGCCCACCCTTGAGCTCTTTCTTATGTCATTTCGAGCAGTTGATATCTCAGGGCTTATTGAAGGTTGGGCAGGGCTGGAAAATTATCGCGCCCTGATTGCCAACATCGACCTGCCTCCCGTTCTTCGGAGAACCGTCATTTGGTTAGTCGTTGTCGTAGGAATGACTTTGGCGCTCTCTTTGCCGCTTGCACAATTAATGAATGCCAAATTCAAAGGACAAAAAGTACTTCGTTACTCCAT
The DNA here is from genome assembly GCA_945860275.1 of Bifidobacterium breve. Taxonomy (GTDB): domain Bacteria; phylum Actinomycetota; class Actinomycetes; order Nanopelagicales; family Nanopelagicaceae; genus IMCC26077. The sequence continues at coordinate 6,243 of CAMAPN010000009.1, forward strand.
CATTATTCCTTGGGCAGCTTCGCTTGTAATCACTGCGACTTCCTTCAAATGGATTCTTGATCCTTATTACGGAATGATGAATTTGATCCTTAAAGACTTGGGAATAATCAATGAAGATGTAGATCTGCTGGGTAATCCATCTACCTCTTTCATAGTCTTGCTCGTCGTGGCGATCTTCGTCTCCCTTCCCTTTACAAGTTATGTACTTTTAGCTGGCTTGCAATCCATTCCTGGTGAAGTGCTCGAAGCTGCGAAGGTAGATGGCGCTGGCGCATGGAAGGGATATTGGACGATTATCTTCCCGCTACTTCGACCAGCCTTCCTCGTTGCAGCCGTGATTAATGCCGTCTACGTATTCAACTCATTCCCTGTCATCTGGGTGATGACTAAAGGAGGTCCCGGTTATGAAACCGATACTTCCACCACCTTTGCCTATAAGGTCGCCTTTGGAGATCAAGATATTGGGCAATCAGCATCGCTAGCTGTTGGCAACTTCCTTGTTATTTTCATCTTTATCATGTTCTTCCTGAAATTATCTAAGTGGCGGGAGTCGGATCAAACATGAGCGTACCTGCGCTAATTGTGAAGCGACGGATAAAAGGTTTCATTCTCTCCGTCGTGGGTTTGGCAACGGCTGTAATCTTCCTCTTTCCCTACATCACGATGTTAAGTACCGCGCTCAAGCCCAAGAGCGATATCACTGATATCCCACCTACCTATCTGCCAAAGGAATACATCTGGAGTAACTTCATCAAAGTCTTCTCGGAGATTGCCTTTGGGACGTACATGAAGAACACGATCTTCATTGCCTTGGCAACGATGATCATCGGACTCATCGCCTCAATTCCTGCCGGTTACTACGTCGCCCGACACCACTTCCGCGGCCGAACGTTCTTCTTACTGGTTGTGCTCATCACGCAGATGTTCTCTCCCACCACGTTACTCATTGGAATTTTCCGAGAGATGTCGGTTCTTGACCTTATTAACACGTATACGGGCCTAATTTTGGTAAACGCCGCGTTCAACTTAGCCTTTGCCGTTTGGATCCTCTCAAGTTTCTTCCGTTCGATCCCGAAAGAGATTGAAGAGGCAGCGCAAATTGATGGCTGCACCAAATTCCAAGCATTTCGAATTGTTGCGCTCCCCCTCGCACTTCCTGGAATTGTGACCACTGCAATCTTTATCTTCATCGCAGCATGGAACGAGTTCGTTGTTGCCTACACCTTGGCCAGCCAGCCTGCGAAGCAACCATTCTCGGTTGGTCTCTCGCTTCTTACTGGCTACTACGAAGTGAAGTGGAACTACCTCTTCGCTGGTTCGCTCATTGCGATCATTCCGGTCGTGCTTCTCTTTATCTTTATCGAGAAATATCTCGTGAGTGGACTTACCGCCGGTAGCGTGAAATAACCATGGGGCGTTACAACGCCTTCACCTTCCCCTACACCTTCTTTCGCGAACGCGCCTCGACGGTAATTCCCCAGCTACGCGAAGTGGGCTTTACCGGAATTAACCTCGCGCTCAACTATCACGCAAGCCGTGACTTCCTTATTCGTCAAGGGCCAGCGCTTGAATATCTTGCCGATGGTTTTCATTACTATCGCCCCAATTATTCAAAGTATCCAATAGGGGCAATCACTCCCCATGAGTCAGACACCCTCCCCGATAATCGAGCGCTTGAGGAAGTTCTCGAAGCAGCGGCAACCGAAAACTTTGAAATTAATGCGTGGGCCGTCTTTATGCATAACTCAGCAATTGGAATCCGTCATCCTGAGGCTACCGTTACTAATTGCTTTGGCAATCGCTTCATTTCGGAGCTCTGCCCGAGTAGTCCAATGATTGCCGGTTACATCTCTGGGCTGACCGCCGACCTCAGCTCGCGCGGCATAACTACCCTTGCCATTGAATCGCTCCACTTCCATGGCGCACACCACGGCGAGCACCATGAGCGTTTCTTTCTCGACATGGGCCCGGTGACAGCTTTTTTGCTCTCGCTCTGCTTCTGCCAATGGTGTATCTCGCTATTCTCCGGCGATGGCCACGCTCTGAAAAATAAGGTGGCCGAACTCTTACAACCGTTCCTGTCAGATAGCGATCCCTGGCTCACGCTCCCGCTAACGAAAACCACTCTTGGTGAAATCTGCGGAGTTGAACTGCTCGAATACCTCTCCTCACGAGAGGTGGTTATCGCGCAGCGCTATAAAGAAGTTTCCGAGATTGCCACAAGCCATAATGTGCAAACCAAGTTCATTGATCAGGCTCCTCTGATTGATGGTTCTGATAGCGCTCCCCTAGCCAAGAGCTGGCAAGTGGGCATTAATAACGCGCTAGTCGACCAACATATTGATGTGTACGAGCCCTTGATTTATCGAAAAGGTGCGCAGGAGGTAAGCGAGGTTGCAGCACATTATCGAAGTGAGCTCACAAGTGATATCACCGCAATATTACGCCCGACATTTCCCGATAATTTGAGCGAGCAGTCTCTCACTGAAAAAGTAGCAGCACTTCGAGCGTCAGGAATTTCAGATATTGATTTCTATCTTCTTGATGCGATGCGCCCACGCGATGTGGAATGGATTAAGCGAGCTCTTACTTCTTAATCCAAGGGATTCGCTTTGGAGTAAAGCCGCCGTCAATGGTGAGAATCTCGCCAGTGATGTAGCTAGCATCATCCGAGAGAAGGAACTTAACTCCTCGAGCAATCTCATCTGGCTCGCCGAAACGATTCATCGCATGCATCCCCTGAATGGATGGATCCAAATACCCATTCTTCGTGGCATTTACGACCAGTGGCGTATTGATATAGCCAGGAGCAATTGCATTGATGCGGATTCCAAATTCTGCCCATTCCACAGCAAGGGTACGAGTGATGGCATCGATACCTGATTTCGCAACCGAGTAGGGCAACCTGCGCGGCCATCCAAAATTATGCGCCAGCGATGAGAAGTTTACGAATGCGCCTGGCTTTTCATGTTTGATCAGATAGCGGGCTACTGCTTGGTTCATAAAGAAATGGCCATCAAGGTGAACATCAAGTACCTCGTGCCATTGCTCTGGGGTCATATCAATGCTCGCATGATTGGTGCTATTGCCCGCACAGCACACAAGACCAGAGATATCTCCAGCCCACTCGAGAGTTTTTCCGACTACAGCGGCCGCTCCGATGTCGGTGGTAATCACTGATTCAATAAATAGCGCACGCCCTGGGAACTTCTTGGCCAGCTCCTCGAAGCCACCAATTTTTAAATCGGCGGAGACAACTTTTACGGTGGGCCAATCCGTAAGCAATCGCTCTGCTGAGGCAAGACCAATTCCGCTGCCGCCACCAGTGATGATTACCGTTGAATGCTCAGCCATGGCTACTCGACCCAGAGCGTTGCTTCAACTTCAACGCATAGTTCCGGCAACATCAGTCGACTAATCTCAACGAACGAACATGCTGGCAGAATGTTGGCGAAGAATTCGCCATGCGCCTTTGCTACTCCCGGCCAATCTTCGATATTGGTGAGAAAGACTCGAGTGCGAATGGTGTTCTCATACGTAGCGCCAAGTTCTTTCACTGCTTTTTCGATTTCAGCGAGAATGTACTTCATCTGCCCGTAGGCATCATGTGGGTGCATTACCTGGCCATCACGCGTGGTGGCGCTAGTTCCGCTGACCTCAATCAAATTACCCATTCGAACAGCACGGGAGTATCCAACAATCGGAGCCCAAGGACGATTACCGTCTACGCGACCAATTTCCATTTCGTGGAAACCTCTCTCATAAATTATTTCTGCAATGAATTTCGTACTGCACGCCCTGGAAGATTATCCGTTCGAACTCCATCCCACAATGTTGGTGTTCCGTCTATCCAAACATTGACGAAACCAGCAGCTGGAACTCTTGGTGATTCATACGTTGATCGATCAATGACTGAATCTCGGTGTAGAAGAACCAGATCTGCTCGATAACCCTTCTTCACCAATCCACGGTCTGCCAAACCCAATCGACGTGCCGGACGCCCGGTCATTCGTGCTACTGCACCTTCAAAGCTCAGTACGCGCTCATCCCGACCATAGACACCTAAGTAACGAGCGAATGTCCCATACCCGCGAGGATGTGGGCGGTTGCCTACAAGAATGCCATCGCTGCCCGCCATATGTTTCGGGTGCGCCATGATGGAGCGGACATTTGGTTCATGTCCTCCATGAAGGACTGCGGAAACTTTGTAGTTTTCCGCATCTAGGAAATCCAGATAGAACTCGACTGGATCTTTGCCGGCACGTTTTGCCGCTTCGTCAAAGCGCATTCCAACGAATTCGAGCGATTTTTCAACGCCAGCAATAACAATGGTTTCGAAATTCAGAATATTCCCATGGGCGCCATCAGAACCGGTGACCATCAGTTCATGGATAACTTTCTTTCGCACCTCAGGTTCACGAAGTCGCATTCGCATCGTTTCGATTCCCCCTGCTTGCACCCATGATGGCAAGAGCGCATGCAGATATGTCATGCCAGCTAAATATGGATAGCTATCCAAGGTGATATCTACCCCGGATCGTTCAGCCTGGGAAATGAGGTCAAATAACAACTCTGTTTTCCCATGATATTGCGGAGAGCTCATATGGCAATGTGTCAGATGGAGCGGCGCACCAGAGGAATGGGCGATTTCAATGCAATCAGTCACCGCTTGCAGGAAGTCGCGGCCGTAGTTTCGATGGTGCGGGCAGTAGTAACCGCCAAACTTTGCCACTACAGAGTTCAATGCGATTAACTCATTATCATCTGCATACATTGCCGGTGTATACGTTAGTCCCGCAGAGAGCCCCATTGCGCCCTCTTTCATACCTTGCTCGACGATTGCCTGCATCGACTTTAATTCGTCAGCAGTGGCAACCCCTGGTTCACTCCCCTTCACTAGCATCCGCACATTTCCATGTGGAATCAGATAGGCAACGTTCACAGCGGCGCCGTTGTCGACATAGGTTAAATACTCAGCAACTGACTTGAAGTTCCAATTGATATTTGTTGGATTTCCATTCCAGCCAAAGAGCTGTTCGCGAATCTCCTGTTGCGTCTGCTCGTTAGTTGGCGCGTAACTCAAGCCATCTTGTCCAACTACTTCCAGGGTTACCCCTTGGGTTACTTTTGCCAAGTGCTCATGATCGGAAATGACTGCGAGGTCTGAGTGGGCATGCATATCGATAAAACCAGGAGTAATAGTGAGCTCTGAGCCATCAATTACCTTGCCTCGCTCATCACCTTTAAGGACATCCCCAACCGTGGCAATCACGCCATCAATTACTTGAAGATCAGCCTTTACCGCCGGACGTTCACTTCCATCGATAACACTTCCACCACGAATGACAAAGGTGCTCAAGGTTTACGTCCTTCAATGGTGTTAAACATCGGCGTGTACCCAGCTAGCAATCCGCCATCGACAACTAGTTCCGCACCAGAAATCCACTCGGATCGGTCTGAGACAAGGAAGAGCACCATCTCGGTAATATCTTTTGGCGTACCCACTCTCCCCATCGGATACCAAGGCTTTAAATCGTCAAAGACTTGTGGGTTCGATTTTGCTCGCTCAATCCACGCCTCAGTCGCAATCGTTCCTGGGACAACCGTATTGCAGCGCACGCCGTATTCACCATATCGCACCGCCACAGAGCGAGTGAGTTGATGGACGCCAGCTTTTGCAACCGAGTAAGCATCGCTGCCGAACATGCCCTTTGCATTAACCGTGCCAATGTTAATGATGTTTCCACGTTTGCGATTCATAAACATGGGTAGTACCTCTTTGATGCACAGGAATGCGCCAGTTAACGTGATTTTCAGGGAGTTATTCCATGATTCAAGTGAAGTCTCATGGAGTGCTTCTGCCTCATGGACCATTGCATTGTTCACTAATACATCTATCTCACCAACATCTTGGGCAATCTTCTTGAATGTTGCTTTGACAGCCTGCTCATCACCAAGGTCAAGCTGATATCCGTACGCCTTACCGCCTTTTTCGTGGATATCACTCAAGGTTTTTGAAAGCGTATTTGGGTCAATCTCGATAAGCGCAACTATCGCTCCATCGGCACACGCTCTGAGCGCCATTTCTCGACCAATACCTCTACCCGCACCCGTGATGACAATTTTCTTTCCTGCGATATCACTCATCTTCACTCCTTTAGTAAGCGGATTTACAACGCGACGACAAAATCAATTTCCACAAGTATGTTTGCAAGATCGGATCCCACGGTGGTGCGGACCGGAAATGGCGCTGTGAAAAATTCTTGATACACCTTGTTGTAAGCAGCAAAATCTCGATTCACGTGCTGCAAATGTGTCGTCACTTTGACTACTTGATCAAGCGTTGCGCCTTTCTCTGCCAATATCGCTTGCAGATTCTTCAGTACTTGACGGGTCTGATCTTCGATTCCCTCTACTTCGACTCTGTTCGTAACTGGATCGGCAGGACCCATGCCACAGGTATAGAGAAAACCGTTGGCGACCACGCCATGTGAATAAGCGCCGCCTGGATTTGGTGCGCCATCAGAGAAGAAATGTTCAATTACTGGTTTTGCCATAGGTAGCTGCTCCTAATTCATTCGCTCGAGTGGATGTTCGGTATCAATCACGCGGATGGTCCGAGATTTACTTCGCATTACTATCGACTGGCTTCGCATGCCAGCGTTGGTGTAGCGAATTCCTTTAAGTAATTCGCCATCAGTGATGCCAGTTGCAGCAAAGAAATGATCCTCGCCAGATACCAAATCGTTTGTGGTGTAAACGCGGCTGAGATCAAGTCCTGCCAAATCGGCAGCAGCGCGTTCTTGATCAGAGCGCGGATGAAGCTTTCCTTGGATCTCTCCGCCCATGCATTTCATGGCACACGCGGCGATGATGCCTTCGGGGGTGCCCCCAATGCCCATCAAAACATCGATGCCAGTCTCTGGCCGAGCGGCCATCACAGCTCCTGCAACATCGCCATCGGTAATGAACTTGATACGCGCGCCTGCTTCTCGAATCTCAGCGACTAACTGATCATGGCGAGGGCGATCTAGCGTGACCACCGTCAATGAGCTCACTGACACTTTCTTTGCTGCAGCGATTGCTCGCAAGTTCTCGCCAGTGCTCTTGTTGATGTCGATCGCACCTGCTGCCTCAGGTCCAACTACCAATTTGTTCATGTAGAAGACTGCAGAGGGGTCGAACATCGCACCGCGCGGGGCCACGGCAATGACGCTAATTGCATTACTCATCCCTTTGGCGGTGAGCGTCGTACCGTCGATGGGATCTACCGCGACATCACATGCCGGACCTGTGCCATCACCGACCTGCTCGCCATTAAAGAGCATCGGTGCTTCATCCTTCTCGCCTTCGCCGATAACAACTAAGCCATCCATCGAAACCGAAGAAATCATTCTGCGCATCGCATCTACCGCTGCTTTGTCGGCGAGATTCTTCTCCCCCATACCAATCCAGCGCGATGCGGCAATGGCAGCAGTCTCAGTGACGCGCACCAATTCCAACGCAAGATTTCGCGAAGAGATTGGTTGGTGACTCATATCGGTAACTAGTGTGAGTGTCTGCCGACCCAGTTACCAGAGCTTCCAACGAGGAAGTCAAGATCTGCGCCGTGGTGAGATTGGTTAACGTGATCGAAGTAAAGCTTGACCCAGCCACGTGGTTCTGGCGAAGTGGGTGGAGACCATTTCTTCTTCCGCTCTTCCAATACTTCTGGAGCCACGAGAAGATCAAGTCGTCGATTGGCCACATCCATTTCAATCTCATCGCCAGTCTCAACAAAAGCTAGCGGTCCGCCCACTGCTGCCTCAGGTGATACGTGAAGCACAACAGTGCCGAACGCCGTGCCGCTCATGCGTGCATCGGAGATGCGAATCATGTCGGTTATGCCTTTAGCCAAAAGTGACTTCGGCATCGATGCATTCGCAACCTCAGGAAACCCTGGGTATCCCTTCGGGCCTGCATTTTGAATCACGAGAATGTCATTTTCGTCAACGATGAAATCATCGCGATCTGCATCTTCGACATAATCTTCGATAGCCGAATAGACCAAGGCTTTGCCACGATGCTTGAGCAGATGTGGTGATGCAGCAGATACCTTAATGACAGCGCCATTGGGAGCAAGCGAACCAAAGAGCACTGCGGTCGCGCCTCCTGGCTTCTGGAATGGTTCAGCAACAGAGGTGATGACTTCTCGGTTCCAGTTCTTTACCCCTGCGATATTTTCAGCAACGGTCTTTCCAGTGACCGTGATGTGATCGCGGTGAATCAAGTCGCCAAGTTCTTGCATAATCGCTGGGATACCACCTGCATAATAGAAATCTTCCATCAAGTACTTGCCAGATGGCATGAGATTTGCAAGCACTGGAAGATCTCTTGTTAATGAATCAAACTCTTTAAGTTCCAAATCAACGCCGATTCGACGTGAGATGGCAAGTAGGTGGACAACTGCGTTGGTAGAACCACCAATAGCAGCGACGATCTTGATTGCATTCTCGAAGGCTTTCTTATTGAGAATCTTCGAGAGGGTAAGGCCTTCTTCGACCATCTTCACGATGCGACGACCAGCAAGTTGCGCCATCGCATAACGACGGGAATCAACTGCAGGAATTGCAGCGCTACCCGGAAGTTGTAGACCAAGAGCTTCGGTCACTGATGCCATTGTGGAGGCAGTTCCCATAGTCATGCAGTGGCCAGCGCTTCGCGACATACATGTCTCGGCCTCGATGAACTCTTCTTCGGTCATGGTGCCTGCACGTACTTCTTCAGCAAACTTCCAGGCATCGGTACCAGAACCAATATCTTTGCCGCGGAACTTACCGTTTAGCATCGGACCGCCGGTCATCATCAACGTTGGAATATCCACGCTCGATGCACCCATCAACATTCCAGGTGTCGTCTTATCGCAACCTGAAAGGAGTACCACTCCATCCATTGGGTTGGCACGAATCAACTCTTCAGTTTCTAGTGCGAGCAGATTTCGATACAACATCGTGGTCGGACGCATCGTTACTTCACCTAACGACATCGCAGCGAACTCCAACGGGAATCCACCCATCTCCCACACGCCACGCTTCACAGACTCTGCTACGCGTCGAAGGTGCGCGTTACATGGAGTGAACTCAGACCATGTGGTACCGATGCCAATCACAGGACGTCCATCCATCACATCAGGGGCGAAACCTTGGTTGCGCATCCACGAACGATGAATAAATCCGTTCTTTCCTTCAGCGCCGAACCATTCGCGGCTACGCGCTCCGGCGGGTTGGGTACGGTGATGTGCTGGCATTGCGCTCTCCCCCTAGAAACTAGATCGGTCTGGATGTGACCTTTGGAAACCTGCGGCCAAACCTATCGGAGGAAGGGTGAAAACCCATAAGATTCGAAGGTAGCGGCAAAACCCTGCTAACTTATAAATCCCTGAGTCACCTACCGAACTACCAATGAGGAGTACGCGATGAAGTTTGCCCGTCTCGGCGCTATCGGCCAAGAAAAGCCCGCTGTAATGGTCTCTGAGAGCGAAGCGGTCTTTGTTGACCATCTCATCTCAGATTGGAACCGAAGCGAGCTCGAGAAGGGCGCAATCGCGAAAGTGGCCGCTGCTGACCTATCTACGCTACCCCGGGTGAAAGTTTCGGATTACCGAATCGGCTCCCCGTTGGCGCGACCAACCAACATCATCTGCGTTGGCCTCAACTATGCCAAGCATGCAGCCGAATCAGGCATGACCCCACCGCCAGAGCCAGTGGTCTTTACCAAGGCGCCCGATACTGCAATCGGTCCAAATGACGACATCATCATCCCGCCCAACAGCCAGAAGACCGATTACGAAGTAGAGATTGCAATTGTCATCGGCAAGAAGGCTTCCTATATCTCCTCAGTTGACCAAGCTCCTGATTACATCGCTGGGTACACCATCAGTCAGGATGTCAGCGAGCGCCATTGGCAGATTGAGCGCGCCGGTCAATGGACTAAAGGAAAGTCTTTCCCGACGTTTAATCCGTTTGGACCTGTTGTCGTCACCTCCGATTCTTTCGATCCACATAATGTGCGCGTTTGGTGCACCGTTGATGGCGAGAAGCGTCAAGATTCGTCAACAAGCGATCTGATCTTCGGAATCAATCACATTGTCTGGTATATCAGCCAATTCATGGAGCTCCACCCTGGTGACATCATCAACACCGGAACACCAGAGGGCGTTGGTATGGGATTCAAGCCAGAGAAGTTCCTACGTGCTGGTCAGACCGTTGTCACAGGAATCGAAGGCATTGGTCAATTCACCAACAAGGTGATTGCCCACAAGTAATAGCTAGCTGATATCGCCCGCGATAATCACATTCTCCAGGCCCTTGCCTTGAGCTAAGCGAGCCAACTGCGCTTCGACTAATCGGCGCGCTCTTGGTTCGAATGCAGATGTGTTACCACCAACATGGGGCGCAATCATCACGCCACGAGCGCTCCACAGTGGATGGTCTGCCGGTAGCGGCTCTGGATCGGTGACATCAAGCGCTGCGGTTATTCGACCTGAATTCAACTCAGCTACGAGAGCATCGGTATCAACGATGCCACCGCGCGCCACGTTCACAAGGAGCGCACCGTCTTTTAATAGTGCAAGGCGCTCTTTGTTAAACATCTTACGCGACTCATCATTGAGCGGCAAAATTAAAATTACGACATCAAAAGTTGGTAGCTGGCTATCTAGATCTGCGATCTTGAGCGCGCCATCACTTCCAGAACGCGAGAATGGCACAACAGTTACATCGAAACCAGAGAGATTACGCGCAACCGTCTTGCCGATAGATCCATAACCAATGATTGCGACCTTCTTATCATTGATCGATTGTTGACGGCTATGCACCCACTGGCCTCTATCTTGATTGCGAACAAATTCTGGGAAGCCACGTAGCGACGCGATAGCAAGGCCAACTGCAAGTTCGGCGGTGGAGGCATCATGAATTCCGCGCCCATTACATAAAGTCATCCCGGGACGAGTGAACTCAATTGCATCTTCATAGCCAGCATTTGGCATCTGGAGCACTTTTAGGTTTGGCATCTTGCGCGAGAATTCCAGCGCAGTCCGTCCGCCCATGTAGCTAGGCACATAGAAAGAAATATCGCTGAGCGCAGTTTCGCTTGCACTTGCTAGATCGGTATTGGCAGGCGAACGGAGTGTGAAGCCCGCGGGAACTACCAAGTCATCCCACTGCGCCCAAATCGTAAGACCTGATTGTTGGCTCATGACTTTAACGCGTTCTGGAATTTCTTATTGATATCTAGCGGAATCTCCATTACTTCATTTTCTAGCGTGCCGATTCCTGCGACATCAATCGTCACAACATCGCCTTCAAGCATGATGAAATCTAGCGGCGGAATAATTCCAGTTCCAGTAGAGAGAACTACGCCATCAGGAAATGTCTGACAGCGAAAGAGATATCCCACTAAATGTTCGAGCGACTTATTGAGGGAACTCAGTGCAGTATCTGCGCTCCACACCACTTCACCATTGCGAGTGATGCGCGCAGCGATAGTCATCTTCGAGTGCTCGGGGGCGAGCCAGCTTGGAGTAATTCGGGGGCCAAGCGCGGTCGAGCCAAGGTAGCTTTTTGCCTGCGGCAGATAAAGCGGATTCGCACCTTCAATGGAACGAGAGGTCACATCATTACAAATAGTGAAGCCCACAATCTCTTCGTGGGCGTTGACCACAATTGCAACCTCAGGCTCAGGGACAGTTGATGTGCAATCTGCACGCTTACCTACCACGTCGCCATTTCCCACTGTGCGTCGGAAATTCGCCTTGAAGAAGAGTTCTGGGCGATCTGCCTCGTACACCTTTTGATAGACATCGGGTGTTCCACTCTCTTCTTTCCGCGCATCGCGGGAACGTAAATAAGTGACGCCAGCCCCCCACACTTCACTCTCTGGAGCCAGTGGTGGCAACTCACGGCCATGGATCTCTGGGCCATTTGAACGTTCGAGAATCTCGCGCAATTGCGCCAGCGGAATCTTGAGCGCGGCAGTAAGCGTCGGCAGCTCGTTAATTGCAAAATACTTGCCGTCAACATACTTCGCCAAAGCGAAAGGATTCTCTGCGCTCTCTACCACTGCAAGTTGCATGTCAATCCTCCGAGAATCGATTGGTTACGTATTGAGATTAGGCAGTGCTTGAGGTTGAACTCTTCACAATCGTGGCGCGTCCTGACTCAAGTCGCGCCACAGGGACTCGGAAAGGAGAACACGACACGTAATCAAGGCCCACCGAATGGAAGAAGTGAATACTGCGCGGATCTCCACCATGTTCACCGCAGACGCCGAGTTTGAAATCTGACCGAAGCGATCTGGCAGCTTCAGATGCCATCTTCACAAAGAGGCCCACGCCATCTTGATCCAACGACTCAAAGGGATTGAACGGGAGTAATTCAAGATCAAGATATCGAGGCAAGAAGGTTGACTCCACATCATCACGACTAAATGCCCACGTTAATTGAGTGAGGTCATTAGTTCCAAAGGAGAAGAAATCTGCGTAATCGGCAACGCGCTTGGCAGTAATTGCCGCGCGGGGCGTTTCAATCATGGTGCCAATTGGGATATCCAGCGTTTGGCCGGTGCTCGAAAGGGTATGGGCAATCTCTTCCTCGAGCGTCTCGCGCAGATGTAGTAGCTCGCGCTGCGTCGCCACCAGTGGAATCATGATTTCAGGCTTTGGATCATGTCCAAGACGACGAACTTCGATGGCAGCATGCACAAGCGCGCGTACTTGCATCTTAAATAGCTCTGGAATCAAGATGCCAAGGCGCACGCCACGTAGACCCAACATCGGATTAGATTCGTGAAGTCGTTTTACCGCTGCAAATATCGCTTGCTCTCGTGGTGAGACATCACTGCCAAGTGCTTCGGCGCGTGCCATTTCGCCAGTCATCTCAGCAAGATCGGGAAGGAATTCGTGGAGAGGTGGATCGAGCAATCGGACGGTAACTGGCAGTCCAGACATCGCCATCATGATGCCGACAAAATCACCGCGCTGCAGTGGTTCCATTTCGGCGATAACGCCACGTTGTACTTCTTCATTCTCGGCAAGCACTAATCGCTCGACGAAGAGTCGGCGTTCACCGAGGAACATGTGTTCAGTTCGACAGAGACCTACTCCTTCAGCGCCAAGAATTCGTGCGCGCACGGCATCTTCTGGTGTATCTGCATTTGCGCGGACGCGGAGTGTTCGTTTCTGGTCGGCGTACTGAAGAATTCGATCAACGGCTTTAACCACTGGAGTTGCTTGGTTGGAGTCTGCAGAGAGCCTGCCCTCCAAATAAGCGGTAACTGGTGATGCGATAACAGGAACGACGCCGGTGTAGACCGCGCCAGTAGAACCATCAATCGAAATCGTTTCACCTTCATAAACAGTTAGACCACCCACAGTGAACAGATGCGCGCGCTCATCGACAGAGATGCTCTCGGTACCACAGACTGCAGTTTTACCCATCCCGCGGGCCACCACTGCCGCATGAGAGGTCTTTCCGCCACGGCTAGTCAAGATTCCTTCGGCTGCAACCATTCCCACTAAGTCATCAGGACTTGTCTCGCGTCTTACCAAAATTACTTTCTTCCCAGAGCGAGCTAAATCAAATGCGCGTTTTGAGTCGAAAACTACTTCGCCAACTGCGGCTCCTGGCGATGCCGGAATGCCACGGGCAATCTCTTTCACCGAACCTGATAGGTCAAATTGCGGGAACATAAGCGAAACTAATTGATCACCAGAAGTTCGTGAAAGCGCCTCATCCATGGAGATTTTCTCTTCATCGACCATGTGACAGGCAATCCGAAATGCCGCTTCAGCGGTGCGCTTACCAACACGAGTCTGCAGAATCCATAACTTGCCTCGCTCAACGGTAAATTCGATATCGCAGAGATCGCGATAGTGCGTCTCTAAAAGATCCATCACGCGTTGCAACTCGTCAGAAACTACGGGGTACTTCTCCTTCATATCCTGAAGTGACATGGTGTTTCGAATTCCAGCTACTACATCTTCACCTTGTGCTCGCTCAAGATAATCTCCGTAGCTGCCGTGCTCACCTGTCGCGGGGTCACGTGTGAATGCCACGCCTGTTCCAGAGAGATCATCAAGATTTCCAAAGACCATGGATTGGATGTTTACTGCAGTTCCAAGATCAGAGGGAATTCGCTCTCGTCGACGATATAGACGGGCGCGTTCTGAATTCCAAGAACGGAATACTGCTTCAATAGAACTTAAGAGATGCTCTCGCGGATCTGTGGGAAATGCCTTTGAAGTCACTACTTCAATCACCTTGATGAAAGCTTCGGCGAGCGCCTTCAATCCTTCTACATCAAGCTCTGCGATCGAAGAGACTTTCTTATTCTCAAGAATTCGATGTTCGACTTTATGGAATTCACTTGGTGGTACATCGCACACAATGCGGCCAAACATATCCACGAATCGTCGATAAGAGTCCCAAGCAAACCGAGGGTTACCACTTGCCTTCGCAATTCCTTCTGCCACTTCAGGAGTCATACCTACATTAAGAACAGTCTCCATCATTCCCGGCATGGAAAACTTTGCGCCAGAGCGAACAGAAACTAAAAGCGGATTACTGGAATCGCCGAATTTCTTCCCTAAGGATTTCTCAAGCTCGGCAAGTGCTTGATTGACTTCTGTCAGCAGCGCCGATGACATCTGCTCGCTGGCAAGATATTCACGACATGCTTCGGTTGTGATGGTGAATCCAGGAGGAACCGGAAGCCCCATCCGCACCATTTCGGCAAGGTTTGCACCTTTGCCGCCAAGCAGATCAGATTGAGTTCTATCACCGACAGTAAATGGGTAAATCAGCGCCTTTGCCTGGGATGCCATACCCGAAATCTACCCACCCGCAGGGGGTGCTCGGTACCAATTACTCGCCAAATCGGCACCTGTTCGGCACCCGTTCGGCACCCGTTCGGCACTGCCGAGAGTTTTCCGAGGGAGCCCCGAAGTATTAGATTAGGCGCGTGAGCGAGCGCGGAATTGATCTGGAATTTGCTGGCCTGACGGCCGTGATCACCGGAGCAGCCTCCGGAATCGGGTTAGCCACTGCTCAACTACTCCACCAACGTGGCGCTTCCATCATCGGCCTAGACCTCAACGAAGGTGAGCTAAAAAACTTCGCCCAGTGGATTCAATGTGATGTCAGCTCCAGCGACTCCGTTGCCCAGGCTTTCGCCGAAGTTCAGAAACTCACTCCAGTGATTGACGTGTTGATTAACAACGCGGCTATTGGTTCAACCGGTACCGTCGAGAGTGAATCAGAAGAGAATTGGCAAAAAGTTTTCAACATCAATGTTTTCGGAGTAGCAAGAGTGTCAAAACTTGCGATTCCCCTACTACGGAAATCAAAATTTCCTGCAATCGTTAATACCTGTTCAGTAGCGGCAGTTGCCGGCATTCCCAACCGGGCGATATATGCCGCATCTAAGGGAGCTATTCGGACACTGACCTTTTCTATGGCCTGCGACTTGCTAAAAGATCGAATCCGAGTTAATTGCGTAAACCCAGGGACCGCCGATACGCCTTGGGTGCAACGTCTGCTTAGCCAGACCAATGATCCTGCGGCAGAGCGTGAACGCCTTGAAGCTCGTCAACCATGGGGTCGCCTGGTTTCTGCGGATGAGGTTGCTAGTTCGATTGCCTACTTGGCAAGCCCACGACAAGGCTCTACTACTGCAACCGAGATTTCAGTTGACGGTGGCATGCTTAATCTCCGCGTGCCAAAGTAACTTCTCAACGACTTGCGTCAATCAAAAATCTTTTAAGCCAAGCCGTAGCGTTTAAGCATTCCTACACCGATGCTCGCGCGGCGCACGCGCTCTCTGCTTGTCGATTCCACAAGCCCTTGAATATGTCCACCTGATGGATAGAGACCTGGCGCGTTACGAACGGTGAATTTAAGGTAGATCGGCGCTGCAACGCGCACGAGATCAGGTACCTCATAGTGACGCACTGCACCGCCAAAGTCATCAGCAGCCTCCACGTATACATCAACGGGAATATCGACCTGCGCACGGATAGCAGCGATCTGTGCCAGCGACAGATCGGTTGTGAGATTTAACGTTGAGGCTCCCAAATCTTCATAAAGTGCAGCCGTTGCTGGGTTATTACATGGCAGCGCCACGGATGTCTTCAAGACAAAATCACTTGGTAAGTCACCTTTACGTTTTGCTTCACCTAGGACTTTTAGTAAGCCCACATCTCCGACGAGAATCGAACGCACGCCGAGAGCGGCTCCGTGTAGAACATCTTCCATCGCAAACCGAACTTGATCTGCGCCTCGAAGTGAAGGATGAACAGTTGCACTTGATGTTCCAACCGTTGCTCTTCCAATATCCCACGATGAGCGCGGGCCAACGAAGAGACAGACCTCAGCGCCAGACTCTTTGCCGAGCGCCAGATACTCTTTGATCTCTTCATCGCGAAGCATCATGATTCCGCTGCCTTGGCTCACGCGATGAAAATCGAGCGAATACTTCTTCGCTTCGTCGATAACTGCGCGCATCGCGGCGGGGCCTTCTACTGAAGGAATCTCAACTTTCCATCGCGCACCGTCGCTAAAGCGCTTTGCGCTCTCAGGAAGTCCATCAAGATCCTCGTAACCCACGCCTTGCGCAGCAAGTGCAGCAATCGCGCGCTTCATTGGTCCTTGCGGATCGCGCGAGCTCTTCCACTCAGTATCTGAATTCTCTGCTGCCATGCTTAACCCCTCGCCTTCGCTACCGCTGCTAAGAATGCTTTCACATTACCTTCAATTGCGTCTAATCCACCTTTGATGAGTGGACCACCCACGCCCACGATATTCGCGCCAGCGGCAAACCAATCGCCCACAGAATCTGCGCTAATTCCTCCGGTGGGACACCAGAAATTACCCGGGAAGGGATCGCGCAGCGCCTTCAAATGGCCAGGACCAAAAGTTGACGCCGGAAAGAGTTTCAAAATATCTGCGCCATATTTTTTCGCCGCAGCTACCTCACTTGGCGTGACAACACCTGGCAGTGAGAGCAGACCTTGTCGTTTAGTTTCGCCAATGACCTCTTCATCAGTATTGGGTGAGACGATGAATGTTGCGCCTGCGTTCTTGGCGCGCACGACATCTGCGCTCTCGACAACAGTGCCCACTCCAATGAAAACGTCACTACGTGCCGCTAGACGCTCGATAATTCGAAGGGCGCCTGGATTAGTTAAAGTAATTTCGATGGTGGTCAAACCTGAGGCAACTATCCGATCTGCGACGAGTTGACCTGACTCTTCATCGGGCATGCGAACGATGGCAACTGCTCCCGCGCGTAAAAGTTCTTCTTTAGTAACCATTCTCATTTCGCCTTTCCTAGAATTTCCTCGACAAAACTCTTATCTGTAATCCCATTCTTGCCGCGAGGTAGTCCAGCCCAATCGCCAAATTGACTTGCCACTCGAGCGCCAGAAATTGTTCCTTGAGAAATCGCATCAGCGATAGTCAAACCAGCAAGCAATCCAGAGATGACACCACTTGTGAAGGCATCCCCTGAACCCACCGGATCCACCGACTGCACGCGGGGTGGATGGACGGTATGAAAAGCGCCATCTGCGGCATAACTAAGCAGCTCTGGCCCCTTCGTCATAATCGCGAATGTAGTTCCACGTGCAGCTGCGATAAGGAGCGCTTCCTGTGGATCGCTGGTACCAAAGACTGCGCAGTATTCATCTTCGCCACCAATTAATAGGTCAACATCACGCGCCAACGGTTCAAGAACCTTGCGCGCCTGCTCCTCACTCCACAATTTCCGACGAATATTGAGATCAAAGCTCTTTTTGATACCAATCTTGCGCGCAACGTCCAAACCGGCCGCAGCAGTTGCTGCTGCGCTCGTTGAGATAGCGCAGGTTATTCCGGTTGTGTGGAGCCATCGAGATTGGGAAATTACGTTGTGATCAAGATCTTCCGGTCGCATTAATGAAGCAGCGGCGCCTTTTCGCAAGTAGCTGGCTTCAACGGGAGCGCTGGTGCCAGGATTACGGACCATTGCGCTACTAAAACTATCGACTCGCTTTACTCCAGAAAGATCTACACCTTCGCTCTCAAAATCTGCGATGACAGCGCTACCTAATTGATCATTTCCCATCAAAGTAAAGAAGTGCGCAGAGAGCCCTAGTCTTGCTACACCAACGGCAACATTTCCTTCAGCTCCAGCTGTGCTCCGCGAATAGGTGCGAGCAGTGAGCACTGAGTCGGTGTCGTTGGCGAGAAAAAGCGCCATCGCTTCACCGAAGGTATATAAATCAGGCATTGGCTGATGCTACTGAGAAGGTAAAGGCATTAGTAACTTTGCCACGGACACCAGGGGAAGCAATAAAAGTCATGCCTGCCTCAGGAGCCTCTCCAGCTTCATCGTCATCGCGGGCGCTAGTGATAATCAATTGATCGAGATTTGCGCCAGCAAATGCACCGGAAGTGATTCTCCGCGCTGGTAAGTCAATCTGTTCGATTAACTTTCCATTCTGACCATCGAAACATCTAATCGCAGAACCTTCCCAGAACGCAACCCAGAGATTATCGCTGGCATCCATACAGAAACCATCTGGCATACCAAACTCATCAGGAAAATTAATAAAGGTGCGGCGGTTTTTAATGTCACGCTCCTCTACATCAAATTTATCCACGCGTCGAAGTGGTGTATCCACATAGAACATCGTCTTTTGGTCAACGGTCCAATCGATACCATTGCTAATAGTCACATCGCCAAAAAGACGACGAATATGCTGACCGCCTTTTTGTAATTGATACAGCGCACCAGCATTTGTCTCGAAGTCATAGGTCATAGAACCCAAGAAGAGATCGCCCCAAGGGGCAACTTTGGCATCGTTCCATCGCAAATTTTTCGATTGCAGGTAACCATCAGCTTCAACTCGACCAGGAACTTTTCGATAACTACCGGAGAGATCTCGTACGTGCGGCCCATGAGCGGTGCCGAGTAATTGGCCACCTTCGGCTAGAGGAATGACGAATCCAACATCCTCAGGTGTTTGGTACTCCCCAACTTCACCGCTTTCGAGGTTTCGCCACCGGACAGCTTTGCCATAGATATCAACCCACATCACGTGGTTATTGCTCGCACCTGACGAGGTGGGACCTTCACCAAGAACATTTCGACGGGAATCAAAAACTTCTGCCTTCAGTGCCATGATTGCAAGCCTCTCACTATCGCCTTTCACCCAGTAGCCTAGGGGTACTTTAGAGGAGGGGAAATGGCAGATACGCCTTTGGCACAAGCCCTTCGCACCCTTCTTGGTCCAGATCGCGTGCTCGACGACCCCGCCGCGCGCGAGGCATATAGCCGCGATGCAACGCCCTTATTTAAGGGGTTGCCAGAAGTCATCGTCACACCACATTCCACCGCAGAGGTAAGCGAAGTGGTCAAGTTCGCACGACAATCGAAGACCCCAATTATTGCTCGTGGCGCTGGCAGTAACTTGTGTGCAGCAACAGTGCCATTGCAAGGTGGCATCGTGTTAAGCATGATGCAAATGAAACAAATCCTTGAAGTCTCACGGAATGAACTCCTGGCCGTCGTGCAACCAGGTGTCTCGACACAGCAACTAGATGATGCGGTCGCCAAAGAAGGTTTGATGTATGTACCTGATCCTGGCTCAAAGACTGTTTCGACAATCGGCGGAAATGTTGCCACGAGCGCGGGTGGTTTACGTGGCTTGAAATACGGCACTACAAAGAACTACATCCTGGCACTTGAAGCAGTACTAGGAACCGGCGAAATCATCCGAACGGGTGGCCGGTTAGTCAAAGATGTTGCAGGCTATGACATCACGCGATTACTTATTGGCAGCGAAGGAACGTTGGCGATCTTTACCGAAATCACCACGGTGCTTAGCCCTCGACCAAAAGCGTCGAAGTATGGCGTTGCGTATTTCAATAATCTCGCGGATGCATCCGTTGCTGTCGACTCGATTGTGGCAAGCGGAATTTTGCCTGCGACCTTGGAATTCCTCGACAACACCTGCATCAAAGCGGTTGAAGATTTCGCACATCTTGGCCTCGATAAAGATGCTGGCGCGCTCTTGCTTTTTGGCGATGATGGCAGCGCAGAGAGCGTTGCAAAGGCAGTAACTGAAATGGCTGATATCTCAGCTTCCGCGCGTGGAGTGCGCGCAGTCACGCTTGCACCAGATGTAGCTGCTGCAGAAGCGCTGCTCTATGCCCGCAGATGCTCACTTCCTGCACTGGCTCGTCTTGGCTCAATGTCGATTCTTGAAGATATCTCTGTTCCTCGGCCACAAATGAGCAAAGCTGCTGATGCGATAGAACGAATTGGCGAAAAATACTCACTGTTGATAGGGACCTTTGGCCATGCTGGTGATGGAAACCTTCATCCAACAATAGTCATTAACAAAGATGATGCAGATGAGGTGGCGCGCGCAGAAAAATCCTTAGCTGACATTTTTAATCTCGCATTAGATCTTGGCGGGACAATTACTGGCGAACACGGCGTCGGCAGCGCAAAGCTCCCCTACTTACGACAGAAACTCGGGGATGTTTCACTCGCGCTTCATCGCAATATCAAATCTGTATTTGATCCCGATGGAATTCTTAACCCTGGTCGTGTGGGCTCATGAACGAAGATCGCCCACTAGGAAAATTCACTCAATCAAAACTAGATCGCTGCATTTCGTGCGGATACTGCTTGCCCGCCTGTCCTACCTACCAATTAACTGGTGAAGAACAATCATCTCCTAGAGGTCGCATTACTTTGATGCGAGCTCTCCAAGATGGCCGCTTACCGTTTGCTGATGCTGGCGCACAGGAGCAAGCTTCCTTCTGCCTCGGATGCCGCGCATGTGAACCGGTCTGTCCAGCAGGTGTGGAGTACGGCGTCCTCCTTGAAGAGTGGCGCGATATCACCTGGCGCGGTCGCAAACGTCCATTGATCATTAAGGCTCTCTTCCAGATGGTCAATGCCCCTTGGCGAGTGAACCTGATGAGCGCGCTCTCTCCTATAGCGAGAAATCGACGAGCTTCCACTGATGTACATCTTGCGCTTGGCTGCTTCGAGCGCCGACTTTTTCCAAAGGTGAGTAAGGCGGTTGCGCGACTTGCACCAGAGGTTTCAATCGATCGGTCGCAAGGATGTTGTGGCGCACTCCATGCGCATAACGGAGACCTCGAAGGCGGCAATGAGCTAGCCAAGCAGCTCGGCGAAAAGCTTCCCGGAACGATTCTCTCCACGGCTGGTGGCTGTGCAGCGCATCTATCCTCAGTGCTCGGCAAGGATCGAGTCCAAGAATTCTCACAATGGTGGGAGCAATCGCTATCACCGATCATGAAGAACGGGAAACCGATTCGAGTTGGACTACAAGATTCGTGTCACTTGAGGAACGGAATGGGCGTCTTTAAAGAGCCACGAAAAATTCTCCAACAACTTGGCGAGTATGTCGAAGTTCCAAACGCACAGGGATGTTGTGGCGCTGCTGGAAGTTACTCACTTCTACGTTCTCGTGACAGCAAGCGAGTCATCGCTCCTAAAGTTGCAGCGATTAAGGCACTTGAGCTTGATTTTCTCGTCAGCGTCAACCCTGGATGTACGCGCCAACTTAAGAGCGCGCTCCGTAAAGCACGGATGAAAACTAAAGTCGTCCATATCGCAGAATTAATAGCGCTTGCTCCATGAGCGAGGTTTTTGCGCAGCGCACCCTCGAGAAATTGCTCGGTAAACATGATTTCACTGTAGATCTGCTCTCTGGTGGCGTTTCTTGCGATACCGCTAAAGTCTCTTGGGCAGGCACGAATGGTGCCGTCGTAAAACGTGCATTAGCGCAATTAAGAGTTCCCGGACAATGGGAAGCTGATGTCGACCGAATTCTCGCTGAGGCAGATGCAATCGAGCTTTTTGGCGCTATTACGCCAGAGAATGTGCCGCGACTAATTTCAAGAAGCGATGAAGAGCTTGCCATTGCTATCGAATTAGCAGCAGCAGATATGCATGACTGGCGATATTCGATGCTCTCCGGAATTGTGGAGCCAGAAGTTGGCGCGACATTAGGAAAAGTTCTCGCAACATGGCATACCAAGACGCGGGCACGCGCGTTGCCTACTCGAATTGCCGCAGGGAAGAAGCGATTATTCGATCTGCGTGCGGGTGCGTTTTACGGTGGCATGGCGCGCACCTGGCCAGAGTTCGCTCCCCTCATTAATGAACTGTCAGCAGAGCTGATGGAATCTCAAGAGTGCGCAGTACACGGTGACTTCAGTCCTAAAAATGTTCTGCATGGCCCAAGCGGAACGTGGGTCTTGGATTTTGAGGTGACGCATCAAGGCGCTCCAGTCTTTGATGTGGCTTACATGTGCGCCCATCTAAATCTCAAGGCAATCGCACTCGTTGCGCACCGTGATTTGGTAGCGCAGACGGTGCAGAACTTTCTCCACTCGTATTCACTTCACGCAGGCGTGATTCCGCAGAACGTTTCCTCTCATACAGGAACCATCATGGCGGTGCGGGTAGCAGGCATATCACAGGTGAATTACCTGAGCGACGACCAGAGAGAGCGCGCTGTGGTGCGCGCCAAGGAGCTACTAAATGGAGCGCCTGTACTTATCCCTTGAGTGAACCGCTGAGCAATCCGCGCAAGAAGTAGCGCCCCAAGAAGATATAGACGATTAGGGTTGGCAACGAGACGATTAAGGATGCCGTCATATTCAAGCCATAGAAGACTTGGTTGCTTGAACCAGTGATGAAGTTCAGCGCAGTTGTAGCAACCGATAATTTTGGTGATCCACCAGTCAAGAAGATTGCGAAGAGGAAGTCGTTCCACGCCGAGGTGAACTGCCAAATGAGCACGACCACGAATGCAGGTAATGAAAGCGGCAGAATGATTGAGCGATAGATTCGAATTCGTGAAGCCTTATCAACCAGACCTGCCTCGATTAATTCATCTGGAATGCTTGCGTAGTAATTTCTGAATATGAGCGTGCAGATCGGAATTCCATAAATGACGTGCGCCATCACCAGCACATAAATTGTTTTGTTGACCCCTAGGTTTGTAACAAATTGCACCAGCGGAATCATCACTGCCTGGTAAGGGATAAACATTCCAAAGAGGAAGAGTGTGAAAACCACGTTTGAGCCTGGAAACTTCCATTTAGCAAATACGTACCCGTTGATCGACCCGATGATTGCCGAGATGATCGAGGATTGCAGGACGAAAAAGAGCGTACGAAGCATCGATTCACCCAAGCTAAATGCCGAGAAGTAATCGCCGCCACTCCACGCCGTTGGCCAAGCTGAAAAGTCTAAGCTCTTTGGTAGATCGAAAGCATTCACCAGGTAAACATCCTTAACGCCTTTGAGTGAATTGACCACCAAAACGTAGATCGGCATCACAATCAGGAACCAGATGAAGGTAAGCGAGGCGTACCGGAAGATCAACCAGAATTGTTCTTTTCCGGAGCGTTTTCTCCTATTCGCTAGCGGAGTGATTTTTCTCTCGAGCAAT
Organism: Bifidobacterium breve; assembly: GCA_945860275.1. Lineage (GTDB taxonomy): Bacteria > Actinomycetota > Actinomycetes > Nanopelagicales > Nanopelagicaceae > IMCC26077. The sequence goes on from CAMAPN010000009.1 coordinate 29,761, forward strand.
TCGGCGCTCATCGATTCTCCTCTTCCTGCTTAATAACCCAACGTAGGTAAGGAACGATAATCAAGGCAATGAGAAGCAAAAGAACGACTGCAATAGCAGTTCCCTTTGCGTAGTTTCGCTGATCGAATGTGGACTCCCACATGTAGACAGCAACAACTTGGGTGACATAAGACTTTCCATTGATGCCGATGATCAAATCAAAAACCTTCATGGACACGTGGCCCAAAATAATTAAAACAGTGAAGAGAGTTGGAGTCAGTTGCGGGAAGAGCACGTATCGGTAAATCTTCGATTCGGAAGCGCCATCAACGCGCGCGGCTTCACGTAAATCATCTGGAATGCCACGGAATCCAGCGAGAAATAGTGCGAGAACGTAACCTGCCATCTGCCAGATTGCTGGGAGCGCCAACGCATAGGCGGCTCCATTTTCAGATAGATACCAAGAGTTCTGTAAGAATCCCAAGCCAGCTTTTTGCAAAAGTAAATTAAGTCCACCAGCATCCGCATCGACATTCGAATTAAGTAGCCAGTTCCACACTGTTCCCATCGCGATGAAAGAGATTGCTAGCGGATAAAGATAGAAAGAGCGGAAGAACCCCTCGCCTTTGATTCCCTTCTCCAAGAGCAAAGCCATGATGAAGCCAGCAATTGTTGTGCCAACAATAAAGACGAAAGTGAACTTGAGAAGATTTTCAAACGCATGAGTAAATCGAGAATCTGAGATGAGATTCGAGTAATTCTGTAAACCTACGAACTTAGGCTCTTTGATGGAGGCGCTAATTCGATCTGTCATCGAAATCCGAACGGTCCACGCAATCATGCCGTAGACGAACACTGCTACAGCGGCAATTGACGGCACGACGAGCAAGAAGCCACCTATCCAAGTGGAGAATCGCCTATTCGTCTGGAGCGCCATCGTTGTTATCTCACCTATTTTCTATTTTCTATTTTCTATTTTCTAATTTCTAATTTCTAATTTCTTTCTCTACTGCAATTGAGGTAATCATGAAACTGGTGGGCAGTTGCCTGCCCACCAGTTCATTACTGCGTTACGGCTTAAGAGATTTAAGCCTGTCCTGCATCGTATGCAGCTTGGAGATCTGCAGCGAGGCCCTTGTTATCTTTTGCGCCACCGCTGAAGTACTTACCAACTGCTGCGTTGTATGCAGCCATCAAAGCGTTGTTGCCAGTGACGCCGTGGACAGTTGAACCGACGAGGCGGTCTGTCTTCCACTGCTCCATAGCAGCCTTGAGGTAATCGTCATAAAGGGCGGTATCAGCATCGGTACGAGCTGGGATTGAGCCCTTCTTTGGATTGAAGGCATCTTGTCCGGCCTTGGAGCCAGCAACAGTCAACCAAGCAATTCCTGCATTGCGGTGCTTTGCACCAACAGGAAGTGTGAAGGAATCTGATAGCCACTGGTACACGCCTACAGTTCCTGGAGCAGGTGCCCAGGTGTAGTCAGTTCCAAGCGTCAAGCCATCAGCTTGCCACTGAGCAGATGCCCAGTCGCCCATGATGAAGAAGCCTGCTTTGCCAGAGGTTACGAGCTTGCCAGCGTCTGGCCAGTCGAGGTTTCCTGCACCCTTATTTCCATAAGAGAGCGCCTTCTGGAAGTTCTTCAATGCAGCTTCAACTTCTGGACCAGTCCAGGAAGTATTGCCGTTGAAGAGACCTTCGAATGCATCTGGACCAAGAGTTGCAAGGAGCATCCAGTCAAGGAGGTGAGCAATTGCCCAGTCACCCTTACCAGCAAGTGCTAGTCCTGGAATTCCAATTTTCTTGAACTTATCGAGAGCTGCGAAGAACTCATCGAGCGTTGCTGGAGCGGCAGTGATGCCAGCCTTCTCAGCAGTTGCAGGGTTCCACCAAAGTACGTTTGCACGGTGGATGTTCACTGGAACTGAGTAGATCTTTCCATCAACGGTAAGAGTCTTCACGAGATCTGCTGGGAAGATTGTGTCCCAACCTTGCTCTTTGTAAAGGAAGGTGAGGTCTTCGAGCTGTCCACCCTTGACGTAACCGTCAAGCTCCATACCAGCGTGTGCTTGGAATGAGTCTGGTGGATCATTTGCATCGAGGCGGCTCTGAAGAACTGCCTTTGCGTTTACACCGGCGCCACCAGAAATTGCGGCATTGATGTACTTAGTATCTGGGTTGTTTGCTGCGAACTCAGCTTCCAAGCCGGCAAGGCCTGCTGCTTCTCCACCTGCAGCCCACCAGGTAAAGATTTCGAGCTCAGGATCAGCTACTACTTCAGCTGACTCTTCCGATGCGGTCTCTTCTGACGCGCTGTCGCTCGAGGATGAGCAACCTGCTGCGAGAAGTGCGATAGCAAATAGACCAGCAACGAATTTATATGTGCCTTTACGCATGCATATTCCATTCTCTGCGAGGGTTTGTTGTAGCAGAACTACGTGGCCAAGATTTGTTCATATTGCGGAACTTGTCAATTTTTATGAGGAAAGACACAGGTAAACAATTGTTTCTGACTCTCGACCTCTTGTTGAGAGTGCTGCTACATAGCGCGCTAGTTGTAGCGGCTAGAGCCACGCTGCCCCTACCCTTTGGCTCATGACCTCACTATTGCGCCCTGACCTAGATCCGCTCCGCCCGATTTTTAACGCCGCCTTGACCTCCGATTGCCTTGACCACCTTGGCTTTCGAAACCAAGTGCTGGGCTCGGATATCGCAATGATCTCTGGCGATGGCGTGATGATGGGCTATGCCTTTCCCGTCAAGCTCGAGCCAGTTGAGGTTGCTCCAGAAATCCCATACGTCGGTTTACTTAAAGCGCTCGATGCAATTGGCAAAGATGATGTCTTCATTAAACCATCTAGTCGTCGACACACATCTGCGCTCTGGGGCGAATTACTTTCCAATGCCTGCAAATTTAAAGGAGCTGCTGGGGCGCTTACTGATGCTCCTGTGCGCGATGTTGCACGGACTCGAGCGCTTGGTTTCAAAGTATTTGGAACGGGCACATGGCCAATTGATATCAATAGTCGTTATGAAGTTGTTGCACATAATGTGCCTGGCGAAATAGATGGAGTAGAGATTAATCCAGGCGATTTAATCGTTGGCGATGTTGATGGTGTTGTTGTCGTTCCCAATCATTTAATTCCACAGGTGATTGCGTTCGTAGAGGAGAAGAATTCCGGCGAGAATCTCTTTCGCAAAGCGGTAAAGGAAGGAATGTCACCCAGCGAAGCATTTGCAAAATTTGGAGTGCTGTAGCGTTGAGCGAAATTTCGCAGATTGACCTCTGGCAAGTCCTCGATTCTCGAGGAAATCCAACAGTGGCCGCGCGAGTTCATATCGGCTCACATCTTGCGATTGCTATCGCTCCCGCTGGTGCGAGCACTGGTAGCCATGAAGCGCTCTTCTTGCGCGATGGTGGAGATTCGTACGACGGAAAGAGCGTGCAACAGGCAATCGAACGTTTCGCGCGCGAAGTTTCACCTTCTTTGATTGGCCTTGCCGGAAATGACTTTTACGAGCTGGATCGAGCGTTGCGCACCATCGATTCTTCAGCAACCCAATCTCGCTATGGTGGACATATCCCAGTGGCGATCACCATTGCCGCCTGGTTGGCGTACGCAAAGCAAAGTAACTCCCAGCCCTTCGAAGTGATTGCCGCGCACCTAAACTGCGCACCTGTACTGCCTATGCCAATGGTCAATATCTTCTCTGGTGGCGCGCATGCAGCTAGCGCAATCGATATTCAAGATATTCTCGCAATCCCCACTCGCGCTTCATCTTTTAGTGAAGGCTTGGAATGGGTATGGAGAATTAGGGAAGCAACTAAAAAGAGCCTTGCTTCGAAAGGCTTTGATACCTCACTCGTTGCAGATGAAGGTGGCCTGACTGCAAGATTGGGAAGCGATGAAGAAGCAATCGTCTTAGTTTCTGATGCAATCTCTGAAGTTGGGTTGTCGGGAAAAGCACATATCGCTCTCGATATCGCAGCAAATCAACTTTTCAGCGACGGCAAATACCTCATTCATAAGAATGGCAATGAGGTCGCCTTGGACTCAGAAGATTTTGTGGCTCACTGGAGCGCTTGGCTAGATAAGTATCCCATCATCTCGGTTGAGGATGGTGCGGCGGAAGATGATGAATCAGGATGGCTCGCGCAACGTGCTCTAGTCGCACGAATTCAAATTCTTGGCGATGATCGGTATGCAACGCAATCATCGAGGCTTGAAGTAGGCCTGTCTAAGAGCGAAGCGAATGCCATCTTGATCAAACCGAATCAAGCAGGAACGCTATTCGCTGCAATCTCAACGCTTGGTTTGGCAAAGCGAAATAATTGGAACACGGTTGTATCTGCCAGATCAGGTGAGACAGAGGAGAGTTGGCTCGTCGACCTTGCTACTGGAAGCGCGGCTGGGCAGATAAAAGTGGGCTCCACCCATAGATCTGAGCGCACTGCCAAGTGGAATCGTTTATTGGAACTTACTTACGATGAAGCCGCGCCTTTTAATAGCGGGCAATCGCTCCGCAAATTTATTTAACTGATTGCTTGATAGGTTCTATAGAAAGGACTTCGACTCCGCCGATCTGTCCCAATACATTTAAAAGATCAGTCGGGTCGGTCCCTGGAATCGCGATCACCACATCATCAATTCCTTTTCCACCTTCGTTGCTGACTACAGTGAAATTTCGAATATCGCCACCTGCAAATCCAATTGCGGAAGCAACTGACCCAAGGGAACCTGGTCGATCAGGTAGAGAGATCTTCAAATGGAATTCAGCCATGTGGTGAGCCTAGTGGCTATTGATTAGCCGGCGCAGAGCCCAAGGTCACTGAAAACGTTTTCGTCTCCCGACTAGGCAGTTCTACAGTGATCGATACGGTGCTATTTGGCGCATATGAGCGGATGCGAACAACCGCATCGATATCGCTCTTGATCGAGAATCCGTCGATGGATTTGATGGTGCTATTGACGGGGATGCCAGCTTTTTCGGCAGCTCCATCCTTTACTAGCCCAAGAATTTTTCCATTTCCACTGTAAGTTCGATCGAATTCAACGCCAAGGAGTGGTCTGGTTGATTTCCCAGTTGCAATGATTTCGTTTACGACGCGCATTGCCTGATTCACGGGAATTGCAAAACCCAAACCGATATTTCCCGTGGATGATGAACCAAGTGATGCAATCGCCGAATTTACTCCGATCATTCGCCCCTGACCATCAACGAGTGGGCCCCCGGAGTTGCCCGGATTTATCGCCGCATCTGTTTGCAGCGCATCGATATAGGAGGCTCGATCGGTGGTTCCCGTGAGCACTGGACGATTGAGCGCAGAGATGATTCCACTGGTCACCGTTCCTGAGAGGCCAAGTGGCGAACCAATAGCAACTGATAGGTCTCCGATGACCGCCTTAGATGAGTCGCCAATCTCAATTGTTGGCAGATTGCCTTTACTTACTTGGAGCACCGCCAAGTCGTAGGCGATATCGCGCCCCTTGATTGTCGCATCTAGTTCAGTTCCATCTTGGAATTCGACTTTCACTTTCCCATTGAGGACAGCGTCATCAATCACATGGTTATTTGTCACGATAAAGCTCTTTGAGCCATCGCTTTGCACCACTGATCCAGTTCCACCGCTGCCAGTTGAGGTTATGGAAATTGAAACCACCGTCGGAAGCACCTTCTTGGAAATATCTTTGATGGATAAGTTTCCCGAATTATCTTTTGTAACCCCATCCTTACCAGCAGGACCTTCAGGTCCCGAGACGTTCCAGCTGACCAAAGTGCGCCCCACAGGACACTTAGTTTTTTCAGTGAGGTACATGACTTTGGTGCGGTTATCCACGCATGCTGAAATCTTTGGTGAGGTCGAGGTCACCGCATAGGCGCCACCGCCAGCAATGGCCATTCCGATAAAGAAGGCAAGGGTTGCCCGAGCGTTTGGTGAACGCAGTGATGTACGGAAGGAGAAACGGCTAGCCATGGCGGTAATCATCACCTCATAAACTCAAAGGTCCCTGAGAGAAACTTTATTGCTAGGTAAGAAAAGCTCCCCGACTTGGACTCGAACCAAGAACCTGCCGGTTAACAGCCGGCTGCTCTGCCAATTGAGCTATCGGGGAATGAACCCGGCGTACTTTATCGCAGCGGTACCCCAGAGGCGAAAACAGGGCTGGATAGCCCAAAAGACGATGGCTTAGAGCAGCGCCTCGCCAAGGCCCTTTTCGTGGAGGCTACGACGAAGGGCCTCAAGCGCGATGAGCTCAGAGAATGTTGGCCCGTACTCGGCAGATTCAGGATCAAGGCGCAGCAGCGTTGATTTCAACTCGGCGATCTTTCGCGTGAGCGAAACCTCACGTACCCGCGCTATCAAGCTCACCACAAAACTCTCCGTTGCCTCAGCAGAACGTAGCGGCTCGACAGTCAATTCGGTGATCAATGCGGCGCTATCTGGCTCCAGTTCGCGCATTAGCTCTGTGAGATCTGAGAGGGCTTGTGGGCGCTCATTGATGAGCGCAAAAACCGCGCGAAGTGATTCATCAGAAAAATCATCGGCTGCCAATTCGCGCCATGTTGTTGAAAGATCAGAGAATTGCAAAATGGATTTAACTACTTCACGCTCTAAAAGATAAGTCGGTGAGTTCTTTTCGACATTTGTTCGAGCGCCCGAAGCGCTTTCACGGGTATTTCTACCGACTGCTTCGCGAACCAATTCGATATCTATGCCAATCCAACCCGAAAGAGCACGCACATACTCTGGTCGAAGGGCTTTATCTCGAATTTTCATGATGAGTGGGGCGCATTCTTTTAGTGCGCTCACCCGACCTTCGGCAGTGGCAAGATTGAAAAGTTTTAACTTAGATTTGATGGCAAATTCAAAGAGCGGAACTCGACGTGCGATTAAGTCGCGAACTGCCGCATCACCATCTTTAATGCGGAGATCACATGGATCAAGCCCTCGTTCCTCAACGGCCACGAAGGTTTGTGAGACAAATTTCTGATCATCATCGAAAGCGCGCAGCGCTGCCTTCTGTCCTGCAGCATCGCCGTCGAAGGTGAAAATCACTTCGCCGCGGAAGGCATCGTCATCCATCAATAATCGACGCAAGATTCGAATATGTTCATCGCCAAATGCTGTGCCACAGGTAGCAACTGCTGTCTCAATTCCCGCCAAATGCGCTGCCATCACATCGGTATATCCTTCAACAACGACAACCTGGCGCTTTTTTGCAATCTCTTTCTTGGCAATCTCAAGTCCATAGAGCAGCGCACTCTTTTTATAAATCGGTGTTTCAGGGGTATTGAGATACTTCGGTCCGGTATCAGCCTCGCTCAAGCGTCGAGCGCCGAAACCGACAACATCTCCAGATATTTCATGTATGGGCCAGACCAATCGATTGCGAAAACGATCGATATATCCACGTTGTCCCTCTTTTGTTAATCCCGCTAATTCCAATTCGGCGTCGGTGAAGCCGCGCGCTTTGAGAAGTTTTGAGAGCGCATCCCATTCATCAGGGGCATAGCCCACTCCAAATCGCGCTGCCGCATCCTTATCAAAGCCACGGGATTGTAAAAACTCTCGACCTACTTGCGCTGGCCCTGGCTGTTGCAGCTGCTCTTGATAGAAAAGCGCAGCCAATCGGTTTGCTTCAAGCAGGCGCTTTCGATCGCTACCACCAGTTCGCGTTGGCCCATCTTCATAGGTGAGCTGATAATTCATTCGGTCGGCAAGTCGTTCCACCGCTTCAGTGAAAGACATATGTTCGATTTTCATGACAAAAGAGATGACGTCACCGCCAGTCTGGCAACCAAAACAATGATAAAAACCTTTGCTCGGTGTTACATGAAACGATGGGCTCTTCTCGTCGTGAAATGGACAAAGCCCTTTTTTCTGCCCACCACCAGCGTTCTTCAGTTGAACATAATCTCCGACTACATCGTCTATATGACTGGAGTGACGTATGTGCGAGACATCCTCGTCGCGAATTCTTCCAGCCATGGTCACATCCTATGTTTAAGCATCAGGTGCGCGAGGCAAGTCTGGCAAGCAGAAGCGGCACCGCTGGATCTGTGAGGGAGGCTATTTGGTCAACGACAATGCGAAGTCTGGCTCCCTCATCCTGACCTCGCGCCGCCTCCCAGGAACGGGCAAAATTGCGCTCCAACAGCGCGCCATCGGTTTCCAACAATCCCTCTGCAAGGCGATGAATAAGGGCTCGCTCCTGGAGATAGCGCTCTTGTGATTGCTCAGCCCGGAAGATGTAATGCGCTGCAAACGATTTAATGAGAGCAACTTCAACACGTTCTTCGCGTGGAACGATTAAATGTGCGTGATAGCGGGAAAGCTCTCCGGCGCCATATTTGTCGCGAGTTGCCCGCTCAGCTACTTGAGCAAATCTGCCGATTAATTGGCTAGTGAGATCTTTTAGTCGAGCAAGACTCTCATGCGAACCATCGAAAGTTCGAGGCCAGCAAGAGAGCTTCGTTAAACGTGCGTATGCATCGTTAATTTCCTGCGCAGTTACATCAGATAAGTAATCGCTCTGTGCAACTTCAAAAAAACTCTCTAGATCGTTCGGAAGTGAATCCACCTTTATCTGACCGGAGTGGACCGAATCTTCGAAATCATGGACGCTGTATGCGACATCATCTGCCCAATCCATAATCTGAGCTTCCAAAGGGGCTTGTGCATGCGTGAGACCTATCTTGACCCAGTCAAATATCTTGAGGTCATCCTGATAGACGCCAAATTTTTGTGCATTCTTATTTGCACTCCATGGATACTTGATAGCGCTATCGAGAGTTGCTCGTGTGAGATTTAAACCAGCGCTCTCACCTTCTAGATTAAGTGTCTTTGGTTCTAGTCGCGTCAAAATTCGAAAACTTTGTGCATTACCTTCGAAGCCACCACACGCGCGCGCGATCTCTGCAAGCGCCGTTTCACCATTGTGACCAAAGGGTGGATGGCCTAAATCATGTGCTAAACATGCGCTCTCTACTAAATCAGGATCAGCGCCTAAGGCAGCGCCTAGTTCGCGTCCAACTTGTGCACATTCAAGGGAGTGCGACAACCGGGTGCGCGGAAAATCATTTGCCCACGGCTGAGCCACTTGTGTTTTCGCAGCGAGTCTTCGTAGCGCTGATGAGTGGATGATTCGTGCGCGATCGCGAGCGAATTCTGTCCGCCCAGGACGTTTGGCCGGTTCGTCGACGAACCGCGCTAAATCTGCTAGTTGATAACTACTCATGGCCAGTTCGCACCGCGCTTTCGCTAGCCTGTTTACTGCTGTGGTCGCTCAAATGAATTCCTCTTCGCCCTAACGTGATGTATGCAAGATACGCCCCTGCCTCTCGGAATAGATAGCGTCTACTCGCATTTTCCAGAGTGTTTGGCCCCTTTTCCACTGGCACACACTTTGCTTGGAGCGCGAAGTCGTGCGCCATTGTGACGGCACGTAAACAATGCCACGGGTCTGTGACAACGAAGATCTGCTGAGATTTATCAGGAATTTTTTGCGCATACGCCACCGTGCTGGTGTAGGTATCAGTGCCAGCGCTGACGACGATTACGTCATTCCTTGTCACGCCATTTGCCCGAAGCCATGCCGCCCCGGCTTTTGCCTCTGTCGTGCGATCTCCAGGTTGGCTAAAGCCCACTGTGATGATCTTCTCGACTCGGTTGCTCTTGTACAAATCGCGGGCTTGAGTCAGTCGCGCAGTTAGTACTGCACCTGGTCTGCCATTTAACTGTGCCGCTCCAAGTACGACCGCATACTTTGCGCTTCCCTCGGCAGGATGAATTCCAGTCCACCAAACGCGAGCAGTTGAAATAAGAGGAATTGCGATTATCAGTGCGAGCAGAAATGCAATTGCCTTGAAGAGTAATTTAAAAAAGATCATCCGCCTGATACCGAATCGTCAAGTGCAATCGCAGGGATCTCATCGGGATCTTCGAGCCAACGATGCGGCAATGAAACTTGGCGCACACCTGAACTTCGCCCGCGTGGCGCCTCTCCAATTTGCTGCGGATACGGCTGCTCTTCGATTTGATCAAGCAACATCTGCATCTGATTGAAATTCTCAATCATCGCCAGCTGTGATCGAATCTCACTTCCAACACGGAATCCTTTGAGATACCACGCCATATGTTTTCGTAAATCTCGTGCAGCGCGAAATTCATCCTCGAAGTATTCACTCAGCAGTTGGCCATGTCGGACCATGATCTGCGCAACAGCGCGCAAGGTTGGCGCTTCTGGCGCTGGTCGTCCTTCGAAAGCTGCAACCAATTCGGCAAATAACCACGGCCTTCCCAAGCAGCCACGGCCAACGACCACGCCATGACATCCACTCTCTGAGACCATCCGCAAACCATCAGCCCCTGACCAAATATCGCCATTACCTAAGACGGGTACGCCATAAGGCTCGAGCGCGCTCACTAATTCGCTAATGGCGCTCCACTGCGCATTACCCGAATACATCTGAGCGGCAGTGCGTGCGTGTAAAGCCACCCAGGAGAC